>JAQXZK010000183.1 GCA_029227175.1 Bacteroidales bacterium | reverse complement strand
GGAAGCTACTTAACTTAAAGAAACTGGCAAAGCAGAATCCCCAAAAACTTGAAGAAGAAGTAAAGAAACTCAAAGACGTATTCCATATATAACCCTTTATAGCCTTGCAAGGAAAAATTACAAGGCTATTATTATACTATCTCATTCACATCCACAGACAAATTTGACACCTCGCCCTGCGGAAACTTCTCGCACCCTATATACACCGTATCGAAGGCATCTGGAAAAGCCAATCATTGGGCTGTTGCAATTGTTCTACAACGTGTGGATAAACCATTATTGAATATCGACTTGAATATGTCTTTAGATGTTGCTAAACTTGGTGGTCAGACAGGTGGTCAAAAAAAAAAATGCAGATCGACTATTTTCATAAGTCCGGGAACAGGTTCGGAAGAAAACGTAAATAGTACGGAGAAAAAGGGAAAATTCGGAGAGAGCAAAAAGATTCGGTAAAGAACGTTTTTTACGTAGGTTTACGATTGATACAATACGTACCATGGTTGTTTTTCCTCAAAGCCAGCGCAGAGGTCTTCAAGGAACACAACTGAAGAAAAAAGACATGAGAGGAGGTTGAAACACCGCAAGAACAAGAAGGACAGGCGAGGGCACGAAACTATCTGGAAAGAGAAGCCCCTTGTCCCCCAGCGTGATAGACTGAGTAATGGGGGATAAGGGGTTTCAGAGAGAGTAAGAGCGGTAAGCGAGACTCGAACTCGTGACCCTCGGCTTGGGAAGCCAATGCTCTACCAACTGAGCTATTACCGCAGAAACGACATGCAAAAATAGGTAATTTCTGCTAGAACACCATCATTTTACAGGAAGAATTTATCCAATTACCTTAAAACGGGCAAAACGAAGAAGCAATTGCTTGACTCCTGCATGCCGGAACTCGATAGTGGCCTTGGCATTATCATCCGTTCCCTCAACAGCCTTTACCTCACCAATACCGAAACGCTCATGCTCTATGAGTGTGCCTACAACAAGTTTAGGCACAGCAGTCTTCCCTATGGTCGTACCCGAAGAAGTCGCAACACTGACACGCCTGAAAGAACTTCCGGGAGATCGCATGCGGGAGGTCTCTGTCGACCGCCCGGATGGAGCAGAGGGACGAAGGATGCCTGCACCAAATGTCTTTGAAATGTCCTCTTTTCTTGAGGATGAAGAGAAAATGCCTTGCGGGCGATAGGCTTGACGATTCGAATCAGAGGAGTCAACTCCCCTTGACTTCCAAGAGTGCTCAACGTGTGAGAAACTGCCACCACCTCTGTACCACTCGACATACTGTTCGTCAATATCCTTCAAGAACCTACTCGGACTGCTGAACTCCATTTTAC
Source organism: Bacteroidales bacterium (assembly GCA_029227175.1). Lineage (GTDB taxonomy): Bacteria > Bacteroidota > Bacteroidia > Bacteroidales > Bacteroidaceae > Bacteroides. The sequence goes on along the minus strand of JAQXZK010000183.1, from coordinate 52,410 downwards.
CATAGCGGAAACGTGAACGCGCGTAAGAAAGATTCACACAACGAGCAGCACGGGTAATGGCCACATAGAACAACCGGCGCTCCTCTTCCAAATCTCTCATGGAATTGAGCGACATAGGACTTGGGAACAGATTTTCTTCCATACCCACAATATATACAGCAGGAAATTCAAGTCCCTTGGCCGAATGAATAGTCATCAAGGTAATCTTCTGGTTGTCACCTCCATCATCTGCATCCTGGTCTGTAAGCAAAGAGACATCCGACAAGTAGTCCGTCAGAGAGATTCGAGAATCTCCCTCCTCGATGCGTTGTTGCGTGAAATCATTGATGCCATTCAACAATTCCTCTATGTTATCACGCCTGCTGATACTCTCGGGCGTGTTATCCGCAATAAGTTCTCCCAAAATATTTGTCGACTGAAGGATGTAATCTGCCAACTGATAAGCCGTTTTGTTAGGAATCTCTGCGGAGAATGAAGTGATGAGCGAACGAAACTTGTGCAACTTTTGCATCACCCCATTATTTACTTCCAAACCATAAGTGGAGGGGCTGCCTATGACCGTCCAAAGGCTGACCTCATGCTCAATAGCACACTGTGAAATCTTGGACAACGTGGTATTGCCTATTCCTCTTGCCGGATAGTTGATGACGCGCTTGAATGACTCCTCGTCATGAGGGTTCTCCGTCAATCGGAAATATGCTATCACATCTTTTATCTCCTTCCGCTGGTAGAAAGACAGACCGCCATAAATCCTATAAGGTATCGCATATTTTCTGAAAACCTCTTCAAACACGCGGCTTTGTGCATTCGTCCGATACAAAACGGCAAAATCACTGTATTGTAATTGCTCCGAACGCATCAACTGACGAATACTCTTAGATACAATCTCTCCCTCCTCGACATCGCTATACGCCTCTGTAATTCGGATTTTCTTTCCAGCCTCCTTCTCAGAGAAGACATCCTTGTCTATCTGTCGGTGGTTCTTCTTTATCAGGCTGTTTGCCGCAGATACAATCGTCTGCGTGGAACGATAGTTCTGTTCCAACTTAAACAGTTTGGAGTTCTGAAAGGTTTTTCTAAAGGTGAGAATATTGTCAACATTCGCACCTCGGAAGGAATAAATGCTTTGAGCGTCATCACCCACGACACAGACCCTCTGATGCAAACCGGCAAGTTGCTTGACGATACAATGTTGTGCATAATTCGTATCCTGATACTCATCAACCAAGATAAACCCAAACTGCTGCTGATACGTCTGTAGGATTTCCGGATGCTCATCGAACAATTGATAAGTATAGAGCAATAAATCATCAAAGTCCATCGCATCAGCGCGAGTTAAACGAGTGTTATAGATACTATATATTTTCCCCAACTCGCCAAGTTTAGACTCACAATCTGCCAGATAGCAATCAGGATTCTTAAGATAAGCCTGAGGAGTCATCAACTGGTTCTTGGCCATTGAGATACGATTCTGAACAGTGGAGTCCTTATATACCTTCTCGTCAAGTTTCAACTCTTTAATAATTGTGCGTATCAAGTTCTTCGAGTCGGTAGCATCGTAAATGGTAAAATGGGAAGAAAAGCCAATAGCCTGACACTCCAGGCGCAGAATCCGGAGAAAAACAGAATGAAACGTGCCCATCCACAACGAACGAGCCTTCTTTTCTCCCACCTGACGACCTATACGTTCTCTCATCTCTCGTGCCGCTTTATTGGTAAAGGTCAGTGCCAAAATATTCCATGGCATATAACCACACGAAAGCAGATGTGCAATCTTACACGTCAGTACACGAGTCTTGCCCGAACCCGCACCTGCAATAACCAATGAAGGCCCTTCTGTATACAGAACAGCCTCCATTTGGTTCTTATTCAAACCTTCAAGATATTTTTCCATCCCTTAGTTATATCCATATTCCTTTACCTCGAGTCTGGACGGTAAAGTGAAGTAAAACGTACTACCTAAACCAAGTTTAGACTCGACACCCATGTGTCCGCCATAATATTCAACAATAGCCTTTGAAAGCGTCAGGCCAAGACCCGCACCCCTGATATTACTGTCAACCTTGACAAAACTGTTAAAGATTCTGCGATGTTGCAAGATATCAATGCCACATCCCGTATCTGAGACAAAGAAATAAAGTGTATTGTCCGGCAGACGCCTGTACCCCAACGTGATTTGCCCCTTCTCCGTATATGTAATCGCATTCCTGATTAGGTTGTTGAGTACTTGGGAGAAACGTCTCTTGTCTATCTTCAACGAGCAGTATGGCAACTTATCAGCTATCACTAACGTAACAGAGGAATTGCGACACTTTGCTAAAGCAAGGGCTAAACAATCTGCGAGAACAGCATTCACGCTCACTTTTTCCTCCTGAAACTGCAAGCTGTTGGAACTTAACTGAGAGTAATCCAGAATATCATTCAAGATTTTCAATAATACCTCCTTGTTCTTCTCTACTTCCATGATCAATTGATGTCGGGTCTCTTGGTCAAGGTCGTTCATTTCGGCCAAGATTGTCGTGAAGCCCAGAATTGCATTCATTGGTGTACGTACCTCGTGAGTCATATTGGCGACAAACTCCATTTGCAACTGTTTCTGGACAGAATCCAGCTGCCGAGTCTTCTTCTGGTTTTCATGCAGTTTACGCCTGTATATATTTATTATCATCAGTTCAACTAACAGTGCAACGATCATGACCGCCCCTAAGACTACAAACAAAATTGCAGAGGTCTTGTTCACGGTAAAGCCTGAAACCAACAGAGAATAAATATACAAGAGGCTACAACACATCATAGAAAACCCTTTTTATTTATATTCGTCCCAACTCTTGATGGCGATATCCTCCAACTTCAACGCACAGAATGCTTCGATAAATGCCTTGGCCAAACGAGCGTTCGTAATTAACGGAATATTATGGTCAATCGCATTACGCCGTATATGATAGCCATTTGTCAACTCGCGTTTTGTCTGATTCTTTGGTATGTTTATAATCAAGTCAAATTTGTGCTGAGCCATCATATCAAGCACATTGTTCTCGCCATTTTCGTCAGGCCAGCAAACCATCGTACACGGAACACCATTCTCCTGAAGGAACTTGGCAGTACCGGCCGTTGCATAAATCTTATAGCCACTCCTTACAAGGCTCTGTGCCGGTTCGAGCAGTTGAACCTTACCCTTGGCTCCACCGCTTGAAAGAAGAATATTCTGCTTGGGAAGTGTATAACCGGTCGCGATAAGAGCATTCAAGATAGCCTCATTAAGGTCATCTCCCAAACAACCCACTTCACCGGTAGAACTCATGTCAACACCCAAAACAGGGTCTGCATTTGAAAGACGATTAAACGAGAATTGTGATGCCTTTACACCAATACGGTCAATATCAAACTCACTCTTTTCCGGACGTTGATACGGAGCGTCAAGCATTATCTTTGTTGCAGTCTCAATAAAATTACGCTTGAGTATCTTAGAAACAAACGGGAATGAGCGAGAAGCACGCAAGTTACATTCAATAACTTTTACCTCTCGGTTCTTAGCCAAGAACTGGATATTGAAAGGACCTGAGATATTTAACTCTGCAGCTATGCGGCGAGCTATTTTCTTAATCTGACGAACCGTAGAAAAATAAATATTCTGAGCAGGGAATATCATGGTTGCATCTCCAGAGTGAACACCCGCATACTCAACATGTTCTGAGATGGCATATTCTACTATCTCTCCCTTGTCTGCCACCGCATCAAACTCTATCTCTTTGGTGTCTTGCATAAACTGAGACACGACAACGGGGAAGTCCTTAGAGACCTCTGTCGCCATGTTAAGGAAACGCTCCAACTGCTCGTCATCATAACATACATTCATAGCAGCACCACTGAGCACATAGGAAGGACGGACCAAAACAGGATACCCCACCTGAGCAATAAAATCCCTAATATCATCCATACTTGTCAAAGCACGCCAAGCAGGCTGGTCAATACCCAGTTTATCAAGCATTGCAGAGAATTTATCGCGGTTTTCTGCACGGTCGATATCAACAGGAGATGTGCCAAGCACCGGTACACCCTGGCGATAGAGTTTCATCGCAAGATTGTTCGGTATCTGTCCACCCACTGATACAATCACACCACGTGGAGACTCCAAGTCAATCACATCAAGCACACGCTCCAATGAGAGTTCGTCAAAATAAAGACGGTCGCACATGTCATAGTCCGTTGACACTGTCTCCGGATTATAGTTAATCATAATGGACTTGTAACCCTGTTTACGAGCAGTGTTGATAGAATTCACTGAACACCAATCAAACTCTACAGAAGAGCCAATGCGATATGCACCGGAGCCAAGGACTATCACAGACTTTTCGTTCTTATACCATTCAATGGAATGACTCTGCGGCTTCAAACAACGTGCTCTCCACTCCTCTGTTGTCAAGGTATCTGCATTAGTAGGTTCCACCTCGCCAAGGTAGGTGAAATATAGATAATTCGTCAATTCCGGATGTTCTCCGCCAACGGTTTCTATGCGGCGAACTGTAGGAAGAATTCCACGTTGCTTTCTGTTCCGGCGAACCTCGAGATTTGCTTTTTCCATATCACCCTTCGGCTTCAACACAAAACGGGCTATTTGGAAATCGGAGAAGCCGGCCGCCTTCACTTCACGCATTTTCTCATCAGAGATTTCTTCCAGTGTGTTATAAGACTGAAGTTCGCGTTTGAGGTCTACAATATGTTTCATGCGAATCAAGAACCATGTGTCAATCTTGGTCAGTTCCTCTATACGCTCAATGGTATACCCATCCTCAAGAGCCTGTGCAATTGCAAACACACGAAGGTCGGTTGGATTGGCCAACTCCTCATCAAGGTTGTCAAAACGAGTATGGTCATTACCTACAAATCCATGCATGCCCTGACCAATCATACGGAGGCCCTTTTGTATCATCTCTTCACAACTGCGGCCTATTGACATAATTTCACCGACAGACTTCATGGAAGAGCCAATCAGGCGAGATACACCGGCAAATTTAGTAAGGTCCCAGCGAGGAATCTTACATATCATGTAATCAAGCGATGGAGCCACGTATGCAGAATTGGGGGTTCCCATTTCGCCAATTTGGTCCAGTGTATAGCCAAGTGCTATCTTTGCTGCCACAAAGGCCAAAGGATATCCGGTTGCCTTTGAAGCAAGTGCAGACGAGCGAGAAAGTCGTGCATTTACCTCAATGATGCGATAATCGTTCTTCTTTGCATTATACGCAAACTGGATATTGCACTCACCTACAATACCAAGGTGACGCACACATTTACGACTGATTTCCTGCAAATACTCAACCTGTTCCTTGGTGAGCGAACAAGTCGGTGCTACTACAATAGACTCTCCTGTATGGATGCCCAGTGGGTCAAAATTCTCCATTGACGCAACCGTAAAGCAATGGTCATTTGAATCTCGAATCACCTCGAATTCTATCTCTTTCCATCCCTTGAGGCTTTCTTCAACCAGAATCTGAGGAGCAAAGGTGAACGCACTCTCTGCCAACTCCTTGAATGTCTTCTCATCCGGACAAATACCAGAGCCCAATCCACCCAAGGCGTATGCTGAACGAATCATGACAGGGAAACCTATCTCATGAGCTGCCCTAAGAGCATCTTCCATTGTCTCAACAGCATGTGAGACAGGTGTCTTCAAGGCGGCTTCATCAAGTTTCTTCACAAAGAGGTCTCGGTCTTCTGTATCCATGATTGCCTCAACCGAGGTGCCTAATACCTGAACACCATATTCCTTTAAAACGCCTTTCTGGAAAAGTTCTGTACCACAATTAAGGGCAGTTTGACCTCCAAATGCGAGAAGAATACCCTCTGGACGTTCCTTTTTAATGATTTCGGTGACAAAATGGGTATTCACCGGCAGGAAATAAACCTTGTCGGCAACACCTTCACTTGTTTGAATAGTTGCAATGTTTGGATTTACCAGAACGGAACTGATTCCCTCTTCTCTCAAAGCCTTAAGCGCCTGTGAACCTGAATAGTCGAACTCACCAGCCTGACCAATCTTGAGGGCGCCAGAACCAAGTACCAAAACTTTATTCAATTTTGTTTTCATCTGCATCTATTTATTATTTTACAGTTTTTCACTTTCTGGGTGTAAAGTTAATCATTTATACGAAAGTTCTACCATGTTCTTTCCTAAAAACAATGCTTCTCCCGGTAATTATTTTTCTCAACCCTATATCATTTTATTTCAGAACAACTCCCTCGGTCTGGCACCTAAATACACTACACGATTGAGGGAAGAGATTCTTTCCTGACCGGCATTTCGCCTGGCTTCTTCACCGATTTCAAACACAAAAAAAAGGAGGCATATATAAAAATAAGCCCCCTTTTCAATATCTGAAATCCATTTCGATATTACTTTTTGAAAAAATCCTGAACCTTTTCGTTTGGAACCATCTGTTCATCGAAGATGTAAGCACCGGTCTTAGGAGATTTTACCATCTTAATAACCTTGGTATAAGCACGTCCTTCTTTAGAACCTTCATGCAAACTTGCGACAGTTTTCTTTGCCATAATCTATACAAATTATTTAATTTCCTTATGAACTGTTACTCTCTTAAGGATAGGATTATACTTCTTAAGTTCCAATCTCTCTGTGGTATTCTTTCTGTTCTTCGTTGTAATGTAACGAGATGTTCCAGGAAGACCACTGTCTTTCATCTCGGTACATTCCAAGATTACCTGTACTCTATTGCCCTTTGCTTTCTTTGCCATAGTTCAGATCTCCTAATTGTTAGCCAATAACTTTAATTGTTTTCCAATCGCAATAGCCCTTAGCTACCGCTTCATTCAATGCTGCATCAAGTCCTTTCTTATTGATAATACGCAAACCTGCAGCACACAGACTGAGGCGAATCCAACAATCTTGCTCTACATAGTAGAACTTCTTGCTGAACAAGTTCAAATCGAAAGTTCTCTTCGTTCTTCTCTTTGAGTGAGAAACGTTGTTGCCAATCATGGCCTTCTTTCCGGTAATTTGACAAATCTTCGACATTTCTATATATTTTTATTGTTTTATTTTCTATGGTTTCCTTCAAACAGAGCGCAAAGTAACTGCTTTTGCATCAAATAAACAAATATTTTAGAAGTTTCTTTTTGAAAAAGAGTGTTTACCACCTATTTAACAAGCTGCAATAGCAACATTAACGCATTTCTGACAGCTCTTCGAACATTCTCTCCCCGTCCTTCATCGCCCTCCTGACGATAAGTCAATAGTTTGTTTCTATAAAGCGCCCCTATCCAGATTGTACCTACCGGATTTTCAGATGTCCCTCCTGTCGGTCCAGCCACACCCGTTGTTGCTACCACACAGTCTACATCAAGAGCCTCTTGCGCACCATACGCCATTGCCGCTACCGTCTCTTCACTGACTACTCCGTATTTCTCTATTGTTTCAGCAGGAACTCCAAGTAGGTTTTCCTTCACCGATACAGCGTAGGAGACGATGCCTCCTTTAAAATAAGAAGAACTGCCTGATATTGACGTGACCAAAGAGGCAATGCTTCCACCCGTACAACTCTCGGCCGTCCCCATCGTAAGACCATTCTCCTGGAGTACCTGTCCTAATTCTTCTTCAAGGTTTTTCATTTTCACGCTAATACAACCCTGGAATACGCTGGAGCATCCATCGGGCAAAATTCTTTATGCTGATATTTAAAATAACCGGCAATGGCTATCATAGCTGCATTGTCCGTTGTATAACTGAATTTCGGAATATAGATTTTCCACCCATATCGCTCTGCATAATCACGGAAAGCATTCCTCAACCCGTTATTAGCCGAAACACCTCCGGCCACAGCCACCTGCTTGATATTGTATTGCTTGGTTGCCTTTAACAATTTGTTCATCAATATTTCAACAATGGTATTTTCCAGTGAAGCAGCCAAGTCATATTTATGGTGTTCTATGAAATCCGGATCATCTTTCAGCCACTCACGCAAGGAATACAGGAAAGACGTTTTCAGCCCACTAAAGCTATAATCCAAACCCGGGATATGTGGTTTCGAAAAAGTATATGCCTTGGGATTCCCCTGTCTGGCTAACTTATCTATTATCGGGCCTCCAGGATAGCCAAGCCCCATTACCTTCGAGCATTTGTCAATTGCCTCACCGGCCGCATCATCTATCGTCTGACCAAGGATTTCCATGTCATTGTAGGCCTTTACCAGGACAATCTGCGAATTACCTCCGGAGACGAGTAAGCACAGAAATGGGAATTGGGGCTGATCCGTCTCTTCGCCCTCCGTCTTTACAAAGTGTGCCAGCACATGACCACTCAAATGATTGACGTCAATCATCGGGATGCCCAACGATCGGGCAAGTCCCTTTGCAAAAGAGACACCAACCAGCAATGAGCCCATCAATCCAGGGCCTCGTGTAAAAGCAATGGCTGAGAGCTCTTCCTTCTTTACCCCGGCACGTTTTAACGCTTCATAAACGACAGGGACGATATTCTGCTGATGGGCGCGTGATGCTAATTCCGGAACAACGCCACCATAGGATTCATGCACAGCCTGACTGGCCACGACATTCGACAACAGATAGCCATCTCGAATCACGGCCGCCGAAGTGTCATCACACGATGACTCTATACCTAATATTATTATACTCATATAGATGCTTTTTTTTGCGTGTGCAAAATTAGTGATAAAAGTAGGAATCAAACCGATTTATGTCTATTTTTGTGCCTAATTTAGTAAAGAAATACTCATCAAAAAGTTTAGGTTTATAATACAGTGGCTGGTCGGCCTCATCCTTGGGTCGTATATCTGCTTGTATATTCTGCTCAACACGCCGTTTGTCCAGCAGAGTATCTCCCAACGTATTTCAGCTTATGCCACTAAAGCCTTAGGAAGTCGATTTTCCATTCAGCACGTAGAAATAGGACTATTCAACCGTATTATCCTTGAAGACATAGCGTTAGAAGACCTGCATGGAGAGAACCTGCTCAATGTAGCGCGGGTTTCTGTCAAAATTGAGCTCCTTCCCTTATTCCAGAAAAAGATTTCAATCAGCAATGCACAATTCTTTGGCTTTAATATACATTTATCTAAAGCCGATCAGATGTCAAAACCTAATTTCCAGTTCATTATTGACGCTTTCTCCTCCGACAATGAGAAAAAAAATCCCTTGAATCTACGTATCAATTCGCTTTTGATAAGACGAGGCAGAATACAATATGACGTATGGAGCGAAGCAGAAACTCCCCACATATTCAATCCAAACCACCTTTCATTCCAGAATATTGCAGGGAACATTTCGTTGAAGGCCCTGCAAAACGACTCCATCAACGCCACAATCAAGAGGTTTGGCTTTGAAGAGGTGAACAGCGGATTCAAGCTTCTTCAATTCAGCACAAAGATAGAAGGAAGCAACTCACATCTCAATATTGAGAATTTTCGCATCTATTTACCCAAATCGCAAGTTTGCTTCAACGCCATCACCTCTACCTTCGAGGAAGGTGACTCGCTCTCGCAAATTCTGCCCACCATCAGAGCGTCCATTGACGGACAGTCGTCTGTCATCACGCCAAGCGATTTGGCCGCATTTGCTCCCATCCTAAAAGATTTAAGCGTGCCCTTTAATGTAAACCTTGGTGCAGAAGGTACACCTCAAGATTTCCGCATCAAGGAATTCAGGATTGACGATACGGCCAACAACATCCTCATCACAGCCCACGCCACTGCCCGACAAGTCTTAAATCCGGACAGTCTCTCCTTCTCCGCCTTCTTCGACAAGTTCCAAATTACACAAAGTGGCTTTTCCACCCTCTTCCAAGGACTTCGTTTGGCCGGAGGCAGAGTACCATCCAATGTTTCAAACCTTGGTACGGTACTTTTTCACGGAAATCTTGAAGCGAAGACATTAGGGAACATCTCCGCTAAAGGTGTGCTGCAGACCGATAAAGGCCTCATAGAATCTGATTTTCACCTTAAGCGACTTACCTCGAAAGCACTTCACTACGAGGGGAATATCCTCACAGAAGGATTTAACCTAAATGGCGTATTGGGGGAAAACTTCGGTTCCATCTCCATGAACATCAACGCAGAAGGAAGTTATGTAAAAGGGAGTGCCGGAACCACTAAACTTTTGGGTGAAATCTCAACCATAGAATACAACAACTATGCCTATAAAAACATCTACCTTGATGGAGAATATTCTCAAGCAGAAGGATACAGAGGCAACATACGGTTAGATGACCCCAACCTTACACTCGCGTTCAACGGCAAAGCCAACATCAACAAGGAGAAATCCTCATTCAACTTCATTGCTCAACTTAAAGATTTCAAACCGAACAAACTTAACCTGTCTTCCAAATATGTTGACACTGGGTTTTCCACCTACCTGCGTGCAGATTTCGAGGGAGGCACCCTCAACGACCTTAACGGTATTATTTCCATAGACAGCCTGTGTGTTTCCTCGCCCGAGGAGAAAACCTTCATCAGGAATATCACCATAAATACAAATTCGCTCAACCGTCAAGCCCACAAAAGTCTCAATATAAAGTCCGACTTTCTGAACGGGAGTATACAGGGGCATTACAACTACACCACACTGCCCAAGAGTATCGTCCATGTGGCAAGTTACTACCTTCCCTCACTTTTGCCACCCCAGAAAAACGATACCGATTACCAAGACAATTTTGAGTTCAACCTTATACTGTCTGACAGCAGACCACTCTCCGCCCTACTTGAAATACCTCTGACCACCTACGCCCAGACAAGCATCAAAGGATTTATTAACGAACCACTTCACAAAACACACATTGAAGGATTCTTTCCCCGCCTGCAATACAATAACCGTTTCTACGAGTCAGGAGTAGCCTTCATCAATAGTAGCGATGACTATCTGAATGCTCATTTTCAGATTACGACTTACAAAGCAGAAGGCCCGGCACTCAATGTTGTCCTGGAGTCCAAGGCTGAAAACGACAAACTCTTCACCAGCCTGTATTGGGGCAACAACCATGAAGCCACCATCAGCGGAAATCTCAAGACAAGAACAATTTTTGCCAACACAGGAGACAAAGGACTTCAGGCAACAATAGACATTGAACCGACCAATGTCATTATAAATGATACCATTTGGGACATACAAAACTCACGCATCGTCTATGATAAAGAGCGAATCTCCATCGAGCAATTTGAGTTCAGCAGCAGCGGCAGGCGTCTTTATGCAAACGGAATCATCTCCAAGTCGCTCCAAGACAGTATTCGCCTTGATCTTAAAGACATCAATATAGGATATGTATTTGAAGTCGCTGATCTGGGAGTAGACTTCAAAGGCGAAGCCTCCGGTCCGGCCACGGCTTACGCCCTATTGAGTGAAGAGCCGGTCATGAGAACAGACCTCTTCATCAAGAATTTCGGACTGAACAAAGAACTTATTGGGGATATGAACATTCGCGGCGAATGGCACAACGATGTCAAGGGCATATATCTTGATGCCAACATCCATGAGAAAGACCTTGCTGTCACCCATGTAGATGGATATATTTACCCGCTTAAACCGGCAGGACTGGACCTGCATGTTGAAGCCGATAATCTAAATCTCAAGTTCATACAATACTATCTCAAAAACATTTCATCCGACTTCAGCGGTCGCATTTCTGGCAACATTCACTTTTACGGAGCCTTCAATGCACTCAACCTTCAAGGGAAGGCCGACTGCACAGCATCCATCAAAGTAGACCCACTGAATACCACCTATTTTCTTCAAGACAGCATCCTTGTAGAGCCCGGAGGACTGACTTTTCAGCAAAACACGCTCAGCGACTCGCAAGGACATCAAGGCTCGGTTGACGGTTATGTCCACTACAACCACTTCCGCAACATATCCTATCTCTTCAGTGCCAAACTGAACAATATGCTGGTCATGAACTTGGACGAAAGCCCAGACTTCCCTATCTATGGGACCATGTACGGCACAGGAAATGCCACCATCTCTGGCAACCTGAACGATGGCATGCGCGTTAATGCAGCCATTACGACCAACAGGAATAGCACCTTTACCTATATCAAAGATTACGTAATGGCTGCAGCCGACAATCAATTCGTGCGGTTTGTCGACAAAACGCCAAGGCGTATTATTGAGAGCGAAGAAATGCTCAGTGATTTTGAAATTGCACAACAGAAAGTCAAGGAAGAGGAAGAAAGTGTTTCTGACATTCGGCTCAACCTGCTCATAGACGTAACCCCAGACGCCACCATGAAAATCATTATGGACCCAGTTTCAGGCGACTACATCAGTGGAAGAGGGGAAGGAAGCATCCGTACAGACTTCTACAACAAAGGAGATATCCGTATGTTTGGCACATACCGCATAGAGCAAGGGGTATACAAGTTCAGTTTGCAAGAAATTATCCGCAAGGATTTTAATATCCGCGATGGCAGTAATATTGCCTTCAACGGTATTCCGGGAGATGCCACCCTGGATATCAAAACCGTCTACACGGTCAATTCTGCGTCACTCAACGACCTTATGCCGAACGCCAGTGACTACGTCAACCAAACGAATGTCAAGGTTAACTGTACGATGGATATTATAGGCAAACTGACGGCTCCCGAGATTAAGCTCGGACTGGAACTGCCTAATGAGAGAGATGAGATACAGGCTCTTGTACGCAATTATATTCCTACTGACGAGCAAATGAATCTCGAAATTCTCTATCTGTTGAGTATCGGCAAGTTCTACACGCCCGAAAATGTGGCAACGTCACAAAACTCCGACATGATGTCGAGTGTTCTCAGTTCCACGTTGTCCGGACAGCTCAGCAATGCCCTGTCGCAAATTATAGACAACAATAACTGGAATTTTGGCACGAATTTCAGTACTGGAGAGAAAGGGTGGACAGACGTTGAGTTTGAGGGAATCCTGTCCGGACGCCTGCTGAACAACCGTCTCATTGTAAATGGTAATTTTGGCTATCGAGACAATCCGATGGCAAACACGAACTTCGTAGGAGACTTTGAGGCAGAATGGCTTGTCAACAAGTCGGGAGACATACGCCTGAAAGCCTATAACAAGACCAATGACAAGTATTATACCAAGACAAACCTCACCACGCAAGGCATTGGTGTCATCTTCAGAAAAGACTTTAATGAATGGAAAGAACTTTTGTTCTGGAATAAATGGAAACTCAAACAACTCAAGAAACATGAAAAAGACACTCCAAACAATAAACCATAGCCACCGGAACACCCTTCACGGTTCCCGCATTATTCTGCTTGCCCTGACAGCATGGCTATGTTCCTGCGTCAGCTACAAGGAAATTGCTTATCTGCAAGACTCTGACATACAAACCATTGGGAAAGAATGCGCGATTAAGACACTACGCATACAGCCCAGAGACAGACTCGGAATCACGGTCAGCTATCCCGAGTCGCCCGAACTGGCAATTCCTTTCAACCTCACCACTACTCCACCTGCAGATGCCGGCGAGAAAGGACTGGGTGTGCAACCCGTCCGCCTCACCTATTCGGTCAAGAACGATGGAACGATTGACTTCCCTATTTTGGGAGCTGTCCGGACAGAGGGGTTGACACAGGAAGAACTGAGTGAAAGGATTGAAGACATGCTTATGCCACATTTCAAGCACCGCCCCATCGTCAGTGTCCAAGTGCTCAACTTCAGCATCTCGGTTTTAGGCGAGGTAAATAATCCAGGTTCATTTACTATCAGGGAAGAGCGCATTACCATTCTTGAGGCCCTGGCTTTAGCTGGCGACCTCACTATACATGGCAAACGCTCAAATATCATGCTTGTACGCGAAGACAGCCATGGGGACAAAAAAACCTATGAAATCAATCTCAGCAGCCGAAGCATCCTGTCATCCCCGCAATACTATCTGCAACAGAACGACATCATATACGTTCTTCCCAACAAGGCGAAAGCGAACTCTGCCAGAACAAGCAGCAACATGAGTGTATGGATTCCCATCGTCAGCTCCGTCATCTCTCTGGCTAGTCTGCTCGTTGTTACCCTCAAATAAAATGGTTACATGCGTAAACAATTTGCTATATACTTTTTCCTGATTCTGTGTCTGGTAGCCCAGACCGCTCGCTCACAAGAGATTATCATTGACGAGTCGACCTTCTCAAGCTCATCCGTCAAGGATTTCGGAGGATTCCTGCTTGACATGAAAGCGATGAACCTCAATCCTGCCATGCAAGCCCTTCGCCGGCAGAAGTTGGAGACAGATGCCATAACAAAGAACTTTTCAAAGATATTCAGTCCGGACATCAAGACCTATAGCACCTATGGACTTTATTCACTAAACAACAACTCGTGGGGGTTAACCCTTTCCTCCTCAGAATTCATGTCCATGAAGACCTATCATCTCAACAACGGCATGCAGTTTAATCTCTATGGGCAATACGGCCCAGATGGGAAACGTCTGCCCCAAACGTCCGGACTTCCCTGGGAGAAGGACCAGTTTAAAGGGGCCTTCGAACTGAAATCGGCTAACGGGAAATTCGGCATACGGGTGGAAATGAAGGCTGGACACTATCATCCGTTTTAGCCACCCATCTCACATACATCCTCACTCTAATCAACCTCATCAAAACTCTTTTCATCATCATGGGATTCGTCAAAGCAATGCTGCAAGGAGCCAACTCAGCGAAAGACTATCAAGTACAATTCGGCAAGAATATAGACTATGTCAAAGAAGTACTCCACCCCTATCTGCCTGCCGAATGGGAGCCACAGGCCTTCATCCAACTCACGTGGCCTCATGCCCACACAGACTGGGCCTACATGTTGGAGGAGGTAACGGCATGCTATCTGGACATAGCACGCGAAATCGTCAAACGACAGACGCTACTCATTGTCACCCCCGAACCGGAGCATGTCAAAGCGTTACTGTCAGCAAACAATATCCCGGCCCAGGACATCGTCTTCTTTGCGTGTGACACAAACGACACATGGGCTCGCGACCATGGTTTTGTAACCATGCTCGACTGCCGCACTCCACAGCTGCTCGACTTCCAGTTCAACGGCTGGGGACTGAAATTTGCTGCCAATAAAGACAATCAAATCAACTCCCGACTCTACGAAAGCGGCCTCATCGGGGGAAAGTACGTTGACTGCCGTGGATTTGTACTTGAAGGAGGCTCCATCGAGAGCGATGGAAACGGGACCCTGCTGACTACTACCGAATGCCTGCTCTCTCCCAATCGCAACAATCCCCTCCTGACACGTGCCGACATAGAGCAATTCCTGACAAAGACATTCAATCTTCAACGCATATTGTGGCTTGACCATGGCTACTTAGAAGGAGACGATACCGACAGCCACATCGACACACTTGCCCGACTCTGTCCGGACGACACCATCGTTTACGTGCAATGCACTGACCCGCAGGACGCACATTACAAGGAACTTCTCCTCATGGAAGAACAACTACAAGGTTTTAAGACTCTGGAAGATAAGCCCTATCGCCTCATCCCACTTCCCTGGCCATCGCCCATATATGTAGATGGAGAACGACTGCCCGCCACCTACGCCAACTTCCTCATCCTAAACAAAGCCGTACTCTACCCCACCTATGCGCAGCCGGACAACGACGAAGCGGCACGCAAAGCCCTGCAAAAAGCCTTCCCCAGGAGGGAAATAGTCGGAATAGACTGTCGAGCACTTATCCGCCAACATGGTTCCCTACACTGCGTAACCATGCAATATCCGCTTGAAGTGACTCTCCAAAAAGAGTAACCGAAGTAACCACAACGGATGGTGACAGCATAAGCAAGTAAAACGTCAAAACGTCAAATGTCAACTCGATGGAATTCTCTTTTTTTTATCTGTCACTTCTACCCTCGGGACAACCTGTTCATAAGTACCGGGAAGAGCAGTATCTTTGCAGGTGTGATTAAGACGGCATTTTCACCTGCCCTCGCGATGAGGAGCGATGAGGACTCATTGAAGAGCCTTTGAGGACCCGAGGATAGTGGAGAAACAGTGAGGACGTAGCAAGCTATTTTTTCCCGCCGTTTCCATCGTATCACTTCAATTGTGTAAAAACATTTTCTCCGCCTTCTTCGTATCAGGAACGTAGAATTATCTAAACGGCTTTCCCTTTTTTGTGGGTTCTTAAACCCTAATCAAGATTGCGCTAACACTTAAATCGGCCATTTTTGTTTGGCAACTCACTACGACTTCTTCCAGAAGGCTGATGAAAAGATGATGATGATGGTGAAAATCTCCAGGCGACCTAAAAGCATGAGAAAAGAGGCCAACCACTTGCCGACCACAGGCATCTGACTCCAGGAGAAAGCCGGACCATAGGAGTCTAAAGCCGGACCAATGTTACCTATACACGAAACGGCAACACTGATGGCCTCTGAATATTGCATGCCCAATCCGAAGAAAATCGTCGTTCCTACAAACACAATAAAAAGATACAGGAGAATAAAGGAAAGTGCCGTCCTGACCAATGTATTACTAAGCACATTGCCGTTTAGTCGCACCGGAAGAATTGCATTCGGATGTATCAAACGCTTGATTTCATTGAACGTCACCTGCTTGAGAATGAGCATGCGGATACACTTCATACCGCCGGTTGTACTTCCGGCACAGGCACCGACAAACATCAGGAGGAACAGTACACCATAGGCAATGTGTGACCACTGCATGTAGTCCGTGGAACTATATCCGGTACTGGTGAGGATGGAAGTAACCTGAAAAAGCGCCGAACGGAATGCCTCCTCTGACCCTTTTCCCATTCCAAAGTAAAGCCAGCAGGTTATGAACGCAGTCGCACCAACCGTGAGAAGAACGTAGAAGCGCAATTCTGCATCTTTCAGAGGCCTTTGAAATTTCCGTGAAAGCATGAGGAACAACAAGGTAATATTAATACCGCTCAGAAACATCATGCCGCTGGCTGCATATTCCAAATATCTCGAATGAAAATACTCCATACTTGCCTGATGGGTCGAGAATCCCCCGGTGCTGGTCGTTGTCATTGAATGGCAGACACTGTCAAAGACGCTCATACCGCCCAACAAATAGAGCACCGCCGCCAATATGGTCAACCCCAGGTATACGGACCAAATCCACTTGGCCGTAACACCAATACGCGGATGAACCCGGTCTACAGTAGGGCCAGTAGCCTCTGCCGCAAAAATCTGTGCTCCGTTTACTCCAAATATCGGCAAGACAGCAATGGTGAACATAATAATGCCCAACCCTCCTATCCACTGCGTCAGGCTTCGCCAATACAAGATTCCGTGCGGCATCTCGTCAATGTTGTCCAAGATGGTAGAACCTGTACTGGTAACTCCAGAGACTGTCTCAAAAAAAGCATTGGTTACACTTGGTATACAACCACTGAGCAGATAAGGCAACATACCTAAGACCGAGAAGACAAGCCAGGAGAGAGTGACAATGAGATGACTGTCGCGACGAGTTATCTGCCTTCCCGCATTTCGCCCGCAGAGTAACAGCAAACACCCTGTTCCGAATGTAATAGCAGCAGAGAGCAGGAACGAAATAAGGTCTGACTCCTTATAGATGAAAGAGACTGCCGCACAACTCAAAAACATGGCACATTCGAGCATGAGCAGATAACCCAATATCTTCAAAGTCATTCGTTTGTTCAACATAAAGGTCGTTTTTTAGTTAAAGAACTTCTCAATGTTCTTTATCATGGTACTGAGGCAGAAGACCACCACATGATCGCCCGGCTGCACCTGAGTGTCTCCGGTCACGACAACACCCACGCCATTGCGCACCAGACCACCAATTGTCGTCCCCCGAGGCAATCCAAGATGCCTCACCGGACTTTTGGTTATCCGGGAGCCTTCCTTAACCGTAAACTCAGCTACATCAGCATTCGCAAATGTGAGGCACTTCACATTGCTCACATCAGCATTCAGCAACATCTGGTAAATATGGCTTGCCGCAATGAGCTTCTTATTGATAACCGTACCAATGTCAAGGCTCTCGGCCATTCCTATATAGTCAATATTTTCCACCTCGGCAATAACCTTCTTAACACCTAAACGACGTGCTGCCAGACAAGCCAGAATGTTTGTCTCCGTATTGCCGGTAAGTGCCAAAAAGGTTTGCGACTTATCCAATCCCTCACTGACAAGCAAGTCAAGGTCACGCGCATCACCATTGATAATCATCGTGCCCTCATCTATCTCACTTGAGAGACGCATACCAAGGTTGATATCCTTCTCAAACACCTTGACCTTCATGTGCGACGGCAGACTATTGATCGTGCGTGCCGTGATGTCGCTGGCCCCCATTATCATGATGTTCTTCACGTCGGGGAACGAGTCTTTACCTGCCAGTTTACGAATCAACGACACATGTTTCCGCGTTGTTGTAAAATAGACAATATCATTGAGTTTCACGACATCCTGACCACCGGGAATCAGCGTCTCATTGTTGCGCTGGATGGCAACAATATGGTAGTGCATGTCCGGCCCGCCAAGTTGGTAGAGCGGAATATCCAGAATTTCGGCATTCTCGCGAATCTTGGCCCCTATGAGAATCAACGCACCGCCACAGAACTCCCACCACTGTCTCACCCAACTGTGTTTCAAGGAGATATTTATTTCTTCGGCCGCAAGCATTTCCGGATAAATCAGCGAGTCAATACCCAGATTCTTAAAGAATTCCTTGTTCTTGGGCAATAAATACTCTCCGTTGTCAACACGGGCCACCGTCTTCTTTGCACCCAAGTTCCCGGCAATGATGCAAGCCGTAATGTTCTGACTTTCATCAGGCGTGACTGCAATAAACAAATCGGCATCCCCGACTCCGTGTTCCTTAAGCACCTTGATAGAGGTAGGAGAAGCCGTTACAGTCATCAAGTCATAACTGGAACTTAAAGAAGTCAAACGGTTCTCATCTTCGTCAATCAGAATAATGTCCTGCTTCTCGCGGGAAAGTAATTTGGCAAGATGTGTGCCTACCTCTCCGGCACCGACTATGATGATTTTCATACTTCCATTTCTTTAATTATCTCTTCAATGGTTCCCAGAATGCCATCCTCGTCAATGCCGCAAAGATGGTACAACTCCTGAGGCTTTCCATGCTCAATAAATTTATCTGGCAGACCTAATCTCTTCACGCAGGACTCACAGTTATGGTCAGACAAAAACTCAAGCACAGCACTACCCAGTCCGCCCTCAATCACACCGTCCTCCAAGGTAATAATGTGCCGATACCTGTCGGCTACCTCGTTCATGATGTCCTGGTCTAAAGGTTTCAAGAAGCGCATATCGTAGTGAGCTATCGTGACATTGTATTTCTGTTCGGCCCGCTCAATAGCCTTCTGAGCCACATATCCCAAAGGACCCAGTGAGAGAACGGCCATGTCCTTTCCGTCCTTTAATTTCTGCCCCTGCCCCACCGTGATTTCCTCAAGCGGGCAACGCCATTCGACCAACGAGCCTCTTCCCCGGGGATAGCGTATGACAAACGGTCCCTTATCGGGTAACTGGGCCGTATACATCAACTTGCGCAATTCATGCTCGTTCCTCGGAGCTGCAATGGTGAGGTTGGGTATCGGCCGGAAATAGGCCAAGTCAAAAGCCCCATGATGAGTCGGGCCGTCTTCGCCCACCAAGCCTGCTCTGTCCAGGCACAGGACGACCGGAAGGTTCAACAATGCAATGTCGTGTATCACATTGTCATAGGCCCTCTGCATGAAAGTAGAGTAGATATTGCAGAACGGCAACATACCCTCCTTCGCCATTCCTCCGGAGAATGTGACCGCATGTCCCTCGGCTATGCCCACATCAAAAGCGCGCTCAGGCATAGCCTCCATGAGTATATTCATAGAGCAACCGGAAGGCATAGCCGGCGTTACACCGACAATACGCGGATTCATCCTGGCCAACTCCAAAAGTGTCTCGCCAAATACATCCTGGAACTTGGGCGGAAGGTTCTCTTCGTCGCACTTGGCTATCTCGCCTGTTTCCGCATCAAAAAGTCCGGGCGCATGCCAGACCTCGGGGTTCTTCTCTGCCGGTTCATAGCCCTTGCCTTTAACGGTATGCAGATGTAGCAACTTCGGGCCTTCCAATTCCTTGATATCACGCAACACCTTGGCCAGTTTCTTGACATCATGTCCGTCTATCGGGCCAAAATATCTGATATTCATCCCCTCAAAGATATTCTGCTGCATAGCCACCATTGACTTGACACTATTGGCAAAACGAATCCACGTCTTACGACGTTCCTCATTCAAGATGCCTAGTTTGAAAAGGAACTGAGACAATTTGAAACGAAACTGATTATAACTGTTTGACGTGGTAAGATTGAACAAATATTGTTTCATACCTCCCACACTGTGGTCAATCGCCATGTCATTATCATTCAATATGATGAGCAGATTGTTTGGCGTACTTGAGGCATTGTTCAACCCTTCAAAAGCCAACCCCCCGCTCATACTTCCGTCACCTATTACCGTCACCACATGTCTGTCCGTCTCACCCTTGCTCATGGCCGCAACAGCCATACCCAATGCAGCGGAGATAGAGTTTGATGCATGACCGCAGGCAAAAGTGTCATACTCGCTCTCTGCCGGAGACGGGAATGGCTTTATGCCATGCAACCTCCTGTTGGTGTGAAATAACTCCCTACGTCCGGTCAAAATCTTATGCCCATAAGCCTGATGGCCTACATCCCACACAAGGCGGTCATAAGGAGTATTGTATACATAGTGCAAGGCAACAGTAAGTTCCACCGTGCCGAGACTTGCTGCAAAATGGCCCGGATTTACCGAAAGTTCGTTAATGATATACGTTCTAAGTTCTTGGCAAAGAGCCGGAAGATCGTCGGCACTTAATTTCCGCAGATCTTCCGGAGAGTCTATTCGTGTCAATATCTTGAAGTCGGTCTTTAACTGTCCCATTTTTACGATTTGCAATCAATACGAAATGCAAAAATAGTAAAAGAAATCTGCTTTAAGATATCTTTACATCATTTATTTCTTAACCGAACGACTGAGTATCTCGAGGATTTCCTTTCTGGTATCATAAAAATGCTTGATATCAAGATTGTATGAATCAGGTCCAAGAATGATTCTATCACAGATTTCCTTGGCTTTCCTCGCATCAACCTCCTCCAGCATCTTCAGCAAATCGTAGTCACGGATTCCATCACGCATGGCGCAAAGACGGATACTTGGATAGACCTTGTTGTAACCCGGGTAGATTATGAAGCAATCGCCTCCCGGCCATTCTGTTTCTGGTGTTACATCAACCAACGGACTACGGCTATGGCCCCAATAATTGAATCCCCAGTGCAGGTAACCCTCCTCATTGTACTTGAAGTTTATCCAGTGTAAAATACGTGTCTTAATCAACGGCAACTGGATGAAGCGGTTTGCAAAGTTTCCCTGAGGACCAGTACAAGTGTACATCCACCTTTGGCTACCTTCTGGAACAGGAGGCAGAGTGGCAATGTTATTACCCAATATAATGACACTTACATCCTGATTTTCAATTATCTCAAAGCTCGCATCTATCGTCTTTAGCTCAGGAGCTGCCTGCTTAACCATACCAGCAACTGCTGTCCATGACTTTTGGCTTTCTGTCCCCGGATTGTCCGGCTCGTCAGCAATATGTTGGCAACACATGTTGAGCCATCCCTTCTCGCGGAGATGCTCTTGCAACTGGGAATAATACTTCTGGATATAATCCTTCAAACGAGGGTCCTGATAGCCCACAATATCCTGCTTGATTTGTTTGTCCTCTACATAATTCACAGTAAAACAATGACCTTCACTCCACTTCGCACCCGGGAAACGGCTTCCCAAATGAGAGTTGTGGAAAGACTTCAGATTTCCATGCTCAATAAACATCTGAACAGCTTTGTCAAAATATGTAAAATCCAACGTAAAGTCCGTACTGTCAGCATTCATAACCAATACCGGCTTCTCCTGTATGAGCCAGCAGTTCTGTCCGTAAGCGGCACCCTTTTCGGCGATGAGTTGGAGAAGTTCGAAATAACGGTCTGAATATTTCTCGACAGGATCACCGTTATTCAAGAATTTCAATGTACTCGGAGTGTACCAATTGACCACGTTCAGTTTTTGTTCCTCGGGAAGTGTCACCGGATACACTTTGACAAAGAAATTTTTCTTTACAACAGTCTTTCCCTGAGCCGTTTCTCCCTTAATGGCGAGTTTACACTTATGCACCCCATCCTTGGCATCACGTGGAATTGCCACGTCAACCCAAAGCGTTTTTTTCTTCCCCGCAGAGAGGTCTTCCTGCTCATCATCAATGATAGGATCCGGATAGTTGTTGTCAGGCGTAACAATCATATCGTCTGCACCGTGTGTGGGATTTTCATTGTGGACATCGTGCACCCATCCTGTTTTCACCTCTCCCAACTTGTCCGGACAAACATCAGCCTGCAAGCCACTCACGTTCTGCGATGTTGTAATGACAAACTGAAAAGAGGCACACTCTCCCTTGGCCACATGCATCGTGTCCGGAGAATCCACGAAAACAGAATCACATGGCAAAACCTTGACAAGAGGTTCAACCTGATAGACACTCAAAGGAGAGGCAACTCGTCCGCAACCGGACACTAAGCCGGCCATCAGAACAAAAGCAACGGATAAATTCTTCATATGCATACTGTTTTTTGTTCATAGATGATGCAAATTTAGCGATAGTTCGCACTCAACGATAATTTTGTTCTCCTTTTTTAAATACGGAATAAAAAATGTCCGATAAGGATGAATAAAAGAACATGAGGAGAACGAATTCTTGTTTTTTTATTACCTTTGCGAAAAATTTTAATAATTACTAAATCAAGGTAATAAGCATGGAAACAACATTAACAGCCATACCTGAATGGATAATTCTTCCATTCGTGGCTATGTTACTCTGTATTGCTATTTTCCCACTGACAAAACTGGAACATTGGTGGGAGCACAATTTGCACAAGTTATATGTCTCACTGGCATTGGGAGTTCCTGTCGCTATATGGATGTGCGTGAACGGATATGCCCACAACATTGAGCATCAGATGATTTACGACTACGTGCCGTTCATTCTGTTATTGATGGCTCTTTTTGTGACAACCGGAGGAATACGTATCAAAGGTGACCTTCGCGCAACTCCAACCACCAACACTGCTATCATAGGCATAGGATGGTTGCTCGCTTCGTTCATGGGAACAACCGGAGCCGCAATGTTGCTCATCCGCCTGCTTATCCAAACCATCTCCGAGCGTAAGCACAAGGTACACACCATTATGTTCTTCATCGCCATTGTGGCCAACTGCGGAGGTCTTCTTACCCCACTTGGAGACCCACCACTCTTTCTCCTTTTCCAAAAAGGCGCAGAATTCACTTGGTTCTTCCACCTCACCCCCGAGTGGCTTGTAACAGGTGTAATTCTCCTGATTACCTATTTCTGCACTGATACCTATTACTACAAACGAGAGCCGAAAGATTGCTTGGAAGCAGACGATAAGAACACGACATCCGTGAGTTTCGGCGGCCTTATCAACGTAGTTTGGCTATTGTGCGTCATTGCCTCAACCATGTTTATCAACGGGAAATACATTCCCGCTATGGCAGAGCATGACGCTCCCTTCTACATCAAGTTACTGCGTGAATGGGTATTTGTTGCTATCATCATACTCAGCATGGCGACAACCAAGAAAGAAACACGCAAAGAGAACGAATTCTCCTGGACTCCGATTCTTGAAGTGGCATGTGTATTCATCGGTATCTTTGCAACAATGACTCCAGCCCTTATGTACCTGAGTGAGATGAAAGGAGAAATTCAGCAAATTCTCTCACAGCCTTGGCAGTATCTCTACGGCACAGGTACACTGTCCGCTTTTCTTGATAACGCACCAACAGCGGTCGTATTTAACTCAATGGCTCCGGAAGGAGAAATTGCCGGTCTCGCTGCAGACCCATTCTTGGCTGCAATCTCCATAGGTGCTGTATTCTTCGGCGCACTCACCTATATTGGCAATGGTCCGAACTTCATGGTAAAAAGCATCGCAGAGCAAAGTGGCATCAAAATGCCTTCTTTCTTTGGCTACATTTTCAAGTTCTCCATTGTAGTCTTATTGCCTATTTACATCATCGTGCAACTTCTCTTTATTTGAAAGAAATAAAGTTCATACTTCAGAAAAGGTCCTGTCCACAGGGCCTTTTCTTTTTGCCAGTTCCCGCATCAGCCCCCAATAGCTCATCAGCGCCATCAGGCCACATCTACTTTTTATAAACATTTTTCCTGATTCCGCACCAGGCTTTGCCACCTAAAAACAGGTGGAGTAACCGAGGTAATCCGAGTAACGAGTATCGGGAGATAAATTTTGTTTCCTCGGGTAGAAAAAAATTTTTTCTCGCGAGGGAGAAAAAAATCCCACTCCTACGGTTAACAATGGAACTCCGGTTACTCGGGTTGCTCCTTTGGTGTCAAAAGAGCAAAAAGGAGGACGTACAAATGTAAGACTTTATTACCTTCCCAAATTTCTTGAAAACTCCCAAAGATTCCCCAGCCGAACACGGCAAGCAAAAGCAACAGCAAGCCCCAACTATCGCCTTTACGAACTGTAGCAGGAGAAGTCGGGCGAGAAAAAACCTTCGTTGCTCAATGCAAGCATAACATGTTTTCTCCTACGCGATAACACCTTATATATATAGAATAAATTTCATTTCCTGGGATAACTACTCGAGGATTGGAGCGGTCTACCAGACACCCTTAAAATTTCTAACAGCAAGAAGAAAATGCATATAAACGAGAAATCACTTCCCTGGAATTGAACAGACTCTCTCTGTTTTGATTTTTTTAACGAGGTAGACACTTTTTTTTTTGGCTATACAATGAAAAAACCTCATATTTGCACAGATTTTCATACCGGGATTTTAGGTAACGCAGATAAACAAGACTAATGATATACAGCAAATATACGACTCTAACCATACTCCTGTCACTTCTGTTCTCCACAACAATTGTAGGCCAGAACTTCACAAATTCCCCCTACACTCGTTATGGCCTTGGCGAACTTGATGCACAGACATCAGTAAAGAGTAGAGCAATGGGAGGTGTCAGCTATGCGATTCGTGACAACATGCAGGTAAACTTCACCAATCCTGCATCATACTCATGCGCAGACTCGCTTTCATTTATCTTTGAAGGTGGCGTATCTTTTCAGAACTCCAATTTCAGCAACGGTTCTATCAAGAAAAACGCGAAGAACGCAAGTTTCGACTATATTGCCATGCAATTTCGCCTGGCACCATGGCTGGGGTTCAGCGCAGGTGTCATTCCACTCTCACATGTGGGCTACATGATGGGAAAAGTCATCACCAATGAACAGAACCCAGACAATAACGCTACAGTAACCTACTCGGGTTCAGGTGGCCTGAACCAGTTCTATGGCGGATTAAGTTTCCGGCCTATCAAAAGTCTGTCAGTCGGAGTAAATGCATCTTATCTGTTCGGTTCAGTCAGCCACACCATGAGCGAAAGTTTTGAGTCAAACACAAGTGCATTCCCTTTTAGCCGTGAAGCCGCCCTCAAAGCCAAAGGCATGAAGTTTGATATTGGCGCACAATACACCCAACAAATAAACAAAGACAATAAGCTGACATTAGGTGTGGTCTTCTCTCCTAAACATGCCGAGTTGAACACAACAGGTACAATCGTAGACGTGAAAGGAAATACTACGACCGGCATTGTTTCTTCAAGCACAACAGAATTAAGCAAAGAAGAAGCAACCGCGGGTATCCCTACTTCTTTGGGAGTCGGAGTAGCCTATGAGTGGAAGAACAAACTGACTGTTGCCATGGACTTCATGACACAGAAATGGAGTGATATAACCTATATGAATAACAAAGAAGCCTTCTGCGACCGAACAAAAATTGCTTTCGGAGCAGAATATCTGCCATCTCCATTTGCGCGGAACTACCTGGGTGCCATAAAATATCGTATAGGTGCGTACTACTCCCTGCCTTATTATAAAATAAATAACATCCGAGCTGCAAAAGAATATGGAATAACAGCTGGATTTTCTTTACCTTTGCCTCGTACAAACTCTAAAATCAACATAACAGGCCAGTATGTTTGCATGAAAGGAGCAGACAAGACATTCTTAGATGAAAGAGTCTTGCGTCTTTGCATTGGTGTAACCTATAACGACCACTGGTTCTTCAAACGCAAAGTAAACTAAAAGGACAAAGAAAAATAACCGTAATTAATAACTAAAAAAAACAAGTATAATGAAAACCAAGATTCTTGCAACTGTATTATTGTTTGCTGGATGTGTGAGCGTAATGGCTCAATCTTCATGTAACACGAACAGTACAATCTCTCACGAGGCTGTTCGCGCAAGGAACTTCAAAGACGCCTATGCTCCATGTATGGAAGTTCTAAAGGAGTGTCCGACACTGCGCTACTACACTTTTACAGATGCTATTAAAATCCTTCAGGCTTTCCTTCAGGAACGTAAGGACAATAAGAATAGCGCTGAATACAAAAAGTATTTCGATGAATTGATGGGAGTATACGACCTTCGTAGCAAATACATTCCCGAATTCCAGCAGAAGATGAAAGGTGTTCCAAGCTTGGCTGCGGCTCTCGGTGCAAAAGCTGTTGACTATCTGGCTTACGCTCCCGCTGCAGACCTCAACACCGCTTATGCCTGGTTGAAAGAATCGGTTTCTGAAGAAAAGTCAGGTATTTCAGGTACTGTGTTGAACACGTTCATGACAGTCTCTCTCCAGAAAGTAAAAGCAGACAACAACCACACAGACCAGTTCTTCCAAGACTATATTGATGCAAGCAAATACGCAGATGAAGCCATTGAAAACGCCTCAGAGAACAAGAAGGCTCAGTTGAAAACCGTAAAAGACAACCTCGTGGCAATGTTTATCAACAGCGGCGTTGCTGACTGTGAATCCTTGCAAACAATTTATGGTCCTAAGGTAGAAGAAAACAAGGCAGACTCAGTATTCCTCAAGAAGGCTATCGCTGTTTTGAAAATGATGGGTTGCAAGGAAAGTTCTGCTTACTTCCAGGCTTCCAAATACATGTATGAGATTAACCCAACTGCCGATGCAGCTACAGGTGTTGCATTTATGTACTACAAACAGGAAAATTATGACGAAGCTGTAAAATATTTCGACGAAGCATTCAACATGGAAACTGACAACGACAAAAAAGCCGAAATGGCCTACGTTACTGCAGCATCCCTGCTCGGCGCCAAGAAATATGCACAAGCAAAACAATACTGCCAGCGTGCAATTAGCATGAAGGAGAACTACGGTACAGCCTACATCCTCTTAGCGCAGATTTACGGTTCTTGTCCAAACTGGAGCAGCGAATCCGCTCTTAACAAGTGTACATACTATGTCGTACTGGACAAGCTGAATCAAGCCAAAGCAATGGATCCGGAATGTGCAGAAGAAGCCAACAAATTGATTCAGACCTATGCTCGATACACGCCACAGGCCAAGGATCTCTTTATGCTTGGTTACAAAGCCGGTGACCGCGTTACAGTTGGTGGTATCATCGGCGAAACAACTACTATTCGATAATAGTAAATAAAAACATATCCAACCATCGTGGTAGATAAATCACATGTAAGCATAACCATCAACATTTCATTGGTGGTTATGCTTATTTTATCTTCTGTAGCATGCTCCGGCGGAAACAAAGCCGTGGGCGATGCAATTACTGAACGCGACTCTCTGCCCGTGCTTGAGTCGCGAATTGTCAATACAGTCATCACAGACAGCGGCATCATGCGCTACCGGGTCAAGACCCCCGAATGGTTGGTTTACGACAAAAAGAACCCCTCATATTGGGCATTTGAAAAAGGAGTCTACCTAGAAACCTATGACTCACTGGCTCACGTCGAATCTACCATTCAGTGCGACACAGCCTACTATTATGACCGACAAAAGCTGTGGAAACTGATTGGACAGGTCCTTATCAAAAACATACGAGGTGAAAAGATATCCACAAACCTGTTATTTTGGGATCAAGAACGCAAAAGCGTATACTCTGACGAATTCATCAAGATTGAACAACCTGATAGAATTATAACAGGACACGGATTTGAGTCTAACCAAGAAATGACTGACTACATCATACATAAGGTAGAAGGAATCTTCTATGTAGATAATGAAACACTGGCTGCAGACACCACAAGTGCACCACCTGCAAACTGAATAGTAACAAAGAATTATGAATTTGTTTGTCGGATTGATTATCACAATCGCATTTTCAGCCTTCTTTTCTGGTATGGAAATCGCATTTGTTTCCGTTGACAAGTTGCGTTTTGAGATGAATAAGAATGATGGTATTATATCCAAGATTCAATCCCACTTCTTTCGCCGCTCAAACAACTTTATCTCTACCATGTTGGTAGGAAACAACATCGCGTTGGTTATCTATGGTATCTTTATGGCACAGCTTATAGAGACCTATTTACTACGTGGGCTTATCCAAAGCGAAATGATTTCTCTACTCATTCAGACACTGGTATCTACCATACTGATTCTGATAACCGGAGAGTTCCTCCCCAAGACATTATTTAAAATAGAGCCAAATCTGGTGTTTAAAATCTTCGCGATTCCTGCTTTCCTTTGCTATGTTATTCTTTATCCCCTAAGCCGATTTGCAAGTGGTCTATCCACACATCTGCTTAGGCTATTCGGAATGAAAATCAATCGAGAAGATCAGGAAAAAGCTTTTGGGAAAATCGACCTCGACTATTTTGTTCAGAACAGTATAGAAAACGCAGAGAACGAAGAGGAACTCGACGCTGAAGTAAAAATATTCCAGAACGCATTAGACTTTAGCAATGTACGGGTTCGAGACTGCATCATTCCACGTACAGAAATGGTTTCTGTCAACAAGGAAGATACAACACTACCCGAACTCATGAATGTTTTTATTGAGAGTGGAATTTCAAAAGTAATCGTATACGAAGGAAACATTGACAACGTCATAGGCTACATACATTCCGGTGAGATGTTCCACAACCCGGTAGACTGGCGCGAACACATTAAAGAAGTGCCGATAGTACCGGAAACTATGAGTGCTCATAAACTCATGAAACTCTTTATGCAGCAAAAAAAATCAATTGCTGTTGTAGTAGATGAATTTGGAGGGACCTCAGGCATTGTAACTCTGGAAGATTTGGTGGAAGAAATCTTCGGAGATATAGAAGACGAACACGACAACACATCATACATTTGCAAAAAACTAAACGACAACGAGTATATACTATCTGCCCGTTTGGAAATTGAGAAGGTCAATGAAATGTTCAATCTTGAACTTCCTGAAGAAGATGACTACCTCACTATTGGAGGACTGATTCTGAATAGATATCAAAGCTTCCCGAAAATGCACGAAGTTGTGACTATCGATAATTTTCAATTTAAAATAATTCAAGTTGCTGTCAACAAGATAGAATTAGTGCGTCTAAAAGTCATAGAATAGGCTCGTTGTGCGTTTTTTTTAAGAAAAATGAATGTCGTTATATTCCTTTTTTGTATCTTCGTGCGCTTAAAATGAACTTTATAACTTAATTTATCGAAACAATAATAATAAAAACATATAAAAAATGGCAATTTTACAAGGCATTCGGTCAAAAGGACCACTGTTAGTGACCGTAATTGGTCTGGCGTTGTTTGCTTTCATTGCAGGTGATGCGTGGAAAGTACTTCAGCCATATCAGTCACATGATGTAGGTGAAATTAATGGCGAGTCTCTCTCTGCTCAAGATTTCCAAGATTTAGTTGAAGAATATACTGAAGTTGTAAAGTTTACCACTGGCAACTCTTCTTTAGCTGACGAACAAAGCAACCAAATCAAAGACGAGGTATGGCGTAACTATGTCAACAATAAATTGATTGAAAATGAAGCAAAAAAATTAGGCATCACCGTTACAAACGAGGAAATACAATCAATTATCGACGCAGGCACACACCCAATTCTATCACAAACCCCATTCTCTAATCCACAGACTGGTGTATTTGATAAGGATTTGCTGAAAAAATTCCTGGTTGACTATAACAACATGAACACCGCCCAAATGGGGCAGCAGTATGCTGAATACTATCAGAGGCTGTTTACATATTGGCAGTTCATAGAAAAAACACTTCTTCAGTCACGCCTTCAGGAAAAATATCAAGCATTGGTAACAAATTCTATCTTGACCAATAACGTTGATGTAGAATCAGCATTCAATGCTCGTTCCAACCAGACGGACTTCGTGTTCGCAGCTATTCCTTACACATCTATTGCTGATTCCACCATTACTATTACAGATGCTGACTATAAGGCTGCATACAACAAGAAAAAAGAACAGTTCAGACAATTTGTTGAGACACGCGACATTAAGTATATTGATGTTCAGGTTACAGCAAGTGAACAAGACCGTGCTGCTCTCCAGCAGGAAATGGAAGAATATACAGAACAACTTCAAAATGCAGATGGTGAATATGCTACCCTTGTTCGTCAGACAGGTTCATCTATCTCATTTGCTGACATATTGCAGACAAAGAATGCACTTCCAGCAGACGTTGTTGCGCGTTTAGACTCTGTTAATGTCGGTGGTGTATACGGCCCTTACTTCAATAGCCAAGACAACACCCTGAACAGTTTCAAGAAACTGGTTGCAACAACTGCCCCTGACTCAATCAAGTATTGTCAAATCATGATAGCAGAAAGTGACGCTGCAAAGACCAAACAACAGGCCGATAGCATCTATACTGCATTGAAGAAAGGTGCTAACTTTGAGGAAGTCGCTTCCAAATACGGCCAGACCGGTGCTGGCAATTGGTTAGCCTCTGCGAATTACGAGACAGCACAATTGGATGGTGAAAACCTCACATATCTGAATGCCGTAATGTCCGCTAATCAGGGCGAACTCAATCAACTGGAACTTTCTCAAGGTACATTGATTTTCAAGGTTCTCGAGAAAAAAGCCATGACAAACAAATACAAGGTAGCTATCGTAAAGCGTCCCATTGAGTTTAGCAAGGAAACATACAGCAAGGCATATAACGACTTTAGCCAGTTCATTGCCGCAAACAAAACTCTCAACGATTTGGTTAATAACGCAGAAGACGCCGGCTACCGCGTATTTGACCGAGCAGATTTGTACAGTTCAGAACACACCATTGGTGGCATTCGCGGAACAAAAGATGCTTTGCGATGGGCATTTGAAGCCAAGAAAGGTGATGTATCAGGTCTCTACGAATGCGGTGAAAGTGATCACATGATGGTTGTTGCTTTGGCTGGTACTTATGAAGAAGGGTATCGTCCTCTTGCCTTGGTAAAAGATCAGTTACGTCCTGAAATCGTTCGTGAGAAGAAAGCAGAAAAAATCATAGCTGATCTCAAGAAAAACAATTCAACAACAGTTGCTGCTGTTGCCGCTCTACCAAATGCAAGCACAGACACCATCAAGCATGTGACTTTCTCCGCTCCAACATACATTCCCTCTATTTCAGCCAGCGAATTGGCCATCAGTGCTTATTCATCAATAGCAAAAATAAACGAGACCAGCGAACCGCTGAAAGGAAATGCAGGTGTTTATGTAGTAGAAGCAATTGCACAGGAAAAGTCTTCTGAGACACTGGATAAGGAGACGGAAAAGACATCGCTCCAAAACATGTACACACGCATGGCTTCACAATTTGTCAGCGATTTGTACTTGAAGGCTAATGTCAAAGATCAGCGTTACCTTTTCTTCTAAAGGAAGGTAAGTTGTCATACATTCATCCCATAATAAAGGTATAAAGCCGTGCGTTTTCGTGCGGCTTTTGCCTTAAAAAGGGTTGAAGCCCAAATTACTCTTACAGACATTCTTTCCTATCCAATCCGAAATCTATTGTGATACAACTTCATTTGAACAACCCCTGAATTTATGTCTAAAATACCCCTATTAGGACTCACCTTAAACGAGCTGAATCAGGTTGTCAAGAATGTAGGTATGCCAACATTCTCCGCCAAACAAATCGCACACTGGCTTTATGTAAAAAGAGTTCATTCGATTGACGAGATGACAAATCTATCTCAAAAACACCGTGAAATGCTCAACACCAGCTATGAAGTTGGGCTCTACGCTCCTGCAGAAGCTATGCGTTCTAAAGATGGAACAATAAAATATCTCTTTCAGGTTGGCGACAAACAGTTTGTAGAATCTGTTTATATTCCAGATACAGAGCGTGCAACCCTTTGCGTGTCTTCTCAGGTAGGATGCAAGATGAACTGTCTTTTTTGCATGACCGGCAAACAAGGATTCACAGCAAATCTGACAACAAATGCCATCATCAATCAGATTATGTCTATTCCAGAATCATCTTTGCTGACAAACATTGTCATGATGGGAATGGGCGAGCCATTAGACAACCTTGACAACGTCCTAAAGGCTTTAGAGATTATGACTGCTCCATGGGGATTTGCATGGAGTCCCAAACGGATTACTTTGTCAACCGTAGGACTACACAAAGGATTGGAACGATTTATTCAAGAAAGCGAATGTCACCTGGCAATCAGTCTTCACAGCCCTATACCAGCACAACGAAAGTTGCTGATGCCAGCAGAAAAAGCGTTTTCTATCTCAGAGGTAGTTAGTCTTCTAAAAAATTATGACTGGAGCAAGCAACGACGTCTCTCTTTTGAATACATCATTTTCAAAGGAATTAATGATACCCTGCCCTATGCAAAAGAAATAATCAAATTATTGCGTGGTCTGGATTGTCGCATCAACCTCATACGCTTTCATGCCATTCCCAATGTTGACCTGCATGGAGTTGAGATGGAGGAAATGGTAAAGTTTCGTGACTACCTAACCAAACATGGCATTTTCACGAGCATCCGCGCATCTCGCGGAGAGGATATTTTTGCAGCCTGCGGCATGCTTTCTACAGCCAAAAGAGAGCAGAGAGATTAAAGGCACTTGAAGTAAATTAACAATTTATTATAGATAAAAGTTGCTGCAAATCTGCCAGACATTGTATATTTGTCAATTATTCAAGATTCAGGACTCACAGTTAATTTTTGGGACATGAAAACAATAAAAATGCTAACCATCCTCCTATTTTGTGTGATGCTTGCATCATGTGGAGGTAAGAAAACAGGAAAAAGTGTATTTACCCCGACCTCAAGCGGCAGAGCATACGAAGTATTAGTTGTCGTGACGCAAGGATTGTGGGAAAGACCTGCTGGTCGCGCATTATTTGACGTATTAGACTCTGATGTACCCGGATTGCCACAATCAGAACGTTCTTTCCGACTCATGTATACTGCCCCCAACAGTTTTGATGCAACCTTAAAGATCATTCGCAACATCATCATCGTTGACGTTGACGGAAAGAAATATACTCGTCCCAGTTTTAAATACTCCAAAGATGTATATGCTGCTCCGCAAATGATTTTGACCATTCAGGCTCCAGACGAAGCTACATTCGCAGAGTTTGTCACAGAGAATCGACAGACCATCATTGATTTCTTTACCCATGCTGAAATGAATCGACAAATTGTAAACCTGGAGTCAAAGCATAGCGATTTTATCTCAAATACTGTTAAGGAAATGTTTGACAGCGAGGTATGGGTTCCCGGTGAGTTGGCCTCTTATAAAAAAGGCAAGGACTTCTTC
The DNA here is from genome assembly GCA_029227175.1 of Bacteroidales bacterium. Lineage (GTDB taxonomy): Bacteria > Bacteroidota > Bacteroidia > Bacteroidales > Bacteroidaceae > Bacteroides. The sequence continues at coordinate 18,759 of JAQXZK010000183.1, read as the reverse complement.
TGGGCTGGTTCAAACACCGCAACCAATGACCAAAACTTTGTCATCTATTCCTTCCCCTATCGAGATAAGAATACCTTTACCAAAGACTATTTTATCCAGAAACGAGACTCTGTCATGAAAATAAACATCCCGGGAGCTCGTGAAGGCATGTACATGATGACAGACTCCTTAATGACTGATGTCCGCCCAATTACCGTACAAGGAGAATATTGTTTGGAGGTTCGTGGACTTTGGCGTGTAAAAGGAGATTTGATGGGCGGTCCGTTTGTCTCACATGTGCGTCTGGACAAAAAGAATCAACGCATCATTGTATCTGAGATTTTCGTATATTCACCTGATAAAATGAAACGTAATCTTGTACGTAATCTGGAAGCTTCATTGTATACACTAAAATTTCCGGATACCGTACAAAAAGAAAATACCATTCCTGCCAACGTGGACAAGGATTAAATACCCCTTCCATCTATGGACTCAAAGAAAATAAAAGTTGCCATCACCCAAGGTGATGTGAACGGCATAGGCTATGAAGTTATACTAAAAACATTTGAAGACCCTGCCATGCTCGAGTTGTGCACACCTATTATATACGGCTCACCTAAAGTAGCGGCCTACCATCGCAAGACACTCGACATACAAACCTCTTTTTCCATCATCTCTTCTGCCGAGGACGCACTTGAAGACAAATTGAACATCATCAACTGCAACCCGGAAGAAGTGAAAGTAGAATTAGGGAAAGCAGACACAGAGTCGGGGAAAGCGGCTCTGCAAGCCTTAGAGAAAGCCATTGAAGATTACCGAAAAGGATTCTTCGACGTGCTTGTTACAGCTCCTATCAACAAACATACCATTCAGTCTGACCACTTCTCTTTTCCAGGCCATACCGAATATATTCAAGAACGGACCGGAGAGAATAAAGAGGCGCTGATGATACTGATGAAAGAAGACCTCCGCGTAGCATTGGTTACAACACATCTTCCCGTGAGTCAAATTTCCCAACACATCACCAAAGAGACAATCACCTCAAAGGTAAAGATTTTTGCAGCATCATTAAAGCATGATTTTGCCATTTCCTCACCTCGTATAGCTGTCCTCGCACTGAATCCGCACGCTGGCGATGAGGGATTATTAGGCAACGAGGAACAGGAAATTATTACACCTGCAGTTCAGGATTTGAAAGCAGAAGGTTTCCTTTGCTACGGTCCGTTTGCAGCTGACGGCTTCATGGGCTCTGATAATTTTACCCATTTCGACGGTATCTTAGCTATGTATCACGACCAAGGACTGGCACCGTTCAAGGCCTTAGCCATGGATGAGGGGGTAAATTTCACGGCAGGACTTCCGATTGTCCGCACCTCTCCTGCCCATGGAACGGCCTACGACATTGCAGGCAAGGGAGTTGCTTCTCCGGATTCTTTCCGACAAGCCATTTACACAGCTATTGATATCTATCGAAATCGCGAAAGAGATGACAATGCTCATCGAAATCCTTTGCGCAAGGTTTATTTTGACCGTAGAGATGATAGCGACAAACTGAAACTTGACCAGGAATCCAACAATTAACACGTTCTTGGTTCATAGGCTTTCCCTCGCGGGAAAATAAGTACAGGCATTTAAACAAACAAGACATAAAGTCATCCCGAATATTGTGAAACTCTCTTTTTTAGAAGCAGAGCATAATGATAAAGAATGATATACTACAAGTGAAACAGCGTTTTGGCATTATCGGAAATAATGACCAGCTGTTACGCGATATTGACATAGCCATTCAGGTTGCGCCTACCGATGTTTCTGTGCTTATCACAGGCGAAAGCGGAGTAGGTAAAGAAAGTTTTCCTCAAATCATACATCTCTATAGTCCCCGCAAGCATGGTCCTTACTTTGCTGTAAACTGTGGTGCAATACCGGAAGGCACCATTGACTCTGAACTGTTCGGACATGAAAAAGGAGCCTTCACCGGTGCAATTGGTGAACGAAAAGGGTACTTTGGCGAGGCAAATGGAGGAACCATCTTCCTTGACGAAGTTGGTGAATTACCACTGGCCACACAGGCACGATTACTGCGTGTCCTCGAAACCGGCGAATTCATCAAGGTCGGTTCTTCAAAAGTTGAAAAGACCAATGTACGCATCGTTGCCGCTACCAACGTCAACCTAACCCAAGCCATCGCTGAAGGCCGTTTCCGTGAAGACCTTTATTACCGTCTGAACACTATTTCCATCAAGATACCATCCCTTCGCGAACGTGGTGAAGATATAGATTTGATTTTCCGAAAATTCGCCAACGATTTCGCAGAGAAGTACCACATGCCGGCAATCCGACTTACAGAGAAAGCCAGACAACGCTTACTAGCGTTTTCATGGCCCGGAAACATCCGTCAGTTGAAGAATATTACAGAGCAGATTTCAATTATCGAGACAAACCGAGAAATTACAGACGAGATACTTGCCCTATATCTTCCTACAGTAAACGAGACATCCAAAATGCCCACCATTTTGGGGGGACACAAGGATTCCCAGAGTTTCGAGAATGAGCGCGAAATTCTATATAAAGTATTGTTTGAACTCCGCCAAGATGTGACTGAGTTGAAAAAATTGGTTCATGGAATCATGAACGATCAAGACAAGATTGTCTCTGTTTCTAAGGATTACTATCAGTCATCCAAGCCTTTCGCTCCTGTTGGAAAAATTGACGAACTGACCATCATTGACCAGCAACCGACAACTAACAAAATGTCACGCCCGATGGGTAAAGACATCCAAGATACAGAAGAATACGTAGAAGAGGCCTTGTCACTGAACGACGTAGAGCGCAACATGATTACCAAGGTTCTCGAGAAACATCATGGCAAACGTAAACCCGCAGCCAAGGAACTCAACATTTCTGAACGCACATTGTACCGAAAGATTAAAGAATATGGGCTTGATTAAACACATGCGCAACCTACTCCTGATGCTACCGTTACTTTTCATCGGATCATCATGTAAAATCAGCATGGGATTGGCTCCTATCAGTTCTATCGACTACAACAAGGTCAAGAGCATTACAATAGCTGAGTTCACCAACCGTGCCGATTATGTCTATGCACCACTGGCTACAGAGTTTAACCAACGTCTCAAAGATCTCTTTATCCAGCAGACTCGATTGAACATTGTTAAGTCTGGCGGTGATTTGGAGATTGACGGTGAAATTACAGGGTATAATCAGTTCAACGAATCTGTTGATGCAAGTGGATACTCTTCCAAAGTGAAACTGACTCTAACCATCAACGTTCGCTATGTGAACAACACTAATCATGACGAGGACTTCGAACGCCAGTTCTCTGCCTTCCAAACATACGACTCAAGCAAACTGCTCACGCAGGTACAGGACGAACTCATAGCTGTAATGGTAAAGGACATCGCCGAACAAATCTTCAACGCGACTGTAGCCAACTGGTAAAAACAACTCATACTATGCTTAACGCAACACGGTTTACTTATCTGCTCGCCCATCCGGAAGCGCTCAACACCGAGACGCTCTATGATTTGCGTGTCATGGTTAACCGTTACCCGTCCTCCCAGTCGTTGCGCTTGCTTTACCTACAGAATCTCTATCTCCTGCACGATGCAACATTTGGAGCGGAGCTTCGCAACTCAGCTCTCTACATTACTGACCGCAAGATTCTCTTTCATCTGCTTGAAGGACACCGCTTCCAGCTCACGCCCAACCAGAAAGTAATCCTTGCCACGGAAGAACAGCAGGAGAATGATGACGACCGTACACTTTCTCTCATCGACTCCTTCCTCTCTACACTTCCACAGGATGCCGACACAACCCTTGAGGACTTTACCTATGCTGCCAGCTACTCACTGACAGAGGAAACACCATCACAAAGAAAAACAGTACAAACACTCGAGCAACCCGTAGATTACGACCTGACCACGTGCGAGGAGGATGAAGAAGAAACAGACGACGAAACTTATACACTACAACCTCTCACGGCTACTTCCGATAAGCGGGAAGCCGAAACATCTGTCACCAATGCAAGAAACTCCCGAAAAACTGGTATGCCGCAACCACCCCCTGTAGCTGATACATCCTATTTTGACGAAGATGACGTTCCCGACGAGAGTTACTTTACAGAAACTCTGGCCAAAATTTATGTAAAACAGCGCAGATATGGCAAAGCACTTGAAATATTAAACCGTTTAAGTTTGATTTATCCGAAAAAAAACGCTTACTTTGCAGACCAAATTCGTTTTTTACAGAAATTGATTATTAACGAAAAAACAAAATAGAACGAAAAATGTACGCATTATTAGTAATCTTAATGGTCGTTGTAGCCATCTTGATGTGTCTCATCGTGTTGATTCAGAACTCCAAAGGTGGTGGCTTGGCATCAAGTTTCTCTTCTGCTAACCAGATTGTAGGGGTTCGCAAGACAACTGATTTCCTCGAGAAAACAACATGGACTCTTGCTGCTATCATGGTAATTATCAGCATTGTATCTGCTTACACTCTGCCTTCATCAACAAGCCAGCAGGGAAATATCATTCTTGAACAGGCACAACAGGAGGAAAAGACAAATCCATATAACCTTCCTACAGGTACTGAGGCTCCTGCCATTGACAGCGAGGCTACTACTACAGAGCAGGAATAATGTCCTTCCAACATTGAAATAAACAAAAGGTCAGCATCCTCTTCGTGAGGATGCTGACCTTTTTTGTTACTGTACTCAATCTTTATCCTTAAACAATATGACAGAAACAATCAAACGCAAGTTGAGCGACTCGCCGGCTGCCCGTTGGACAGCCCTCGTCCTTGTCGCTTCTATGATGTTCTTCGGCTACATGTTTGTCGATGTAATGTCACCTATCCAGGCTTTAATCGAAAGCCAAAAAGGATGGAATCCTGACGTATTTGGAACTTACGCAGCTTCCGAATACATTTTGAACGTATGCGGTTTCCTCATCATCGCCGGTGTAATCCTCGACAAGATGGGAATTCGTTTTACCGGAGTTCTCTCTGCATCCATGATGTTTATCGGAGCATGTATTAAGCTTGTCGGTATCACAGAGTGGTTCCAGACAACAGCCTTTGCCGAGTGGCTCGGCTCATGGTGGGTTGCCATGCCTGCCAGTGCCAAGATGGCATTCTTAGGATTCATGCTCTTTGGATGTGGCTGTGAAATGGCAGGAACAACTGTGTCCAAGGCCATCGCCAAGTGGTTCAAAGGCAAAGAGATGGCTCTTGCCATGGGCCTTGAAATGGCTATTGCCCGTATCGGTGTTTTTGCTATCTTCTCCATTTCACCCATCATTGCCGAGAAGTTCGGAACAGTGACCGCACCAGTTGCCTTCTGTACCGTACTTTTGCTCATTGGTTTGATAACCTATACCGTCTTCACCTTCATGGACAAGAAGCTCGATCAACAAACCGACGAAATAGCAGAAGACAGTTCTGAAGAAGAATTCAAGTTCTCCGACCTCGGCAAGATTCTCACCTCCGAGGCATTCTGGATTGTGGCTCTTCTCTGCGTACTCTATTACAGTGCAATCTTCCCGTTCCAGCGTTATGGAGCCAATATGCTTCAGTGCAATCTGGACGGTATCTCTCCGGAAGAAGCTTCCAACATCTTCCGTTGGTTCCCCGTTGGCGCAGCTATCATCACCCCGTTCTTAGGAAACCTTCTTGACCGTAAGGGCAAGGGAGCGACTATGCTCATCGGCGGTGCCTTGTTGCTCATCTGCTGTCACCTCATCTTTGCATTTGTCCTGCCGGGCACGCACAGTGAGCTCATTGCCTATGGTACTATTGTCTTGCTTGGTATCTCCTTTGCACTTGTGCCGGCTGCTCTATGGCCTTCCGTACCTAAGATTGTAGACGAGAAAATCCTCGGTAGTGCCTATTGCCTCATCTTCTGGGTACAGAACATCGGTCTATGCCTTGTTCCTATGCTCATCGGCTACGTGCTTTCATCAAGCAATGCAGACAACCCAGCAGTCATTGCTGCCAAGGAGATGGGTGCAGATTTCATTCCATATGACTACACCATGCCACTTGTTGTCTTTGCTGGATTCGGTATCTTGGCTCTACTCATCGCCATCTACCTTAAGGTGGTTGATAAGAAACGTGGCTACGGATTGGAACTCCCTAATATCAAATAAGAGACTATTGCTGTTCGGTAAAAGTTAAACCCAGAACGTTCATTAGGAATTCTATCCTATAAGTTGATAGGGGATAAGAAACAATCCGTACGATTGTCCATGAACAACAAACAGGAGGCTGTATCGCATACAAACGACACAGCCTCCTGTTTGTTTGATGGGTATCTCCTTATTTCCTGAGCTGTTCCATCAAGTTCCTCACATCCTCACGCATCCACTGATAGAGGAAAAGCGACTTATAATCCTCATTTTTTTTCAACATCAGCGCAACAGGAGCCTGACTGTTTTCATAGCACGTCATCTCGTTCTGAAACTGCTTGGAGTGTGTAGCCAGGCGTTTGATTTCATCCTCGCGTTCCCGACGTAACATTGTACACACCTGATTCAGCAGTTTCATCACGACATTGTCGTGCAAGTGGTGACCTTGTATGTATAAGTAGGTGTTTTCCGGAAGCAGTCCAAGGGGAATAAGTTTCTTTTCCAACTCCTTCACCTTGCTTCTGTGTGAGGAATGTCTGTTTTCCAGGCGATGCAGTCTGACATTCACGTCATGTTCCAGGCGTTCGAACATCTTCTGCGTATTCTTGATATCCACCACCCGCAACGTTGTCGTATTGTTAAAGTCATGCATGGTGAAAGTATTCGTGTCATGCTGGCGATAGAAATAGACGTTCCAGATAAATAACGGATAGATAATCTCCGAATAGCGTTTGAAGAACTTAGGGAAATCCATGACGAAACGGTCGTTCAGCGTAGCCCGCACACACAATTCGCGCAGCGATTCTGCATAGCAATGGTAGCTCTCTATGGCGTAGGCATAGGTCTGCAAGACAAACGGTGACTCATTCATGAATTTGGATGTATGGGTTGCACCTTGAAGCAGGAAATCATAATCGCTGTCTACACAGGCTATCAAGTGATGCCCCAACTGAGAAGGAGTCATCAGATTCGTAAGCGCCACTTTCTTGCCTTTAGCCAACGAGTCATTGCACGGTAGCATCACACTGAAGTAGTAATCCTCGTTCTCAAACTCAGACAGCAACGTTCGCCAAAAAGCGATGTCGTCGTAACTCTCCACATAGGCCACAATGCGTTGACGCTGTTTGCGGGGAGAGAGCAACGATGCTGCCTCCAGATATTTGGACGACAGATTATGCTTCAGTATGTTAGCCATTCTGATGTATGGATGTAGTAATTTCGCTTACCTCGGTTACGGCTCCCATCCAACCCTCCATGATGACGGCCGGAGAGTGAGTAGTCATGATTATCTGCACGTTAGGATTCAGGTCGCGTATCATCTGAATCAGCCGCTGCTGCCACTCAATGTGCAGCGAAGCCTCCGGCTCGTCCATAAACAGCACCGAATGCTGTCCGTTACGCACCAGAACAGTAAGCAGAATGACCAGCATCTGCTTCTCACCGCTTGAAAGCTTGTAGGGCGAGAGTCGCTCGTCATCCTGGAAGAAAGCAATTTCGTTACTATGACGGTCTATCTTCTTTCGCGTATAGGAGAAGAGGTCATCCATCAAGTCCTGAAACAAGCGTTTGGGGCGGGATAAATCAGCCGCCTTCATCCTGTCTTCGTCGCTGCCGCCCAGAAGCTCTATCATCTTATTACCTATATTCACCTGATAGTCCAAGTAACGGCGTTGCAGGAGATAGAGCTGCCAATCCAGTTCAGAATGGACATTCGGGTCGGCCATTCGAGCCGTAAAGTCACCCATCACCAATGGACGGTCGTAAGATCGAATGGTGTCAAAAGGAATGTAGTCCGCCTCGGGGTCGTCAAAGTATAATGTAACTCCTTCCGTCTGCCCATTCTTAGCATCTCCGCTTACCGGTGATTCAAGGCTGCTGATGGTACGATTGATAATCGTTGACTTACCAGCTCCATTCAGGCCGGAAAGGATATTCACCTCGGCATTCAAGTCCCAGGCAATCTCGTAGCGGTTCCACAAATTGTGGACCTCAATTCTACGAATGTATTGAGCCTGCTTTCCCATAACGATTTGAGTTTTGATGATATTATTTTAAAGCTTTTTCTCGAAGTATGCGTCCAACAGATGTTTGGCTGCGATGAACGATGAGATGCGTCCTTCCAAAACAGCCCGCTCCTCATCTTGCAACATGGATTCGATGAGCGGATTCTGGTAGAAGTTGTCGCGCAGACGTTCGTGTATGCTTTCATACATCCAGTACTTGCTCTGCTCGTTGCGTCGGTAATCAAAGTACCCATTCTCCTTGACAAAGGCTATGTAACTATACACCATGTCCCATATCTCCTTGATACCATTACCGAAGAACCCCGAGTAGGTCAGCACGTGAGGTGTCCATCCGCTTTCCGGTGTAGGGAAGATATGGATCGCATTACGCAGTTGCGATGCAGCCAGCCGGGCCGGCTCGATGTTGTCTCCATCGGCCTTGTTGATGACTATGCCGTCCGCCATTTCCATGATACCTCGCTTGATGCCCTGAAGTTCATCGCCCGTACCAGCCAACTGAATCAACAGAAAGAAATCAACCATGGAGTGACAGGCTGTCTCGCTCTGGCCCACGCCAACCGTCTCGACAAATATCTTGTCAAAGCCGGCAGCCTCACAAAGCACAATACTCTCGCGCGTCTTGCGAGCCACGCCACCCAGTGAGCCCGCAGTCGGACTGGGGCGAATGAAGGCATCCGGATGCACGGACAATCGTTCCATACGGGTCTTGTCACCCAGGATACTACCCTTGCTGCGTTCCGAACTCGGGTCTATGGCCAGAACAGCCAGTTTCCCACCATACTCTTTCAGTACATGGATGCCGAAGGCATCGATGGACGTACTCTTTCCGGCTCCCGGCACACCGCTGATACCTATGCGCACCGACTTACCGGCATAAGGCAGACATTTCTCTATCACTTCCTGTGCCAGCACCTGATGGTCAGGGCGTAGGCTCTCAACAAGGGTCACTGCCTGACTCAAGATGGTGATGTTTCCTTTCAGAATTCCTTCAACATAATCATTGACCGACAGAACCTCCCGCTTGCGGCGCGGTCTGTTCTTCAGATAGGGACTTACCGAATCTGGTTGTACGATACCGGCATTGACCGTTAGTCCCTTATATTGTGCATCATTTTCCGGATGTTCCATAACTATATTTTCTTCTTTGGTTCACTTTTATCTGGTCAGTTCTTGACCCTCACCTCTACCTTCGGATGAGCGGGGTCATTGGTTATCATCAGCAGCGACACACGCTGACGAGCATCCTTTGTCAGGAGTCGGCGATTGATTGTCACCTTCAGCGGCACCATTTCTCCCGGTGCCAGCACACGTTTCTTCATGCTGACGCCCAGCGAAGGATGCGAAACCTGCAGGCGGTTGATTTGAAGCACGTCCTGTCCTTTATTGGAAACAGCAATCTGAATCTTCACCTTGGACTTCTTGGCCGGAAGTTGCGTCATGTCCAGTTCACTGGCCGAGAGTTCAATCCGGGGTGCCCTGGCACGCTCGTCCGTCGTAAGGTTGGAGAAGTCGGGCAACAGGACGGCGTTCACCGGAATTTCATTCTCGACAGAGACCTTGTCACCCACAAAGCGCGACAGGTATACCGACGTCTGAGTCATACCCATGTCGGGCAGTTTCTCCGATAGCAGTTTCACCCTCATCAGTCCTGCCTTTCCGGGTTGCAACACCCGCGGTTTGTTCTCCGTCACGAGATATGGCGGCAGATGCATCAGCGTCGGTTCATAGGCGTACTGCGAGAGGTTGGCCACCTTTATCTCTATCACCGGACTGTCACCCATATTCACGTCCGGGAACACCAGAGCCATCTTGTCGACCCTCAGTTCGCCTATCTGTATGGGGTGTGTCTGCGTGAAGTCTGTAAGCTCGGCCACTACCTGCCCCTTGAGATGCAGGTACACCAGATGTGGTTCGGCATTCATGTAAACAGCCACCGATTTCATGAAGTGTCCCAGCATCTCCGCATCAAACGTCACGTCCACCTTACCCCACTCGCCGGGCTGGATAGGAGACTCCGTCCATTGCGCCACCGTACAGGTACAGTCTGGCTCAACAGCGGTCATTACCAGCGGCTTGTCACCGACATTCATCACCGTGAAAGTCACCGTTGTCGGACTCTTCCACTGAACCTGACCGAGGTTCACCGTCTCTTCCTTGGTCGAGAAACGAGGCTGTGCACAGAGGGAGAGCGCGGAGAAACACAGAAACGCAAATAATATGATTGATCGTCTATTCATTGATTTCATGTCTTAGATGAGAGCAAATATAGTTATAATATACAATAAGACAAGCAAATTCTCGCATGAATAAAACTCCCGGTTTCCAAAAATACACCACCCCGACAGCAACTTCTGCCAACTTTTTCCCTATCTTTGGACAAGATAGGCTGCACCTCAGCATAACAATCAAGCAAACTTGTTGTTCCTGCTTTCGATTTGCACTATCTTTGCGACACAACCATTTTTATTAACTTCTATAAACACATCGTTTCTATGAAAAGACTCTGCTACATGCTCCTATGCTTATGCCTCGCCACAAGCATTTCATACGCGGGCAAACCAAAAGCCAAACATCTCATTTACATCGGACTGGACGGATGGGGTTCGTACAGCATGCCAAAGGCAGATATGCCTAACGTCCAGTCATTGATGGAGGGCGGATGCTACACCCTGCAAAAACGAGCAGTTAACCCGTCAAGTAGTGCGCCCAACTGGGCTTCCATGTTCATGGGTGCCGGTCCCGAACTGCACGGCTACACGCAGTGGGGTTCAAAGACGCCCGAACTACCCTCACGCGTGATTCTGAAGAATAATATCTTCCCGACCATCTTCCAGATTTACCGCGATGCCGATGCGAATGCCGAAATCGGTGTCATTGCCGACTGGGCCGGCATCAAGTATCTGGTCGACACACTCTCTGTGAGTCATTGGGCACAAGGTCCTGACTTCAATAAATATCCGACCAGACTCACCGAAATGGCCGAAACCTATATCAAGGAACGCAAACCCTCCCTGTTTGCCGTCATCTATGACAATCCGGACCACGTCGGCCACCAGAGCGGACACGACACTCCCGACTATTACAAGGTGCTGACCGAACTTGACCGCTACATAGGCCGCATTATCGAGGCTACTAAGCAAGCCGGCATCTATGACGATACTATCTTTATCGTCACCTCCGACCATGGTGGTGTCAAGAAAGGACACGGCGCACTCACGCTGCCCGAAGTGGAAACACCCTTCATTATTTTCGGCAAGAACATCAAGTCTATGGGCGAGTTCTCCGAGAGCATGATGCAGTACGACGTTGCTTCAACCATGGCCTATATCCTCGGGCTCAGGCAACCGCAGGTGTGGATTGGGCGACCCATGACTCAGGTGTTTAAATAGTCCTTCGCCCTCATGAGCAAAGCAATGAACCGCAGGGCGCGGGAGAACATGGCCTACAAGAATGCCAACGAACAATTCCTGCAGGAGAAAGCCCAGGAAGAAGGGGTGGTCTCCCTGCCCAGCGGTGTGCTCTATCGCAAGCTGCATGCCGGCAGCGGCAGGCATTGTCCCACTCCCGGCAGCATCATCTATGTCAACTATACGGGCCGGCTTATTGACGGCACAGTATTCGATACGACCGAGGGATGTCCTCTGCCGGCCTGTTTCGTCCTCCGCGATCTGATTATGGGGTGGCAGATTGCCCTGTCTCGCATGCACGAAGGAGACCGCTTCGAGGTTTTTATTCCCTGGCCATACGGTTATGGGAAGAAAGCCGTCGGCACCATTCCCGGCTATTCCACCCTTATCTTTGACCTGGAACTCATCAAGTTCGAAGGGCGATGAACAGCCTTTCGGGCGACTGAAGTCAAATTCACAGGCTCCGGTCTTGTTCATGTCGGAACGAATCTCTACCTTTGACCGAAGAAAAACACTTATATTAACTTCATAAAACTTGAAAACATGAAAAAGCACATTTTCACTTTGCTGATGCTGCTTGTTACAGCATCATTCATGACTGCCGATGCACAACTCGTTACAGGCAAACGTGGCTCGGACGACTTCCAACTCGGCGTAGCCGGATTTTCTTATCGCAAATTCAACCTGGAGCAGACTTTGAAATACCTCCAAAGCATGGATGTACACTACTTCAGTGTGAAAGACTGGTGGCTGCCCCTCAACTCCACCAAGGAGCAGATGGACGCCTTCAAGGCAAAGTGTGCCGAGTACGGAGTCGAAGGCTACATTCTCGGTCCTATCTACATGAAGTCAGAAGCTGAGGTCGACCGTGCATTTGCCTATGCAGCACGCTACGGCTCAGAAGTCTTCATCGGTGTTCCCACCTATGAACTCATCGACTATGTCATCAAGAAAGTGGCCGAAACAGGCATCCGCGTAGCCATCCATACCCACGGTCCCGACGGTCAGCCTTTCCCGAACATCTACAAGATTGTGGAACTCGTGAAAGACCCGAAACTCGGTGTAGGTTGCTGCATGGACCTCGGTCACAGCATTCGCATGGGCGAAGATGTCTGCAAAGACATTGTGAAATATAAGGACTGGATATACGACATCCACATCAAGGACGAGACCGAAGCCAGCAAGAAAGGCAAGACATGGGAAATCGGCCGAGGTGTCATCGACTTCAAGCCCATCATCAAGGCTCTCCGCAAGATTAAATACACCGGGAAAATTTCCATGGAGTTCGAGAAGAACCCGAACGACCCGCATCCGGGCGTAGCCGAATCTATTGGTTACCTCCGAGGCATGATGGACGCCATGGGTAAGTAATCCCTCGCACTTACACCTTATATATAATATACACGACAGGGAGAGGCATCACGCAGATGCCTCTCCCTGTCGTTTTTCCCTGTCTCCGTTTCCGGGCACTTGCCTCCCGCAACCGCGAGCATGAAGACCCACCTACGACCATCAGAACAGGAACCTGAAGTTCTTCTTCGCCCGCAGCCGGGAATGAAGAGACCGCGTCCACTCGTCATACACTGTCTCAAGTTCGGGTTCATGCCGCGTCGCTCTACATTTTTTAACCATCCGGGAAACGCAAAAAAGAAAAATGCTTACCTTTGCAGCCGTTTTCAATAAGATTAGTTTCAAAAGATGGTTAAAAAGATTTACGAGCCTAAGCTCTTGAGCGTACTGCGACACAACAAGTACGACAAAAAAACATTGATGTCTGACGTCATCGCCGGCATCATCGTTGGTATCATTGCCCTGCCTTTGGCTATTGCATTCGGTATTGCGAGCGGCGTAACTCCCCAGCAAGGTCTTATCACCGCCATCGTGGCAGGCTTTATCATTGCAGCCTTCGGCGGCACCCGTTATCTTATCGGAGGCCCAACCGGTGCTTTCATCGTCATCGTGGCCGGCATCGTCAACCAATACGGCATGCAGGGTCTTATCATCTCCACCATCATGGCCGGAATCATGCTCATCGTGATGGGAGTCTGCCGAATGGGAGTCATCTTCAAGTTTATCCCCTATCCTATCATCGTCGGATTCACCAGTGGTATTGCCGTCACTATTTTCTCCACACAGATGAAAGACTTCTTCGGCATCAATGCGGCCATCCCGTCAGCCTTCATTCCTGAATGGATAGCCTATTTCCAACATATCGCCGACATCAACTGGGTTGAAGCGGCAGCCAGCACGGTTTGCCTGCTGCTGATTATCGGCTGGGGATTTATCAGCAAGAAGATTCCTGGCTCACTCATCGCTCTCGTCGTGGGCACCATCGCCTCCGTACTCTTGGATAAGTTTGCAGGCATTCATCTGGCCACCATCGGGACTAAGTTTCCCGAACTGGCTGGCGGCATGCCCCTGCCCTCGCCCGTCGCACCGACCATTGACATGGATACCGTACGCAATCTCGTTTCACCGGCCATCACCATTGCCCTGCTCGGTGCTATCGAATCTCTGCTTGCAGCCATGGTGACAGACGGTGTGACCGGCAAGCACCATGATGCCAACAGCGAGCTCATCGGCGAAGGTGTTGCCAATATCATCACCCCGCTCTTCGGCGGTATTCCGGCTACCGGCGCGATTGCACGTACCATGGCCAATATCAACAACGGTGGCCGCACCCCTATCGCAGGTATCATCCATGCCATCACCCTGTTGCTCATCTTCCTCTTCCTCATGCCCTATGCCATCTACATCCCGCTGTCTGCACTGGCAGCCATTCTGGTTATGGTGGCCTACAACATGAGTGAGTGGCGCACGTTCAAGTATCTCCTTCACGGCAACAAGGACGATGTCACCGTGTTGCTCATCACCTTCTTCCTCACCATCATTATTGACCTGAAGGTTGCCATCGAGGTAGGTGTCGTGCTTGCCATCGTCCTCTTTACCCGTCGCGTCATGCAGTCGTCTGACATCACCGTCATCGAAGCAGACGAGATTCTCTCTTCCGAAAGCGAGGAGGTTATCAACCCTGATGACACAGAACATTTGGACATCCCGGCAGGCGTAACCGTCTATGAGGTCAACGGTCCGTTCTTCTTCGGACTGGCCAATAAGTTCGAGGAGTTTGAGCAACGCAGCAAGGAGGTCAGCAAGGTACACATCATCCGCATGAGACGCGTACCGTTCATGGACTCTACCGGTGTAAACAACCTCCGCAACCTCATCCGTCGCAACCAGTTGCGAGGCACCAAGGTCATTCTCTCCGGCGTAAATCCTAACGTGCAGTCAACGCTACACAAGTTCGGACTTGACAAGGTGCTCTCAGAAGGTTGTATCCAGCCCCACATCTCGCTGGCACTCGAGAAAGCCAGAGAGATTCTCCAGGCATGATCAAATAAAATAAAAACAAAAGAAAGGCTCTTCATCACCCAACTCTATACGGAGTTAACGGCATGAGGAGCCTTTCTTTTGTTTTATCCCAAATCGATTAATAGATTTGGGATTATCAAAGATTCGGATTTCGCAATCCTCCCGACTCATAAGGTCCATACACCTGCCTTACCTGCATCCGCTCGTCGAGAGCCGACAGCACATAAATCAGGTACTTCCTGCCCTTGTCAAAGACCTTGATAACCACATGACCCAACTCCGGCGCAAGCGATTTCATCCAGGGCTCGGCTGCATATTGTGCCTGTAACTCCCGGGGCAAGTAGGTCGGGAAGACTACCGGACCATCGGAAGTTGGCGTCTGGGAAACCATCCGCCGGATGACAGTCGGCTGGATATGCTCGTAGTGCCAAACCGGAATGACGTACTGTCTGGCCTGCACGTGGCGGATGAATCCCTCCGTCATGGCATCCTTGTAGGCATGGTGGTTTGCCTTGCAGACATCGACCGGTCCGCAGGCCAGCGCTACCTGTTCCTCTATATCGACCGGCTGTCCCTGCTCGTCGAGCAGCAGTCCACTGATATCGCCTCCGCAATAGTAACTGAACGGGCCGTACGCAATGCGCAGGGCTATACTTTTCGTGTTCTCGTTCTGCCGTTGCGGGTTCAAGTTCTCTTCGTTCTGGTCGTATAAACAACGGGTCTCGCCCGCCTTGCCGGTCCAGACCTCTCCATTGGCCGCCAGATTGCGGATGGAGAAGAGAGACTGATACTTAGACCTGTCATGCAGCAAGGCGATTTGATTCTCCCGTCCCACTACGAAAGGCTCCTGCTGCAAGCCATACTGCCGCTGTTGGTTCTGCAGGAAGGTGCGGTAATTTGTCACGTCCGGGTCTTGAATAGGCAACGGATATTGATAGTCCGGATAGCCCCGGTCGAATACATGGCCGAATCGGAGCGACTGGCCCGCTTCCGTGATGCCTATCAGCACATAATTGGGGTCTTGCCCCTCCGTCTGCGGCATGGGCAAAGTCGAGTCGCCCGTATGGTCGCTGTGGAAATGGGAGACCATCAGATAATCCACCTCGTTTTGGTGCGGATTGAAGCGATTCACATAACGGGCTACCCACGTTCCGGCCCTCCGAGAGGAATCGGGCAACAGCTCGCACATCTTGGAATCGTCGCTGGGATCCCAATCGCCTACATCCACCAACAAGGAGGTGCCATCCGGAAATATCATGAAATTGGATTCACCTCGTCCTGTATAGATATGGTGAATCTCCATCTCCCCCTCCTGCCAAGCCGGGAAAATCTGTTCCTCCGCCTGCGAGCAGGCCATCAGGGAAAACATGCCGGCCAGACAGCCAAGAACCTTATTCATAGAAGCTGTACTCATCATTCAAATGATTTTTTTTTTGCTATTTATCCCGGTTTATTGGGCATCTACAAAGACAAGTCCTACAGGATATACATACTGGCCGTTTTCGAATTTGAGCACCATGTGGGGACACTCCGACAAATGAATGTAAATTTCCTCAAGGAACTTGTCCTTCAGTTTTGCATTTAACTTTAAGTTTTTGAGATTCCTGCACGTGCCGAATCTGTCGAGTTCCATCACATGCGAGAGGTCGAGGCTCACGACTCCGCTGCCATCAAATACGTCAGCGCCCATTTTAGTTACGCTGACAGGAACGGTTACAGCTGTAAGTTTGGTGCAACCCTGGAATGTTTGTTCAGGGAGTTCCTTCAGGTTCTCAGGGAGTTTGACACTTGTGAGATTGGTACATCCGGAGAACATTCCAGCACCCATTTTTTCCACATATCGGGGAAGGGTGACGCTCTGAAGAGAGGTGCAACGCGGGAAGCAGCCAGACAGTTCATCTATCCGGTCTCCCTCGAAGACTACCTTCTTGAGATTCCTACATTCGGCAAAGGCTGAGCCACTAATGATTTTCACCGACGCCGGAATCACAATCTCGCTGATGCCGGACCTCATGAATGTGCGGAAACGTATTTCTTTCAATGTGGCTGGCAGTTTGATTGATTTAATGTCCATATTCATGAACAGATCCGCACGCATCTCCTCAACAGGGAATCTTCTACCCTTGTAATTGATGTAGTCCGGCATGACCACGTCTTTACCTCTGACAGCCATTTCTACGATTGCAGAAGCAAATGCAAAACCTTCTTTCTGGTGTACGATATAGGTGATGCCATCGATATCGATGTGTGCTCCGGATGCTCCCTCATTCAAAACAGTTCCACTCTGACCTGACGAGGAGGTGGAGACGACCTGCTTTTCTTTCTCCTGTACGACGGTGAACTGCGCTTTATGGGCGTTTTCCAAGCCTCCGTGTTTCTCGAAATATTCCACAGTCTCACTTTCGAGATACTCCTTGAGCGGCACAAGAGACGTACGTATCGTGCTTTTGTAGTGTTCATTCTTCAATGCATCACATAGTCTGTCTTTCGCTTGGTCCAGCAAGACACTATGATTCATACCATCATCAGCATAGAAATTCTCATACTCATTCACGACCATATTGTAGCCTGCTACCATCTGATCCAATGCCTTACAACGAGCCAGCAACTCCTCTCGCAAGTTAAAGAATCCAAAAGCAGCAGGGGAAGTAACTGTGATATATTTGGTTTCCATACACTCATTGAGCATCTTGTACGCTTTCACAAGACTTGCGTTGTCGTACTCAACCTCGGATGGACGGGCATCCATCCAGTCCGGCTGCTTGGTCACATCGTACGGAGGCTGGGACAGTTTATGCGGCTTTGTACCCCAGATTGGATCACAAGGGTATCCCAAGGGCGCAAACAGAGCCGTATGGTTCTTCGGGAACGGAAGTGTACGGGAACTGTCGGACGGAGCATTTTTGCCTGATGAAGTTTTATCCACTGACTTGCCGTCAGTCGGCTTGCTCTTAGTTTCCTGTGACTTTGGCTTCGCTTTTTGTACTACTTCCTGCGCAGCTTTATTGGCAACACGCTTTACTTTATTCAAAAGAGACTGGGCTGATGCGTCTGTAGTAGCCATAAGGCCCATCAAACACATAAAAAAAACACGCCATTTCATACGTAAATTATTATAATTACAACATTTATTTCCTGTTTTGTTTGCAAATATACGCCTGTTCGGAATAAAAATTTAGTAATCATCCAAATGATTTACTTTTACTATTACACAAATGCTATCTCGTAAGCGGCACCTATTACCTGTTCCAGGCGTAGACTGGATAGCCGTGGGTGAGAAACGCTCCGCTTAAAAACGGTAACAATGCTCCGCTAAAAAGGCTTTGAGCAAAAGCTGTTGCTTCTGCCATGCAGCAAAGGCCAACGTAGGCATATTCCTCTGCTTATGCACAACTTCATGGCAAATGAAGTCAGAATCCTCGAAATCTGTAAGGATTTCTCAGAAAATCGCGCCAATACCCTCAGCTTACTGCCGAGCCTTTCGGACAGGCAAAGGGGCAGACCGACCGGCATCGGAGAAATCTCCCTTCTGCACCGATTTCATTGGCCGGTCAAGCGCTCTCTTGCTGCGAAGAGAATCGGCAGATGAGAGGTCAATTCCCCGATTCCCGCCATGCCAAACAGTTCTCTGCCGGGGTCTTGCCTTTTTTCCGCCATGCGAAACCTTCGTCGGGTGAATAACGGACGATTTTCCACCGTGCGAAACAGTTCTCTGCCTGGGTTTTGCCTTTTTTCCGCTGTGCGAAGTCATCATCAGGTGGGTAACGGACGATTTCCCGCCGTGCGAAACAACTCTTTGCCGGGGTTTTGCCTTTTTTCCGCTGTGCGAAA
>JAQXZK010000182.1 GCA_029227175.1 Bacteroidales bacterium | reverse complement strand
GTACGCAATAGAGCACTTCCTTGTTGTATCACAAACAACTCTTCCGCATAACGATGGAAATGATAGGCTGCATTGCATTCTCCAGGATTGAGTTGCCGCACATCAAAGTTAAGCCATTGCGGATTGATGCCTTTTTGCTCTCTTGTTTTATCTGTCAATAACCTGAATCCATCTATCTTGTTTGGATTGGGCTGATAATCTTTTTCTTCGTTCTTAATGATTGTTGCCATAGCTGTTTTTATTATTCTGGTAATATTGCATCATCTTCAAGGACTTGTTCGGATACTATTGCAAGCACCTTTTCTCGCAAAGCTTTGGGCGTAACGTTCTTACGGATAACGGTAAAGTAAGAGTGACGGATTTCTCGTTTGACAACACTTTCAGGCAAAGCTGTAACCAACAGGTCGTTCCAATATCGCTTGTTGTAATGCCAGGCAGGTGTTATTGACGGATACTCATCACGCAAAAGCACTGCGCGGTCAGGGTCACACTTGACAGCGATATAATTCCCTTGCGAGAAGATGATTGTGGCAAACCATTTTCCACAAATCTTATACACGACAATATCTTCGTCAAACGGCTGGCACTCCTCAACCCTGGGCAATGTCATGATATACTCGCGGCAATCCATTAAGTCCATAATGACATTTCACTTTAATGCTGCAAATTTAGTATATTATTTTCATAACTCAATTGGTTATCTCTGCCGGCTCAATCAATAGGTTGAGCCGGTTTTCCTCTCTTATTGAGTTTGCTCCCATCCGTACAAGCCTTTCCGGCCTGTGATGAACAGCGTCCGACCATTCTTGCCACCGAACTGCAACGTAGAGGGCCGTTCAGGAACTTGAATCATTCCTTTCCGATTGCCGTCTCGGTCGAAGATGTAGATCTCACCATCGGCGACATAGAGATTGCCTTCGCTGTCAACAGTTGAGCCAAACTCACCCTGTTCGATGAAGTAGCGCAAATTGGAGAGTGTCCCATCGGTAGCCACGTCCATCTGTACCATGCGCCGATCATACTCATCGGCGGTGTAGAACGGATGACCCGGGCGTGCCTCCAAGAGCGAAGAACAACGTGACAGGTCGAAGTAATGTGGAATGATGGTCTTACAGTCGGGAGCTACAAAACACATTTCGGGAACAAATATCGACACTTGGTTGAAGTCGTGGAAATCGCGCCAGCGGTTGGACGGATATAGCGCTTTGTCCACCTGCTTCACATAGCCCATCGGCATGCGGGGCAACAGGCGGATGCTCTCCTCCGGGCATTTCGGATCAATGGTAAACATGCGCATCGTATAACCCGAATTACCGTAACCGCTGAAAGACGTTCCTCCAGTGTCGGGCAGGCGAGGCATCACCTCGGGGCGTGCGTCCTCCGGATAACCCGGCTGGGCGTCGTAGCGGAACAGAACCAGCAGATTGTCTTCGCTATCCACAGCCAGACAGGAAGGCTTCCAGGGGAAGTCTGCTAAGAGCGAGAGGGTGCCATGATCGGAATCCCACCTATAGATGCGACGCATACGATGGTCGCAAAAGTAGATATTCCCCTTGCTATCGTGCGTGATGCCTTCAGCGAACTCGAAGCCTGAAGCCAACAGGACTGCTTTAGCAGGGCCGGCGGTGGGCTGCTGCAGGCGGCTGGTCTCGCATCCCGTCACGATGAGGCGTGACAACTCCCAGGGGCGAACCTCAATACCTTTATTCATTTCATAGACGGCAATGTCTGTCGTGTATTTGATCTGAGAATAGTTATGCAAATTCAGGAAAGCGATGTCTTTGCAGTTGCGCAAGCGCACCGAGCTGTGATAAGGTCGGTCGATTCGGATGACGCGGAACATGTAAAGATTAGCAAACGTCATGCTGTGGCAATCGTCCATTTCGATAGGCTGGCATTCGGTGCTCTCACGACTCTCTTCTTCTGTCTGCATGCAGTAAACTTTCCAGTTAGAAACTCCATTGAAACGAACTTCATGACGCACATGGTGCTCGATGGACATGGCATAGATGCGGCCCTGAGTAGATGTATTCTGTGCATAGAATCCAGCGGCGGCATAGCTGCTGGCCGTCCAGATGTCCTTGAACGTACCGCCGCCACCGTTGGTCACCCAAAGGCTCCAATACTGGTTGTCCCAGGCCAGATCCTTGCCCTGCTCAGTGACCGGCTTGTCGGGTGTGCTGACCTGAGCCGACCGTTGCCACCAGCCGCGTGGGGCTTCAGCACCCGGGCGAGGTTTCCACATGCCGCCATGGCCACCAACGAACTTCACGTCATTCATGTAAGAGTCGGATCCGGCCATCCACTTCACCCCTACAGCCCGATAGTTGATACCGCCCGTGTTGATGCCGATACCCACTAACATGTTGTCACCTCCTTCCGAGGATTCAACCATCGCTTTAGGGCCGCCGAAGCCGCTGAAGGCGGGTGTGCTCTCTTCCAGTCGCAGCTGCGTACCGTAAGGATGCATGCCGATGAGCTTAGTATGGGGTTTTAATTTCAAGGTCTCGGTGATACAATACCAGCCCTGAGGCACATAAATATTGTCATACCGATCGATGGCAGACTGCAAGACTTTCGTATCATCAGACTGGCCATCACCCTTGGCACCCAGCTCGCGCAGATTCACCCAAGTATCCATTGCCGGCAATGAAGGGATGTCTGTCACAAGGGCCGTTGGCATCTTGTGGAGTGGCTCCACATCCTCTAACGTAGCATATTCGGGCTGAGCCGAGAGACTATCCATTTGCAAGCCATGGTCATAGGCCTTAATGTGATAAATTTGATGCTGCACCTGTGTGTAAGTATTGCTACGGGTGTATCGGGCCAGCGTCGGGACATGCTTGCAATAGACATTACGGAAAGTAATCTGGTTGTTGCTGTTATTTTCGTTGGTTATCACAATGGCCGGACCACTGACGTTCTCCAGATAGCTGTTCTCCAGAAACAGCTTGTCGCAATAATTGGAGTCGATGTCAAACACCGTGGGGACGTTCTTGACCTGAAGATTGACCATGGCCAAGCCCGACTCTTGGCAGCGCAGTGCGGCTTTGCGTTGTCCTTCGAAGTAGGCGTCCACTAACATCACTGGCCAACCCGGAGAGGATTTAGTGGTATAAATGCCATAGTCACCCCCATAGAAAGCGACATTCTCCATCTCGTTGCCGATGTCGAAGATACCCGCCTTACCCGTGCCGATGTAGATGGCCATATGGCTGACAAAGCAGTGCTGTGCGTAGTGGGTGCGCAGGGCCACTGCGTGCGGATTGCCGTCCTCAATGCGCAGGTTAATATTGGACATGGCGCTGTAGAAGGTTCCCGCATTGGCGTCACGCGGTTCCTGCCCCTCTTCGACCAGTCCACCAGTGAACCAAAACATGTATCTGGCCTTTCCCTTGTCGCCAGGGACCTCTTCTTGGAATCCAGGTGCATTCTGGGCCAAGATAAATTCCGGACGGCTCTTGCCATAGCCGATTAGGCGGATAGCAGCGGGTATGTAGATGGTCTTGCTGATCCTATACTTCCCTTCAGGGATGAACAGGATGCCGAAATTCTTTTCCTTCTTCACTTGGTTGATGGCTGATTGCAGGGCATCAGACACGTCGGTCCGGCCATCCGCCCGAATGCCGTAGTTCTCCGGTGTGAAATAAAATGCCTCACGGTCATCGGGACACTGAGGATAGACGGACACCAGTTGTACGGCGTAGATCCGCATACAACAAAGGCTTAGCAGAAGCAATAGGCTAAAACTTGATACTTTCATGAGCGTAAATTTTTAGAGTTGGAAACTTCACTTTAGGGGAGTATATGGCCAGTAGGCTGACGCGGAAGAGATAATTCTTGCATGGTCTCAACTGCTCAATACATTTTTATGAATCAAAAGTATAATAATTCTACCTAAGTGAGGTCTAAAAACAATCAGATTTGGTTCATTTTCTATCATCCACCATAAATGAACAGGGTACAAATATGCTCAGAAAAGATCATAAGGTTGAATATTTGCTAAAATGGTCGAGGATTTGACATTTTTACAATTCTTTCGGCAGATGCGTTCAGAATTTATGCGCCAGTTCCGCTGCTTGCCTGCAACCGTCTGTCTTGCCAATGTCGCCCGTTTCCAACAC
>JAQXZK010000181.1 GCA_029227175.1 Bacteroidales bacterium | reverse complement strand
GCAGAAAGCAAGGAACATTTGCGAAAGGTCTGCGACGTTGAAGATATATGATGCCTTGGAGTCAATTAGTTTCTGCCCAACCTCGCCGGTCATTTCAAGGTCACGGACTACATCAATACTCACGTTTTTAACGCTGAAATTGATGCCTCGTTGCATCATTGCTGCCTGCTGATTCTTGTAAGCGACACTTTGTATATCTACCGGTTCGGTAAAATCTTCTTCATCACCGAAAAGCATTTCTTCGGTGAACAAAGAGAGCTGACCGTTATCCAATCCCCACTCGTCGACAAACATCCTTTTGAGCATTTCCTTGAAGTCTGTACCGAGGCGGTTGCGGTCTGACGAAAGACGCTCGCTGTATTCCGAATCAAGCACTATGTTATTGATTTCGGGTCGACGAGTGGCTACCACATTCGTGGCAAGGTAATCCATATCGTCCTTGACGATTTCCACCATCTCTTTTGCAAGGTTGGTGTAAACATAGCCTTGATTGAGGCGTTGGTCGGTATAGTATTTCTGTTCCGGCATTCGGAGGATTCGTCCGACAGTCTGAGCCGAGAACTTGAAGCTGCCCATTTTGCGGAAGATAACAAGGACGGCGGCACGAGGACAATCCCAACCGAGAGCGATAGCTTGTTTAAAAAGCAGTGCTTCGGTCGGATCATTAGGCTTCTCGATGGTTGCGAGGTTGTCGGTCTTTTCACCCGACAGCCAAATAGCAAGTTTGCCGTTGTCGGTAGTGATACCGTATGCTTCGAGTGCAGCCATCACTTCAGCCTTTACCGCGTTATCCTCAGCTGTTAGCTTGTCGCTATCATCATTCGGGAGTTGAATAAGCAACAGCGGATTGATGTTTACTCCGAGGTCCGCGTATGCTTTGGCAAGTTCCTCACGTTTTTGTATGCCAAGCCAAAGGAGATGCTGATTGAGGTTGCCGTGTGGGTTATTGAAGCTGAGAGCAGGATTCAGGATGATGTTCTCCTTAATCATTTCTTCTTCGATAACCTTTTCACGGTCCACGACTACGCGGCGGTCGCCGATGGTGTCGGGTGTTGCAGAGATGCGTATTTCAAGTTTCGGGTCAATGTTCTTCAAAACAGCCTGAGACTTCTTCGCATTCTTGCCACCGAACTGGTGCTCCTCGTCGATAATGACGATGATAGGCACATTGCGCTCCTCTTGGGTAAGGCGCGTTATCTCGTAAAGTGAGAGTGAGGATTCACCGCCTCTCACAAGTCTGTTGTTCTCTTTATTGATACTCTCCCAGTTGACGAAAAGAATCTGCCCCGGCTGAATACCCTCCGACTGTTCGAGGTCGTCGAACATGATAGGTTTCAGTGTGCAGGTTTCGTCAAAATAGTTGGAGAGTTTGAAGTAGCTCTGTTCGTGCAATTTATTTGGAGCAATCCAAATATATGCGGCCTCGGTGTATGGTGCATCGGGACGTTCGCGCAGTTCCTCATCGAGGCGGCACCGCATCTCAGAGGCCATAATGGTCTTACCTGAACCCGTAGGCGATTTGAAGACGAGGGTATGGCGGTTGCCACTCAGTCCGAGTAATTCGATAGTCTCGTTTACGAGTTTGTCAATCGCTTTCTGTTGGTACTGAATCTCTTTCATTGGTCGCCTCCTTTCTGTTCATAACCGTTATTGAAGTCGAGAGTGCCTCCTGGTGCGGTTTCGGCTTCTTCCTCTATTGTGATTTCCTCAACGAGTTCATCGGAAGAAAATTTGGGTTTGCGTTTCGGCAGCACTTTCTTGTAGGCATTGTAAATGGCATCAGGAAGTGCGCAGAGCGTTACGCGGTCTTTGACCTCTACGAAGTCAGCTTCGTATGGGTCAGAGCCGTAAGCAAACACATATACCTTTATTTTATCCTCGCCCGGCATAGAAGCGATGATTTTAGCAATGAACGGTATTGCCTGTTCATTGTAAACTACCAACATTCGCTTGTCACCATGCTCGAAGTAACGGGCGATATTGGCGTTGAGCTTACGACCACCGAAAGAAGCCTCTGTATAAACATCGTTTCTGATGCAAAGCAAGCCGGTGGCAGCTTTGACAAGCTCTTTCATGTTCTTTATGGTCGGATCGCTCGGAAGCAACTCGCTACGGAAATAGCGCAGATTGTTGTCCGTCAGTCCGGCAACTTCTTCTCCGTTAGGTTTGGTGTAGCCGTTAATCACTTGCTTGTTTCGTTCGTAGGTTACATTTTCGCAAATGCCATTCTCGTTGTTCGTGCAGAGGATGCAAGTGCGATGGCCTCCGTCTTCAGCATTCAGTTGCATGGTGGCCTGAAGCGTAGTACCTGACCCTGCAAAAAAGTCGAGAATAAATGAAGGTTTTGACTTTAAACTGACTAAGAACTGTATTAAAGCTGATGGCTTGGGATAGCCAAAGCTATCATTTACGCCTAATATATTCGATAGTTCTGTCGTTCCTGACTTAGTAGACCCCACTTCTCTAATTATAGTTGGTGGATTTATCACAGAACGATTTTTCTTATAATGTAATACGCCAGAGGCATTAAAATAGAAATCAATTACCTCTTGTCCTTTTGAATCGAGCGTTGGTCGCCCCATAAACCATGACCTCATCTGTGAAATCATAGCAAACCCAGCCTTCAAAGTTACATCGTATTTTAATTTCCCATTTTCTGCAACCATTCTGCCATCGACCAACTCTGTTTTTTCAGAAGCACCCCAAGAACCAAATAACTCGGTGCCATTAGGTGCAAGAAATGATGTTCCTGCTTTAAACGTATATTCTACTGCTGGGTTCTTCTTTGAAATTTTCTTTAATGCAGAATGGTCTATAATTCCGTTTCCTCCTGAGAAATTCGGCAATAGTAATTTGTTTTTGCAATACGCAAGTACATATTCATGTGCTCTTGTAAAATGTCCAGCTTGCGTTCCTGTTCCTAAATCCCAAACTAAAACGCCAAGACAGTTCGTCTGTTTGGAATTAGAAGAATGATTGAAAACTTCATCACATAGACATTTGAGTTGTGCGACCTCATTGTCATCAATGGAAACAAACATGACGCCATCGGCTTTTAATAATTTATAGCCTAATAGCAATCTTTTCTTCATAAAAGATAACCATTTACTATGGCGAAAATCGTCTTCATTGTCAACGAATTTATCATTATATTTAAACTCGTCGGCTTTTCCAGTGTTATACGGCGGATCGATGTAGATAACATCAATCTTTCCGGGGTGGGTGTATGAAAGCGCGGTGAGTGCTTCGAGGTTGTCGCCCTCAATCAGTATGTGATTGGGAGCATCCGGGTTGTCGGAAATTATAGCACGGTCGATGACTTCTTTAAGCACAGGAAGGTGGTCGAGCATTTTTTGCTCGGCTTCTTCCGGCTTATCTTCCCAAACCAAGCCATATTTCTTTTGAGCAGAGAGCAATTCGAGGAGCGCACATTTGTCCTCGTTGCTTAAACCATCAAGGGCTTGTATTTTTTGAGCAAGTTCTGTCTTATTCATAAATTAGAATTTGCTCCGTCGCTTACCAAGAGACGGACAAGCCTTCTTATCTTGTTGATATAGAGCTACATCTTGCTTTTATGAGAATTACTCTCGCAAAACATTCCACCTTTCTTGCGAAACAAAACATAGTAACGGATAAGATTTTCAGCATTTTACGACTTGAAATTCATTATTTTGCGTAACTTTGCATTATAATATCCGTCTCTTGGTAAGCGTTGGGCAAATTTGCTAAACATTCACCGCCTCACAGCAAATCCAGAATCTTCTTATTGACTCTGTCCACCACAGAGGTATCCAGCGATGCAAGATAAATCTGCGTGGTGTTCTCAGAATCATGTCCCATGCCTTCACTGATGACAGAGATAGGAACATTGCGGCTCTTGGCGATACTTGCCCACGAATGCCGACCGACATACATTGTCAATGGCATTGGCAACTCCAATTGCTTCCCGATTTTCTTCAGCAGATGGTTCACACGGTGAAGTCCGTTGGCGTATTGCTTTCGATAATCTTCGTCTCGTTTTGTAATGATGGGCAGTAAGTATTCCGTTTCATTTATCGGATATTTGTCAAGAATCTCTTGCATAGACTTTTCCCATTTGATGAACAACTGCTGCCCCGTCTTGCGTCTGCGGTAAGAAAGAGTGCCATTTTGCAAGTCTTTCTTTCTCAGATAAGCCATGTCGATAAACGACATTCCCCTTGTATAAAAACAGAACAGAAACATGTCACGGGCGTAGTCAAGGGTTGGCTTCAATGACAAGTCCAGCCCTTTGATACGCCTGATGTCATTGAGTACCAAGGCCCGTTTCACGGTTTTCTCCACTCCGGTATAGACAGACTTGAATAGATGCCGTTGCTCCGTCAATCCGTTCTCTACCGCACGGTTATAGACGGCTTTCAGAATACGCATATAGAAAGATATGGTATTGGGCATATTCCCCCTGCCTTTCAAATATGTTTCGTACTCTGCAAACAAATCCGCATTAAGTTGGTCAAACAAGACATCACTGTCATTCATAAAACTGCTGAAACTTCTGAGGGCGGCTGTATAGGTTTCCGAAGTGCGTATCTTCCCCAAGCGTTTCAGTCTCGCTATCTGCTGTAGAATGTAAGCGCTGAACGACAGTTCTTGTCTGTTCTCATGAAAGCGCATGACTATATCATCCGTTACAAATGTGCCGGATTGGGATAGCGTGTGTATGATTTTGTTTAGCCTGTCCTTGTCCCATTTGATACGTGAACCGATTGAAAGTAGGTAGTTGTTCCTCTCTTGTTCTGTTGATAGATGATGTATAACAACCGTTTCGGAATGGCAGTCCCATTCCGAAACGAAAAGTTTATACTCGGTGCTTATCTGCCTGACCACACGGTTGTGGATGACCTGATAGTAGAGTGTACCTTCCTTGCCGTCCACGGTGGATGGACGAAACTTAACCTTTACAGATGTCATATCAATCGGATTTTGATTTAATACTTTCCTGTATCAGACTGTCGGAAATCGTTTTCAGAGATGTTTCATATCCGTCAGCCTGCTTTCGTACCCATTCTATGGCTTTCTCGTCACGGTGGATGTCGAACACCTTGTTCAACCAAAGGACATCATTGGCATTGCATCCGCCCCATGCACGGATGGCACGGAACTTCAGAGCATCAT
>JAQXZK010000180.1 GCA_029227175.1 Bacteroidales bacterium | reverse complement strand
AGGAAGACTCAGGAAATTGGGCTATATTGACGCACAGTAACTATTTCAAATGACAGGAGGGGAAATGTATGTCATTGATTCGATGCCCGGAATGTCGGAATTTGATTTCGGATAAGGCAGAAAAATGCCCTCACTGTGGGCTTCCTTCGGCATACTTTTTCTCTCTGAATGAGGCTGCCACAATCACTGCCGATGAAAATGTGGACTATAAAAACCTCCAAAACGTTCTGCTTTCTTTCGAACGAGACTATGCCAGTTTTTTCTCTTCAGAACACTATATCTCTCATCGCGATGCGCAAAGGTTGAAAGAGACATACGAAAAGTATAGCTCCAACTTGGAGAATAAACTAATTTTCCAATATGTGTGCAACAACGCATCAACTTTGCGCGTAGATGTCGACGTGCTGCGGCGTTTTCTGCGGCAGATGCAGACATTAGATGCCGACATTACAACGCACAATGCTGCGTATGTAGATCGAGCTCTCGAACGGGATAAAGAGTATTTTGACAACATCTTAAAACAAATTGACCCAAATATTCAGTTGGATGAGGAACAGCGTCGAGCTGTGATTACAGATGATGATTACTGCCTGTTGGTGGCTGGCGCTGGCGCAGGAAAGACCACGACGATGGCTGCAAAGGTAAAGTATTTGGTAGAGCGAAAGTACATTGACCCAAGCGAAATCATTGTGATCTCTTATACCAACAAGGCCATTGGCGAGTTACGGGATCGAATCATCAAAGGCCTTGGCATACCTGCAAAAATCTGCACCTTCCATGCTTTTGCATACGACATTGTAAAGCAGTTTTCCGCAGAGCCTCCAGAAATCAATTTTTCTTCTCAACAAATCATCTTTGATATGTTGGAGAAGACTATCTTCCACAATAAGCAGCTCATGCGCAATCTGGTTTTGTTTTTGGGGTATTATTTTGACCTCGCAGAAGATGTATTCCAGTTCTCTGATCTGAACCAATATCACCTCTACAAATCCGCGCAAGAATTTGAAACCATGAAAAGCGGTTTGGGTGAGTACATGAAGAAGGTTGAGCAGCAGAGAACGAAGAAAACACGGACAATCACGGGCGAATATCTTCGTTCCATGCAGGAAGTGCAAATTGCGAATTTTCTCTATCTGAATGGGTTGGACTATGAATACGAGCGAGCATACCCCTTTGGCTCACCCTCTCGGAACAAAAAATACACACCTGATTTCTATATTTCGCAAGGCGAACACAGTGTGTGGCTGGAGCATTATGCTTTGAGCGAAAGTGGCTACAACAGTCTATTTACGCCCCAGCAGCGTCAGAGATACCTTCGTTCTATCAGCGACAAACGGCGCCTTCATAAAGCCAACAAGACAACGCTGCTGGAGACATGGTCTTTTTATACGGATCGTCGGCCTCTTTTCGACCATCTGAAAGAAACCCTTGAAAAAGAAGGTTTTATCCTGAAGCCTCGCAATCCGGAGGAAGTTTATAAAAAGATCGTAGAAACCGGAAAAGACAAGTACATCTATAAACTAATTGTCTTTATGATGAAGTTTATCGAACAGTATAAGACAACCGGCTATGATGAGGGCGGCTTTGCCATTTTGCGAGAGAAAACCGATAACCCAAGAACGCTCCTTTTCTTGGATATTGCAGAGCAGGTATATCACCATTATCAGTCTGTTCTGGAACAGCGAAATCAAATCGATTTTGCTGACATGATCAATGATGCACATTTTTATTTACAGGAAATCGAGCGTCAGAACATTTCTCTTCCCTACAAGTATATCATTATCGATGAGTTTCAAGATATTGCCCGACAGCGCTTTAATTTGACCAAACGGCTGTCGCAGATTACACAGGCAAAGGTTGTAGCAGTTGGAGATGACTGGCAGTCTATTTATGCCTTTTCTGGGTCTGACATTACTCTGTTTACACGCTTCTTAGAGCTAATGGGAGCTGGAACTGAGTTGAAAATCACACATACCTATCGAAACTCTCAAGAGCTGATCGATATTGCAGGAGGATTTGTCCAACGAAA
The DNA here is from genome assembly GCA_029227175.1 of Bacteroidales bacterium. GTDB lineage: Bacteria > Bacteroidota > Bacteroidia > Bacteroidales > Bacteroidaceae > Bacteroides. The sequence goes on along the minus strand of JAQXZK010000180.1, from coordinate 1,277 downwards.
TTCCACACAGATCCGCAAGCAATTGATCTCCCCCAAACACCTTGAAAACCCAATTGTACTCGAAGTGTTTGATGATAGCGTGAAGCCTATGGAGCAGCTTGCCAATACAGTTGAAATGATTATTGGCGATATTCTGACAGAGTATGGAGATCAAAGCACGATTTTGTTCATTGGACGCTATAACTATGATATGTATAAGCTTTATCGGACAAATCGTTTTAGTGAATTGCCCGGAGGTCTTGTCAAAAGCGTAAAGTATCCTAACGCAAAAATCACATTCATGACTGCGCATAGCTCCAAGGGGCTTGGATACGATAATGTAATTCTGATTAACATGTTCGAGGGGAAGTTTGGGTTCCCATGTCAAATCGAGGATGACCCGATCATTAAGTTGGTCACATACGAAGATAATAGTATGCCTTTTGCCGAAGAGCGCCGTCTATTCTATGTGGCAATGACACGAACAAAAAATCGGGTTTATATTGCTGCGCCAAAAACAAAACCCTCCAGATTCCTGGTGGAACTCATCAAAGATTTCAACATCCCGCACGATGGAGACCTCAACATGCAGGTTGTTGACCTATTTAATTTGCGCTGTCCTATCTGCGGTTTCCCACTGAAATATGAGTTTAACAAAAACTATGGGCTGAATCTCTGGATTTGCACCAATGAGGCAGAGCTTTGTGACTTTATGACCAACGACAGAGTACACATGCATGATATTCTGAAATGTCCCAAATGTGTAGATGGCTATTTGATTGTGAAGAAAAACCCAAAAAATGGCGACATTTTCTATGGCTGTACAAATTATTTCAACGAAAAGGAAAAATGTACGAACATGGTACCGTTGGAAAATGGTCTGCCGCCGCAGCAAGGGAGATAAGCAATGAAACAGATAATATACAATAAGCTTGTTCGTGATCAAATTCCTGAGATTATCGAATCATCTGGCAAAAGATGCACAGTAGAAATTCTTTCTGACAAAGACTATCTCCGCATGGTAGATGCTAAGTTGGATGAGGAGCTTGCTGAATATCACAAGGATCAGAACATCGAAGAACTGGCAGATCTGCTCGAAGTAATCTATGCAGCTACCAAAGCTCGTGGTTATAGCATGGAACAGTTGGAAGCTGTCCGTGCTGAAAAATCAGTTAAGCGAGGAGCCTTTGACAAAAAGATTCTTTTAAAATCTGTTTTTGATCCAAATCAATGTAGCGATTTGCTGACATTGATTCTCCAAAATGAGACGGAAATTCTAAGCCAATTTGATGGCAAAA
>JAQXZK010000179.1 GCA_029227175.1 Bacteroidales bacterium | reverse complement strand
CCATGATGCCTCATCCCGAACGTGCTTTCTTCCCCTGGCAGTGCGCTACTTATCCGGCCAATCGTAAGGCTGATGAGGTGACACCTTGGATAGAAGCTTTCGTGAATGCACGCAAGTGGGTGGAGGAACATCGTCAATAATAGAAAGTTCATTTTTTAAATATCATAAGTCATGAAAAAGTATGTATGTGTCGTTTGCGGTTACGTGTATGATCCGGCTGCTGGAGACCCTGATGCCGGTATCGCTCCTGGAACTGCTTTCGAGGATCTGCCCGAAGATTGGGTTTGTCCGCTGTGCTCTGTAGGCAAAGAGGATTTTGAAGAGGTGGAAGAATAAGTTATTCCTCTGTCTGTTCAATGAAACAAATATGGGGCTGTGTCTATTTTGACGCAGCTCCATATTTGATGTGAACGCGAACGTTCTTTTTTATGTTGTATATTTGGAATTATTGCTGTCCGGTAAAACTTTTTGAGACGATTAGAATTAGGGCTGAGTACCTCGCTTGGTATTCAGCCCTTGTAGTTACCTTTGCGTTTTCTCAATAACTCCGATAACTGTGAACAAAGTTACACATTTTAGCGGACAGCAATAACTAAAATACAACTTTGTTGGTACGTTTTGAAGGTTTCTCTATTTATTTTATTATATTTGCGCCTAAATTAAAACATTTTACGAGATGGCAGAGTTTAATCAGATTAAGGTTGTATTGGTAAAGAAGAAGAGAACAGGCAAATGGCTTGCAGAACAGATTGGCAAAAGCAACTGTACTGTGAGCAAATGGTGTTCAAATGCAGCACAACCTGACATTCCAACTTTATCAAAGATTGCCGAGGTTCTGGAAGTTGACATAAGAGACTTGCTTGTTGGCAACGAATAACAAATGATTGAAAACATAGACATAAACGAGACAGAGGTCTTAAAGCAATATCCTGAAGTTCTGGAAATGCTTCTCAAAGACCATACTACCCAGCAGAGTATCTACTGGGCTACTGACTCGTATGCCGACCGTGGCAAAGGTTATCAGTTCAAAGATGCAATCCTGATTGACAATATCACTGGTGACAATGGCATGGTTATCCGTCCTCGCTCCATCAAGTCGAAGGACGAACAGACAAAGCGATCAAAGGATATGGCAGAGGTGTTCACCCCTTCTTGGGTGTGCAATGCCCAGAACAATCTCATTGATGAAGCATGGTTCGGTAGAAAGGATGTATTCAATGTGGAATCGCCAGATCACACATGGAAAGCGACTGAGGGAAAGATTGAGTTCCCAGAAGGAAAGACATGGAAAGACTATGTGCGTGATACTCGCTTGGAGATAACCTGTGGCGAAGCCCCATATCTTGCAAGCCGTTACGATACCGTCAGCGGTCAACCCATCGAACTGACCGAACGCATCGGTTTGTTGGACAGAAAACTCCGTGTTGTTAGCCAGAATACCGAAACCTCAGGTGAGTTCCTTGAATGGTGCCAGGAGGCATTCAAGAACACATACGGCTACGAATGGCAAGGTGACAACCTGCTTCTAGCAAGAGAATCTCTGCTGTTCACATTCATTGATTACTATCGTGCTAAGTTCAATGAAGAGCCATTGCTGAAATCAATACAATACATTGCCTACATCGTATCATGGAACGTATGGCAGATGGACGGACTTAAATTCTGCCCTCCCGGGGAGGAACCATGTAAAGGTGACCTCTTCAACCCATCAAACCTGTGCCTTATCCGTGATTGGCGCAAGCCTCGCGATAAACAAAAGATATACTTCAAGTCACTTCTCAAAAGTTAATGGCTTATGATAATAGAATCCACACTTAAAGCCAAACTCATCTATATCTTTGGTATTGATGACAAGACGCACGAAGGCTGCCTGAAAATAGGTGAAGCAACTCTCGATGAGGATGCCGACCTCTTCACACTCAGTCCTAACTGTGAGGCATTGAACAATGCAGCACACAAGCGTATCAGCCAATATACCCAAACAGCCGGAATCCAGTATCACTTGTTCCATACAGAGTTAGCCATGCGCACCAAGGACAAGCAGATACAGGGATTCAACGACAAGGCAGTGCATGATGTGCTCCTGCATAGTGGTTTGAAACGTAAGGACTTCAACCTTGGCGAAGGCAAAGCAAGCGAGTGGTTTATTGTGGATTTGAACACCGCTATTGC
>JAQXZK010000178.1 GCA_029227175.1 Bacteroidales bacterium | reverse complement strand
ACGTTGCTCGCCTCCAGCAGATTCAGCAGCGTCTCGGCCATGTCCTTCTCGGACTGGTTCTCGGCCAGTCGGCCCAACAGCCTCACCTTGCGCTTGAAGACCACGTACAGGTTGTCCATCAACACATTGCCCCTCTTGATTTTCGCCACGAGCACGCTCTTGACCGCGCCCTGAAAGCGGGTGTCAAGTTCCTCGTAAGCCTCTTGCAGGCAGGTTACATACTCAGGGAAAAGCCTCTTCACCGTCTCATCCCCATTCACACACTCAAGCAGCCTATCGTAGTAGGCCATACTGGCACCATTGGTCAGTCTCATCGTTCTTAATACAGATATTTTCATAATCTCCAAAGTTTAAAAACAGAAAATAGAAAACAACAGGTTGTCTCCTCCTACTTCCGAAAGACAAAGGTACATCCGTTTTTGCAGAAAACAAACAGGATAAGCAAAATATTTATATGACCTAACCCAATTTATTTATTTCAGTACCTGATGTCGAACGGCTCTTCTAAATGGCACAGTGTCAGGGAATTTGCGGTAAACGACATCCGAGCTTTGCCGTCCGACAAGCCTTCAGCGAGAAACAACATTTTTCTCTTGCCGGTCGTCAGGACACTTGCGGTAAACGACATCCGGACTCTGCTGCCCGGCAAGCCTTCAGCGAGAAACGACATTTTTCCTTTGCCAGCCGTCAGAGCATTTGCGGTAAACGACATCCGGACTTTGTCATCCGGCAAGCCTTCAGTGAGAAACGACATTTTTCCTTTGTCAACTATCAGAACATTTGCGGCGAACGGCATCCGAACTCTGCTGCCCGACAGGATCCGGTGTCTTTTGACTCAAGTGTTTTTGTCTTCGTGCCTTCGGTTTCCTTTTCCTGAAGGAAGACATCATTTGACCTGAAAAAGAAGAAAGTCGTGTTTAAGTTTTTGTTCTACAACCATCTTGACTATCTTTGCAGGCTTAAAAAAACGTAAGTATTCATGATTTCCGTAGAAAAACTGAAGGTAGAGTTCAACGCAACCCCTCTTTTTGAAGATGTATCGTTTGTCATCAACGACAAAGACCGCATAGCACTGGTGGGAAAGAACGGTGCGGGGAAGAGCACGATGCTTAAGATCCTGGCGCGTCTTCAGGAGCCTACAAGCGGTACGGTGGCCATTCCGCGCGACTGTACAATCGGCTACCTGCCTCAGGTGATGATTCTGAGCGACGAGCGTACGGTGATGCAGGAGGCTGAGTTGGCTTTCGAACATATCTTCGAGATGCAGGACGCCTTGGAGAAGATGAACAACGAATTGGCGGAGCGTACGGATTACGAGTCGGACTCCTATCGGCAACTGATAGAGCGTTTCACACATACGAACGAGCAGTTTCTGATGATGGGCGGCACAAACTACCGAGCAGAGATAGAGCGCACGTTGCAGGGTTTGGGTTTTGCCCGTACGGACTTTGACCGCCCGACGAGCGAGTTTTCGGGCGGATGGCGCATGCGTATCGAGTTGGCCAAGTTGCTGTTGCAACACCCTGACGTACTATTGCTCGACGAGCCTACCAATCACCTCGACATTGAGAGCATACAGTGGCTGGAGAATTTCCTGGCTACGCGGTGCAACGCCGTGATGCTGGTGAGCCACGATCGTGCCTTCCTGAACAATGTGACGAACCGCACGATAGAAATCAATTGTCGGCATATCTATGACTATAAGGTAAAGTATGACGAGTATGTGGTCCTGCGTCGCGAACGCCGCGAACAGCAGCTCCGCGCCTATGAGAATCAGCAGAAGCAGATTCAGGATACGGAAGACTTCATCGAGCGTTTCCGCTATAAGGCTACCAAGGCTGTGCAAGTGCAGAGCCGCATCAAGCAGTTGGAGAAGTTGGAGCGCATAGAAGTAGACGAGGAAGACATGTCGACGCTCCGTCTGAAGTTCACCTGTTCAAGTCGAAGCGGCAACTATCCGGTGATATGTGAGGATGTGGCCAAGTCGTATGGCAGCCATGTCGTGTTCCACGATGTAAACCTCACGATAAACCGGGGTGAGAAAGTGGCGTTTGTGGGGAAGAACGGCGAGGGAAAATCTACGTTGGTGAAGTGTATCATGCAGCAGATTACGGACTACACGGGCACGCTGACCTTGGGGCATAACGTCCAGATAGGTTATTTCGCGCAGAATCAAGCGCAGCTGTTGGACGAATCGCTGACTGTCTTTGAAACCATAGACCGCGTGGCTGTCGGTGACATTCGTCTGAAGATACGCGACATCCTGGGTGCGTTCATGTTTGGTGGAGAGGCTTCGGAGAAGAAGGTCAAGGTGCTGAGTGGCGGTGAGCGCACTCGGCTGGCCATGATAAAACTGCTGCTCGAGCCGGTGAACTTCCTCATCCTGGACGAGCCGACGAATCACCTGGACATGCGCTCGAAGGATGTCTTGAAGGAAGCCATCCGCGAGTTTGACGGTACGGTCATCCTTGTGAGCCACGACCGCGACTTCCTGGATGGGCTGGTGAGCAAGGTGTATGAATTTGGCGGCGGACTGGTGCGAGAACACATCGGTGGCATTTATGAGTTCCTGCGCAAGAAGCATGAGGAGGTGGAGGGAATGGAACTGGGTGACCCGACAAGCATCTCCACGCTGGACGCTGTCTTCAGCAAGGCGTCGGGAGCCAAGGAAGCTCCGAACGCAGGCAAGACGGTATCGGCGGCAAAGATGAGCTATGAGGAACAGAAAGAATATAACAAGCGACTGAAGAAAGCGGAGCAAAAAGTGGCCGAGTGCGAGGAAACCATAGAGCAGACCGAGGCGGCCATTGCCATCCTGGAGGCACGCATGGCGACAGAAGCCGGAGCCTCGGACATGAGCCTTTACGAGCAACACCAACGGCTGAAGAAACAGCTCGACGAGGCAATGGAAGACTGGGAGACCGCATCCATAGAATGGGAAGAATTGAAACAAAAATAAAGAAGTATGAAATCAAGAGAAATGTTAATGATGTTTACTGTTGCATCCTTGACTGCAGCTTGTGGCAAAGGTAATGTGCAGTTGAAGTCGGGATTGGACTTGGCCAATCTTGACACGACCGTATCGGCCGGAGCAGATTTTTATCAGTTTGCAAACGGAGGCTGGCGCAAGGCCAATCCGTTGACTGCCGAGTACTCCCGGTTCGGGACCATGGACAAACTGGCCAACCAGAACAGCGAGAAGATGAAGCAACTTGTGGAAGAAATCGCTGTCGGACAGCACGAGAATGGCTCGAACGGACAAAAGGTGGCCGACCTCTTCAATATGATCATGGACAGTGTGAAGCTGAACAATGACGGCATACAACCCATTCAGGGCGAGATGCAGCAGATTGCAGCCCTGCAGTCCAAGGACGAGGTCCCTTCACTGCTGGCCAAACTCTCCATGAGCGGCATCGGTTCGTTCTTCTCCGCGTATGTATATGCCGACGAGAAACAGAGCGATATCAATACGCTTTATCTCCACCAGGGTGGCCTCTCCATGAATGACCGCGATTATTACCTGAAGGATGACGAAAACTCCGTGCGCGTCCGTAACGCCTTTATGGACTATGTGAAAAAACTCGCGCTCCTGGCCGGTGCCGACGAGGCAGCTGCCGAGCAGACAAAGACGGTTGTGATGAAGGTAGAGACCGCATTGGCGCAGAACTCCCGCAGCCGGGAAGAATTGCGCGACCCTGTGGCCAACTACAACAAAATGACCTTGGACGAACTCAAGGCGATGACTCCGGGATTTGACTGGGATGCATACCTGGCCGGTGTCGGACTGACCAACGTGAAGGAAATGGTGGTAGGGCAGCCCGAAGCCCTGCAGGCCGCTGCCAAGACTATCAGCGATTTGAGCGTGAAGGAAATGATAACCTACTTGCAGTGGAAACTCACGAACAGCGCAGCCTCTTGCCTGAGCGACGAGTTCAGCGACCTGAAGTTCGGGTTCTACTCAACGACGATGCGTGGCATCCAGCAGCAACGGCCCCGTTGGAAGCGTGCCATCTCCGTTCTGGATGGCTCACTGGGAGAAGTGCTCGGTCAACTTTATGTGGAGAAATACTTCCCGGCTTCTTCCAAGGAACGCATGGTTGAACTGGTCAAGAATCTGCAGACTGCCCTTGGCGAGCGTATCGACAACCTCTCTTGGATGAGCGACGAGACCAAGAAACTGGCTCGCGAGAAACTCGCAACCTTCCACGTGAAAGTCGGCTATCCCGACAAGTGGAAGGATTACAGTTCGCTCGACATCAAAAAAGACTCTTACTGGCAGAACATGGTGCGTAGCGCACAGTGGGAGATGAAGGATATGTTCTCCCGTTATGGAAAGCCTGTCGACAAGGAAGAATGGTTGATGACCCCGCAAACCGTGAATGCCTATTACAACCCGTCGACCAACGAAATCTGTTTCCCCGCAGGTATTCTCCAGTATCCCTGCTTTGAACCGACGGCCGACGATGCCTTCAATTATGGCGCTATCGGTGTCATCATAGGTCACGAGATGACTCACGGATTTGATGACCAGGGACGCCAATACGACAAGGATGGAAATCTGCAGGATTGGTGGACAGCGGAGGACGCAAAGCGGTTCAACGAACGTGCCGATGTGATGGTTGCAATCTATGACAGCATCGAAGTCCTTCCGGGCTTGCACGCGAAGGGCCGCATGACGCTGGGCGAGAATATTGCTGACCACGGTGGCTTGAAGATTGCCTATCAGGCATTCAAGAATGCAACCAAGGATGCTCCGTTGGCCGACAAGGACGGATTTTCTCCCGAGCAGCGCTTCTTCCTCTCTTATGCAGGCGTATGGGCCGGCAATATCCGTGAGGAAGAAATCCGCAATCGCAATAACTCCGACGTTCACTCGCTGGCTGTCTGGCGTGTGAACGCAGCACTGCCGCAAATCGATGCCTGGTATGAGGCATTCAACATTACGGAGAAAGACCCGATGTACGTCGCTCCGGAGAATCGCGCAAATGTCTGGTAACGAAGGAAAAGATACAAGACCCGCAAACAGAGAGAGCCCGCCACCGGCGGACTCTCTCTGTTTGCATAGTTGTCATTTCTCAAAATTAACAATATCTTTGTTGCTTGGTAACCGTAAATGAAAAAGTATGAAGAACCTGTTTCCGCTGTCGTTGGTCGTAATGTTATTGCTGACGGCATGTGCCAATCACCGGGAAGGAAAAATTTGGAAAGACGTTAAGGCGCAGTGCTTGCGCGACCCCTTGGTCAATCAGCTGGTCTTAGTGAAATGTACGGAGGGTAGCCGGGCAGAAGTAGAATTCTACCACCGGAAAGGGCAGGCGTGGCAGTTAGCGGAGTCCGGGCCGGCCTACATAGGAAAAGAAGGACCGGGCAAGGAACGCGAAGGCGACATGAAAACACCGGAGGGAGAATTTGGAGTCCGCACGGCATTCGGCATTTTGCCAAACCCGGGAACAGTGATGCCGTATTTGACGATAACACCGGAACTGTATGCATGCAGTGATGACTGCGAGTATTACAATCGGATTATCCCTGCCGCGGCATTGGGACACAAGTGTGGCGGAGAGCACCTGGTCAAGTGCGTTCCTCATTATAATTATGGGTTGGAAATGAACTACAATGCAGAGAACATATACCCCAGGGGTTCTGCCGTTTTCTTCCATTGCTATGGAACGAAAGAATACACGGAAGGTTGCGTGGCTGTGGAAGAGCATTTCATGAGGCGTATCCTGCAGGAATCGGATGAGCATCTCGTCATCTCGATTCACCGGAAGTGATTCTTCGGGTGGCCTCTCTTGCCGGAAACGGTAAACAGGAAGAAAAGAATATGACACAAATGAAAATGTTGCAAAGCCTGTTTGGATTTAATCCCCAAACGATGAGTGTCAAGAAAGAATTTCTTGGCGGCGTTATCTCGTTTTTTACCATGGCCTATATCTTGGTCGTGAACCCCATGATATTGAAGGACACGGGAATGGACCAGGGGGCAGTCTTCACCGCCACAGTGATTGCGTCTGTCGTGGCGACGATGGTGATGGCGTTCTATGCCAAAATGCCGTTCGCACTGGCTCCGGGCATGGGGCTCAATGCTTTCTTTACCTATACCATTGTCTTGACCATGGGAAATAGTTGGCAGTTCGCGCTCACAGCCGTTTTCTTGGAGGGGCTTATCTTTATCCTGTTGACATGGACGGGCCTCCGCGAGAAGATAGTAGGCTCCATGCCGCTTGTCTTGCGACGCGCTATTTGTCCGGGAATAGGTCTTTTTATTGCGTTCATCGGATTGAAAAATGCCGGCATTGTGGTGAGTAGCGAGGCCACGCTGGTCACCTTGGGCAATCTGCGAGACCCGAGTGTGCTGCTTTCGTGTGTCGGTCTTTTGGTAATGTCTGTCCTTCTGGTCCGCAATGTGACTGGGGCCTTGTTGTGGGGAATCATCGTTGTTGCTTTGCTGGGCATTCCGTTGGGCATCACCCGGTTCAACGGCATTTTTTCCGCACCGCCTTCGTTCGCTCCTATTGCCATGCAGATGGAATGGCAGAACATCTGTTCGCTTGACATGGTTGTCTGTGTGTGTACACTCCTGTTTCTGGATATGTTTGACACAATGGGTACACTGATAGGCGTATGCAGTCGCGCCGGCATGATGGACGAGCAGGGAAACATCCGGAACCTAAAGAAGGCTTTCATGGCAGACGCTATTGGTACAACCGTCGGTGCCATGCTGGGAACCTCAACGGTTTCTACCTATGTGGAGAGTGCATCGGGCGTGAATGTAGGCGGACGTTCGGGTTTGACGTCGTTTGTCACTGCGGTCTGTCTGGTGAGCGCGTTGTTTATTGCTCCGCTGATTCTTTCCGTCCCATCCGTAGCCACTGCGCCGGTTCTGATACTTGTCGGCATCATGATGATGTATGACATCCGCAATGTGCAGTTTGACTTGTTTCTGGATGCAATCCCCTGTTCCATTTGTATAATCATCATGCCGTTGACCTACAGCATCTCGGACGGCATCATGTTAGGCCAGATTTCCTATGTGCTGATTCGCATTTGCACCGGGAAGTGGAAGGAACTGAATCTTGGAATGGTGGTGCTTGCCGCAGCCTTTTTGCTGAAGTACACTTTCCTGTAGAGAGAGAGCCTGAAGCACTCCGGGTTCTCCGGTTATGGTTTGCTGAGGAAATGCGTTCAGTCTGCCTTGTTCTGCCTCTTCCGGTTGAAGAGTTCGGCTGTGATGGTAAAGAGCGCGTCACTGCTGGAGTTCAGCGCTGTCTCTACCGAGTCTTGTACGACACCGATGATAAAACCTATTGCCACGGCCTGCATGGAAATATCTGCGGATATTCCGAATAGAGAGCAGGCTAACGGGATGAGCAGCAACGAACCACCGGCGACGCCAGAAGTTCCGCAAGCGGCCAAAGTGGCCAGGATGGATAGAACGATGGCGGTCGGAAAGGTGACAGAGATGCCCAGTGTGTGACAGGCCGCCAGTGAAATAACCGTGATGGTGATGGCGGCTCCTTCCATGTTGATTGTTGCACCCAACGGAATGCTGACGGAATAAAAGTCGGTCTCGATGTTCATCTTCTTGCACAACGCCATATTGATGGGAATGTTTGCTGCAGAACTACGCGTGAAAAAGGCGTTCAGACCACTTTCCTTGAGGCACTTCCATACCAATGGATAGGGATTCTTTCTCAGAAACAAGAAAACCACAAGCGGATTTACAACTAATGCCATGAAGAACATACAGCCGAGTAACACGGCCACAAGCCATCCGTATGTCGTAAAAATTTCTATGCCGCTCTCTGATACGGAGGTAAAGACGAGGCCCAGGATACCGAATGGGGCCATTTGGATGACCCAGCGAACCGCCTGCGAGATAACGTCGGCAAAGTCGGAAACAGCGTGGATAGTCTGTTCGGAGGCGTGTTTCTTAAGTGCCAGACCGATAATCACCGCCCAGAAAAGTACACAGATATAATTGCCTTCGCTCACTGCCGCTATCGGGTTGGCTACCATACCCCGAGCCAGGCCTTTGAAGATTTCGGCCAGGCCTTCCGGGGCAGCCGATGTGTCAGCGATGACATTGTTAAAGGATAACTGAACAGGGAATGTCATACTGCCCAGTACTGCTACGATGCCGGCCAAAAATGTGGTGAGCAGATAGAGCGTAATAACCATGCGAAAACGTGGGCCTAAGCCGGTTTGAGCCTTGGCGATGGCACTTGCCACAAGTACAGCAACCAGAATCGGGGCGATGGATTTCAGGGCCCCGACAAAAAGAGTACCCAGGATGGAGATCCCGGTCAGCGAGGGCGTCGTAAGCCCAAGGATGAGGCCGATGGTGAGGCCGATGAGGATACGTGCAACAAGACTGAGATTACACCATGATGAAATGAGGCTGCGAATTAATGCTGTCATAAATTGTAAATCTTTTGGTTGTATGGTATGTGGAAGTGATGCGTCGATGATGCGAGGAAGAGCCTCTTAATCATTCAGCAAGGCAAGCGTCCAGTGCATCAGCAATAGCTCTTTTGTCGAGGTGTTGCCCGATGAAGACAATCTTCTGCATACGGTCGCCATACTTCTCGTCCCAGTCGGCACGTAATCCCGGCTCTCGGGCCATCATGATTTCAAGTTCTTGTTTGGGCATGGTGGCATACCATTGTCCTGCATTGCGGATGGAGAATTGCTTGCCTGCCTGTTCGAAAACATAACAGGTCTCGCGCTCATCGGCAAAATAGCAGATACCTTTGGCGCGGATAACGTTCTTGGGCCACTTCCGCGCTATGAAGTCATCGAAATCAATCAAACTCAAAGGAGCTCGCCGGTAGTATACAAAAGTCCCAATGCCGTATTCCTCGGCTTCACCTTCATCATGGTGATGGTGATGATGTTCATGCCCATGTTCATGTTCGTGCACATGTTCGTGTTCATGCTCATGTTCGTGCCCGTGTTCATGTTCATGCTCATCTTCTTCCTCATCCCCGTGATGGTGCTCAATCTCGTTGATCCAGGTTGCAGAGGTTGCTACATCGTCAAAGTCAAACATATTGGTATGGATGATTTGCTCGAAGTCTATATTGCAGAAGTCACATTCAATGATTTTGGCTTTTGGTTGCAGGGAACGTATGATCTGTTTGATGCGTCCCAACTCTGATGGGCTGACTTCGGATGCTTTATTGAGCAGGATAATGTTACAGAACTCGATTTGCTGGATAATGAGGTTCTCAATGTCTTCTTCGTCAAGTTTGTCGTTCATGAGGTTGTCTCCGCAACCGAATTCGCTTTGCATACGGAGTGCATCGACCACAGTGGTGATACAGTCGAGTTTCGGCCAAACATCCTGAACCTGTGAAGCAACTAAAGAAGGTATGGAGCAGATGGTTTGGGCAATGGGTTCTGGTTCGCAGATTCCGCTTGCCTCAATGACGATATAGTCAAATCGATGTTGGCAGGTGATGTCTCGGAGCTGCTCTACAAGGTCCATTTTGAGCGTACAGCAGATACAACCGTTTTGCAGAGCAACCAGGCTCTCGTCTTTCTGTCCGACGATGCCTCCTTTTTGAATGAGGTCGGCATCTATGTTGACCTCGCCTATATCATTGACGATAACGGCAAATTTGATTCCACGTTTATTGGTTAGGATCCTGTTTAGCAACGTAGTCTTGCCACTTCCCAGATAACCGGTAAGCAGCAGTACTGGTATTTGTGTTCTGTTCATATGCGTGATAAAATAAAAAAAGTTGGTTTTATTGGATATACGCTATCTGGCGTTGTAGGTTTTCGCCGTTATAGTTTGTCATATTGAGTGTTATCAGGACTTTTTGAACATCGTTCTGTAAATACTGTTCCATAGGAATGGAGAGGTATCCTCGGCTGGAATATGCCGGCAGGTCGTTTTGACTGTCGTGATAAATCTGCAAATCGACAGAACGTGTCTTTGTCTGTAGATCAATCGTATTTTGACGTTCGATGAAGTGAAAGCGATGTTTCTTGGCTTGCATCTTTACTTCCACAATGAGGTTGATGTAATAAAATCCCTGCCATAGGCTGATAAGGTTGACCGGGTCTGTGAAGATGTCATCTTCGAATTTATCAAGAGGCTTCGGTATGGGTGAAACGGCTTGCGTAGCACCGTAGATGTGGACTCCTTTTTTCCCGTCAGCAAATTCTTTATCGTAGTAGGCTACCATACGTAGGGTGGTGTCAGGACTTGACTTGAACTCAGATTCGTCTTGCAAGATGTCGTACTTCTCGCCGGAGTCTAATAGGGCAGTCTTCAATTCTCCTGTGGACGATGTCTGTACGGTCAGGAACTCCAAGACCACGCTGGGGTAGGTAGAATCCTTGTTGTCGGAACATCCGATGGAAATGCCGAGTATTGCTACGCATAGCAGCATGAAGGTGGTTGTTCTAATCTTATGCATGAATGGCTTTCAGGTGATTGATAAGTGGGTTTGCGTACATCTGCAGCATCTTTTCCCGCAAGAAGACCTCGTCCTTCTCCGGAAGGTCAATGAGCTCGATACGTGACTGTATGTAAGAATCGAACCTCTGCTTGTCTTTGGCTGTATAATGGCCGGCATAGGCATCGTTACCATTGAGAAGGTCAAGGGCTACGTAATTTATAGCGTAGATACGATAGCCTTTGTGTATCTCGATGTCCATGCGGCGGGCAATCTCCGCAAACACTTCCGTCTTTGGAAGTTGGGATAGTTCGTCGATCCAGCTGTCTATACATGGAGATGTCTGATAGTGTACATGCCCTTTTTGGCCGAAAATTCCGATTCGCATATTTTCGAGGTCGTCTTGCCTGCTTTTCTTGAAGGAGGGATTGTCGCGCTTTTGTTGAAACTCTTTTGCCTTGAGATAGTCACAAGGGTCGTACTCGTAGCTGATGGTAAGAGGGACAATGTGAAGATGTTTGATGCGCTCTATGGGGGAACCCTCACCGCCCATCGCGAGCATTTTTAGTACAGACTCCTGTGTGAGGTCGTTTGAGTCTTTGGCCCGGCCTTCGCGTTGGGCTATCCAGATGTTTTCTTTCTTTTCGTTGACGGCATAGTGTATGTATCGGCTCATCAGCATGCTGCTGTTGAGGAGCTCGCGGGGAGAAAGCCCCCGACGCACGGTAAATGCCTTATTCATGCGCACCAGTGTTTTAATCCAGGGATATATGAGCAGATTGTCCCCGATAGCGATTTCGCATGTCGTGGGGAATTTAGCCTCGTAGAGCTTCTCGTCAAGGATTGCACTGTCCAGAACAATGTCGCGGTGATTGCTTACAAAAGTATATCGTTCGTTGCCTACATGGATGTTTTCATGGCCAAAGGTGCACCCTGTGGTGTATTTACGAAGGATGTACTTTACGACAGGGCTCATAAAGCGAAGTTGGAAATCAAGCGGGGATTTGATTCCGATGAAGAACAGTTTGAGTACGGCGTTGCGAATGGACTTAGGAAGCCAGGGTACGAATCCTTTCAGAATGTGGGAGAACTGTCGGTCGTTGATGAGGCTATCAAAAGCTTGCTTCATCTCTCCCGTCTGATAAGGCCGGATGTCGTCAAATTCGTTAGTCATGATTGAGTTTATTTTCAATGATGTCGGTCATAACCTCTTTGATGTCCAGTCCTGCAGCACGAATCTGCTGCGGGATGAAACTGGTCGCAGTCATTCCGGGCGTTGTGTTCACTTCAAGCAGGTTGATGACATCTCCACCTGTAATGATATAATCAATTCTGATGATTCCTTGTGCACCCAGGATGTCGTAAATGGCAGATGTAAGTTTCTGTACCCGGTCTCGCAGACTGTCAGAGATACGTGCCGGTGTGATTTCATCTACCTGACCGTTGTATTTGGCATCATAGTCAAAGAAATCATTGTCGGTTACAACTTCGGTGATGGGGAAGACAACGGATTTTGTTCTTGTTTTGTAGCACCCGCAGGTGATTTCCATACCATCCATGAAGGATTCAATCACAACTTCGTCTGCTTCCTTAAAAGCTTTTTGGATGGCAGGCTGAATCTGTTCGGTAGTCTTAACTTTCGTAACGCCGAAACTTGAGCCTCCGAGGCTTGGCTTGATGAAACAGGGAAGACCGATTTTTTCCAATACGTCCAAGTCGCTAACACTTTGTCCCTTGCGAAGCATCAGCGATTCAGCTACCCGAACGCCAAACCTTTTGAGAAACTGGTTACATGCAAACTTGTTATAGGTCAATGCAGCGGCCAGTACTCCGCAACAGGAGTATGGCACGTGAAGCATGTCAAAGTATCCTTGCAGCAATCCGTCTTCTCCCGGGGTCCCATGGATGGTGATATAGGCAAAGTCAAATTTTGTTCGGATGTTTTCAACCGTAAAGCTAAAGTCATTACGGTCTATCGGAGCCGTAGAGCCGTCCGGCAGATTCACGTGCCAGTCTTCACCGTGCATGTGAACGATGTAGAGGGTGTACTTGCTCTTGTCAATAAAAGAATAGATTCCTTGTGCACTACGTAAGGAAACTTCGTATTCGGAGGTGTCTCCTCCACCTACAATTGCTATTACAGGTTTCATTCTATATCTCTGTTTTGTATGTATGTTCTCCATTTGTCCAAGAGGGCCTGCATGTCGGACGGCATGTCGGATGTAAAGTCCATTTCTTCCTGTGTGACGGGATGTTTGAATCCTAATGTCATTGCGTGCAGGGCCTGTCTTGGACAGACTTCGAAACAGTTGTTGACGAATTGTTTGTATTTGGAAAAATGAGTTCCTTTTAGGATTTCGTGTCCACCATACCGCTCGTCGTTGAAAAGAATGTGTCCAATGTGCTTCATATGAACGCGAATTTGATGGGTACGTCCTGTCTCGAGTTTGCACTCGACAAGGGTAACATAGCCCAGCCGTTCAATTACACGATAATGTGTTACGGCCGGTTTACCATGGTCGTCAGGTACTACGGTCATTTGCAGCCGGTCTTTAGGATTTCGACCAATGTTACCAACGATGGTTCCTTCGTCCTGCTCTACGTTGCCCCAAACTAATGCCCGGTAGCAACGGCGAGTTGTCTTTTTGAAGAATTGATTCCCGAGGTTTGTCTTTGCCTCCGGGGTCTTTGCAATGACAAGCAAGCCGGAGGTGTCTTTGTCTATCCGGTGTACCAGTCCTACATGAGGGTCGTTGGCATCATAGTCAGGAATGTCTTTCATGTGCCAAGCCAAAGCGTTGACTAAAGTTCCTTGGTAGTTTCCGTGTCCCGGGTGTACGACGAGCCCCGCTGGTTTATTGACCACCATGACGTAGGCATCTTCATAAACGATGTTTAGGGGGATATCTTCCGGAATGATTTCGTTCTCGTAGCGTGGACGATTCATCATGACACTGATGACATCGAGGGGCTTGACGCGATAGTTGCTCTTGACCGGGCGTCCTGCTACCATGATGCAACCGGCCTCAGAGGCTTTCTGTATGCGGTTGCGTGAGATGTTGCTGAGACGGTCGAGTAGGAATTTGTCTATGCGGAGCAATTCCTGTCCCTTGTCTACCACAATGCGAAAATGCTCGTAGAGGCGCGACTCGTCGTTTACGTCCTCAATATCGTCCTGCAAATCATCATTATCAAGTTCTTCTATCTTGTCTTGAAGCATAATCCTTGTCTTTGTTGGCGTGTTAGAACCAGGAGTCTTCAGTCGTGTTCTTCTCAGCTGGTTTTGTCGCGGTTTTTTTGACGGTCTTCGATGGGTCAATGTCGGCTTCTTCCTGGATATCCGTGTCTACAGAGTCTTTGCTGAGTTCACCATTCCCGTTGCCTACTACGAGCGTCAACGTGGCACCCTCTTGCACTTTGTCGCTGTTTTCAAGCATACGGCCCTGATAACGTATGCCATATATCCAGTCTTGCTCGCCACTGATCAATTCGGGCTCTGTCAACTTGAATCCAGCATTCGTAAGTTGCAGTTCGGCTTGGCGATAGGAACTGTTGTTTATTAGGTCTGGCAGTCGGACGAGAGGAATGCTCTGCGAGTTGATGGTAAGGCGGATGATGCGATTCCGCTTTACACTTGATCCTATGGCTGGACTACTGTCCAGGACCGTTCCCAGTGGTTTGTTTTTAGCATAGATTGAGTCGGAAACAATACCTATTAAGTCGTTGCTCTCAAATGTCTTTATGGCATCTTCGATGGTCATACCTTTTATATCTGGTACGACAACAGAGTCACCATGGTGGGTGTAGGTATTAAGCCAAGACATGGTAGCGGTAATAATTACTATAACGGCAACGACGATTGCTATGGTATTTGCAAGAAATATTTTAATGTTTTTAGATGGCATATTTATGTAAAAAAGTGATAAAATTCGGAGCAAAGATAGTGCAAAAAATAGTTCCCTTAGAAAAAAAATCTACATTTGCAGAGTATTTAACAATAGAAACATGAAAAAGTATATTTATTTATTCTTACTGCTGTTTGTTTCTGTGACGGCAGGAGCTCAAAGAGCTAAGTATGTGTTTATGTTTATCGGCGATGGCATGGGACTGAACCAGGTAAATCTGACTGAAATTTATAGAGCAGTTGAAGACGGTAAGACTGAACCAGCCATAAAACCTTTATTGTTTTCAACTTTCCCTGTTGCAAGTTTTGCAACGTCTTATTCTTCTTCCAGCCGTGTGACTGACTCGGCAGCAGCGGGAACTGCTCTTGCATGCGGAAAAAAGACCTATAATGGAGCTATCGGTTGCGACAAGGAAAATACTTTTGTTTCTATCGCAGAGGTGGCTAAGGCAGCTGGAAGAAAGGTCGCAATTCTTACCACAGTGGGCATGAACCATGCTACTCCGGCTTCTTTCTATGCACATCAGCCTAGCCGTAATATGTATTATGAAATAGCAGAGGAAGCAATATCCTCCAATTTTGATTTTTTGGGTGGCGGTGATGTAATCAGCCCGACGAAGAAGTATGACAAGACATCTGCTCCTGATATGCGTCAGCGTTTTGAGGAAGCCGGTATGGTTGTGGCTCGTGGATTGGAAGATTATAAGGCAAAGTCTGCGGATGCTAAGCGTATGGTACTTCTCAATACGCGTCCAAACTCAACGAGTGTTCCTTATGCAATTGACAGAGAGGCTCAGGATATCACCTTGAGACAGATGACCGAGTGTGCGATTGACTTCCTTGAAAAGGGTGGTGCAAAGAAGGGGTTCTTCATGATGGTTGAAGGTGGCCGTATCGACCAGGCCGGTCACTCCAATGATCCGGGAGCTTGTGTGCGCGAAGTTGTCGACATGGACGAGGCAGTTGCAGCAGCCTATGAGTTCTATAAGAAACATCCTAAGGAGACATTGATTCTGGTTACTGCCGACCACGAAACTGGCGGTTTGGGTTTGGCTGCCAACGGCCAGTATGCGCTTGATATGAATCCGCTCGTGTCTCAAACTTTATCTTTTGACATGATATCACGGAAGATTACCGATTTGCGTAAGCTATATGGTAAAAAAGCTACTTGGGAAAATGTAAAAGAAGTACTCGCGGCAGAAACCGGTTTGTTCAAGACCCACAAGGTTACTTGGGCACAGGAGAAGGCTCTGCGTGATGCTTTTGAAGAGTCCTTTGTAAATGGTAAGGTTGTCTTTGATGAGAATATGTATTCTTCACTCGAGCCGTTGGCTTCAGTCGCACGGAAGGTGCTGTGCGAACAGGCTATTTTAGGCTTTACCTCAACCGGACATACGGCCGCTTATGTGCCTGTGTTTGTGATTGGTGCAGGTCAGGAACTCTTCTATGGCAAGATGGACAACACCGATATTCCAAAGAAGATGGCAAAGGCTGCCGGTTTGAAGCTCTAACACGGTGTATAACCTATGATATTAACAGGGAAAGGTGGCTCTAAAAGCCGCCTTTCTCTGTTCTTGTGATAGAAAAAGTAATTTTTAACATATTTTTTTGCAGATTTCGGTATTAGTAAGTAATTTTATGCGGAAAATACTAAGAGTGCAAATTTGAAAGGGAATAAAAAAACAATACAATGATATCCAGTTTATATGTGCTATACGCCAATGCCAGACGCTTTGTGATGATGTCTGTTTTGTTAATGATGTTTGTACTTCCAGTTGAGGCTCAGCAATTTGTGTATCCTACGGTCTCTTCTTTGTTTCAGCAGAAGGGTGACACTATGACCACATTGAGGGTGGAACAGCGTTCAAAGAAAAGTCGTTATATTTTGAGTGGCGCGGACTATAAGGTGACCTGTGAGGGAAACAGGGCGATGACTCGTTACATCCGTTCACGTGCCGTTGCTGTAAGTGTGAATGACTCTTTGTTTGTGAATTGCAAGAGAATGAAATATAAGAACTACACTTTCGGTGGAAGATATGCATTGGCATACAGGGTACAGAACCGTATTTTTTGGAGTGCGCAGCCGGTGGGACAGATTGCAACGTTACATGCCCGTGACCCGAAAAGTGCAAAGTTGCCCGGTGAGGTAGGGGATGCCATTCAGGCGTCAAGCCTTGTGTCAAAGAAGGTGTTGTATGAACTTGACCCGGAAACGGGGGCTTCTTATTTTGTTGACAAAGATAGGATGAAGATTATTTTATCCGCTTATCCGGATTTGCTTGCTGAATTTGACAAGGAGACCAGCGAATCTGCTGAGGTAATGCTTCGTTATTTATTGCAACTGAAATAAGGATGACCTCGGACAAGGGTACAGTATAGTGATCAACATGTAATTCGCATATAGTTTCGGATTTTTGAAACAACCATAATGTTATACTTTAAAAAAACAAAGAAAACTATGAACAACAAAATGTCGAGAAGGTCTTTCCTTAAAGTCGGCTCTGCTGCTGCAGCTGCCATGACAGTTGCTCCTGCCTCTGTACTTGGAAAATCTAAGAAAACAAAGCCAACCCCAATGACCGGCAAGTTGAAAATCCTCGGAGTAGGTATTGGTGGACGTGGTGCCGGAGTGCTCCGTGAACTTGAAACAGAAGAATTCATTGGTTTGGCTGATTGTGACTGGAAATATGCAAAGCCGGTGATGGATAAATACAGCAAGATGTTCCCCAACTGCAAAATGTATCATGATTACAAGACGATGTTCGCGGAACTCCTTGACAAGGCTGATGCAGTTGTTGTCGCAACCTCTGACCATACACATGCTATTATTGCAGCGGAGGCTATGATGGCTGGTAAGCACGTTTATTGTGAGAAACCGCTTACACGTACCGTTTACGAATGTCGTTTGCTGTCAAAACTTGCAGCTAAGTATGGTGTTGCTACACAGATGGGTAATCAGGGTGCTTCAAGCATCGGTACAAAGTTGACGGTAGATTACTTGCAGTCTGGTATTATCGGCCCTGTGACACGTGTTGATGCGTTCACCGACCGTCCTATCTGGCCGCAGGGTCTTGAACATCCGGAAGATCAGACTCCTCCTGAAACCTTGAATTGGGAAGCATTCATCGGCCCGGCTCCAATGCGTGCTTATAACGAAATTTATACCCCTTGGAACTTCCGTGGATGGTGGGATTTCGGTACTGGCGCTTTGGGTGACATGGCATGCCATATCCTGCACACGGTGTTTGTGGGTTTGAACTTGAAATATCCAATCAAGATTGAAGGTACATCTACTCCATTGATGGCTGAATCTTGTCCCAATGCCGAGATTGTTAAGCTGACATATCCTGAGCGCGAGAATCTGCCTCATCTGGCATGTCCGGAGGTGACAGTGACGTGGTATGACGGAGGTCTGGTTCCGAATCGTCCGGAGGGTTTGCCAGAGGGCGTAAACCTGAATATTGACGGCGGAGCTGCTATTTTCTATGGTACAAAGGGTATCATTGTAAGCGGTTGCTATGGTAACAGACCTTATATGATTAAGGACGGCAAGGTTACTCCGTTGGCTGAAGGCGTTGTTCCTTCGGTATATCGCAAGGTGGAGACGACTCACCAACAGGATTGGGTACGTGCATGCAAGGAACCAAAGGAAATTCGCGTAAACAGCAATTCCGACTTCTCACAGGCTGGTCCGTTTACCGAGATGATTGCGATGGGTGTATGTGCTGTTCGTCTTCAGGGTTTGAACCAAGTATTGGATTGGGATGGTGAAAACATGAAGTTCACAAATATCCCGGCCGGTGCTAAGGTTAAGGCAATGGTAAAGGATGGCTTCACCATCAAGGACGGTCACCCTACGTTTAAAAAGACATTCACAGAGCCTGTCGATGCACAGAAGTTTGCTGCAGAGTTGATAAAGCCTGTATATCAGAATGGCTACACATTGCCAGAACTGCCAGCGTAATTAAAAGGATTATTTATAATAAAAAAAAGATGAAGAAAATTTTATTCTATTCAGCAGCAGCAATGCTTTCAGTAACAATGGCTGCCTGCGGTGGTAACAAGAAGGCGGCAGAGGCTGCAACCGAAGAACCGGAAACACCGGCTTATACCGTAGTTGACAAGGAACAGGTAGACATTGCTTCTCTTCCTGTCGACGCGGATGGATTCATTACATTGTTTAATGGAAAGGATTTTACTGGCTGGAGAGGCTATGGTAAGGATGTTGTCCCCTCACGTTGGACAGTTGAAGATGGTTGTATCAAGTTCTCTGGTACCGGTAACGGTGAAAGTCAAAGCGGTGAAGGTGGCGATATTATTTTTGCCAAGAAGTTTAAGAACTTCGAACTTCAGTTGGAATGGAAGATTTCAAAAGGCGGTAACTCCGGAATTTTCTATCTCGCTCAGGAGATCACGACCAAGGATGCAGAGGGCAATGAGAAGTACGAGCCTATCTACATTTCTTCTCCCGAATATCAGGTACTTGACAATGCCAATCACCCGGATGCCAAATTGGGTAAGGACAACAATCGTCAGTCTGCATCCCTGTATGATATGATTCCTGCTGTTCCCCAAAACCAAAATCCTTATGGCGAGTGGAACAAGGCTTCTATTCTCGTATATCAGGGCACAGTTGTTCATGGCCAGAATGGCGAGAATGTGTGCGAGTACCACTTGTGGACTCCTCAGTGGACAGACATGCTTCAGGCAAGCAAGTTCAGTCAGGCAAAGTGGCCTTTGGCATTTGAACTTCTCAACAACTGTGGCGGTGAGAATCATGAAGGCTACATCGGTTTCCAGGATCATGGAAATGACGTGTGGTACCGTAACATCCGTATTAAGATTTTGGACTAATCTAAACTAAAAACAGAAAGATGAAAAAGATACTGTTTATTTGCAGCACACTCGTTGCTGTTGTGCTGACTTCCTGCTGCTGCAATCAGAAGGAAGCTGCTCCGGTAAAGAAGGAAATGGCTTTGCAACTTTATTCTGCACGTACGCTCATCGGCGATTCTGCCAAGTATGCTCAGAATCATGAGTCTGTTTTCAAAGCATTGGCTGAGTACGGCTACACAGGTGTAGAGGCAGCCAACTATAAAAACGGTAAGTTCTACGGTGTATCTCCTGAACAATTTAAGGCAGATGTTGAGGCTGCGGGACTTGAAGTTATCTCAAGCCACACTACCTATACCTTGAGCCAGGAACAATTGGAGAGTGGTGATTACAGTGTAGCAATGCCGTGGTGGGACGAATGTATCGCAGCCCATAAGGCAGCCGGCATGAAGTATATCGTGATACCAAGTTGTCGTCTTCCAAAGACAATCAAAGGCCTTGAGACACTCTGCGCTTACTTCAATGAGGTAGGCAAGAAGGTTAATGAGGCTGGCATGAAGTTCGGTTATCATAGCCACTCTTTCGAATTTGTAAAGGTGGAAGACGTGATGGCTTACGACTACATGGTTGAGCATACCAATCCCGCCTATGTTTTCTTCCAGATGGACGTGTATTGGGCAGTGATGGCAAAGGTTAGTCCGGTTGCATATTTCAAGAAATATCCGGGTCGCTTTACGCTTCTTCACATCAAGGACAACAAGGAAATCGGCCAGAGTGGTATGGTTGGTTTTGATGCGATTTTCAAGAATTTCGATTCAGCAGGTACTGCTGAGTATGTTGTCGAGATGGAAGGCTCTTCTTCTGGTGATATCTTAGCTGGCTTGAAGGAAAGTGCCGAGTATCTGCTTAAGGCTGATTATGTAAAGCCTTCTTACAAGTAAGTAGGGGCAGTTCTTAATACTTTATATCTAAATGGCTGTGTCGTGACTCATGCGATGCAGCCATTTCCATGTGAACCAGATTGGGGTTAATTGGAGTGATAAGGCTGTTCGGAGCTCGTTCGAAAGGCCGTGCGATGTAGGCCGGATATGATCTCATGACAAATTGCAGGCTTTTCAGGTTTCACAGGGGCGAGGCTGATATTTGGCCTTGCCATTTCTTTGATTGGGCAAGTCCGAATCAAGCAAATGACAAGGTCGAGTCGGATAGCCGGAACTGTAGAAAGGTGGATGGATGCAAGTGTCCCTGCAGACATCTGTATTGGGGATGTGGCCGATTTGTCGGATGTCAGGCAAGGGAGGTGAGAGTTCTTTACTCCCGGCACTTGAGTGTGCGTAAGATGGTCTGACCGACAATGATTCCGAATCGCATTAACCTGCAGGGATAACGTGCTCTTCCGCGAGATGTCTCCTCCGAAGGCCTTCTTCTTGATTTTTTTTCTTATCGTAATGGATGAGATTGTATGAGGAATATTCCTACCTTTGTGTGAGGAATGTGAGCTTTCGTTCCTTTTACGTGATTCGAGCAGGTTGCTATGGCAAATCTTTTGATACTCATGTCTGTCG
The DNA here is from genome assembly GCA_029227175.1 of Bacteroidales bacterium. Lineage (GTDB taxonomy): Bacteria > Bacteroidota > Bacteroidia > Bacteroidales > Bacteroidaceae > Bacteroides. Next base: position 7,592 of record JAQXZK010000178.1, on the reverse strand, counting down.
CTATCCTTTGGTTTTTCCTGTTGGTCTGTGGAGGATATATGATTGCAGCACGGCGCGTCCACAACGACCGTTCGCGCGTTTTTTTTGCTGTGTTTGCCTGGGCTAGTTCGTATGCTTTGCTGCAGAAAATGTTCTTCATGCTGCGGGAGGGTGACATCCAGGACTATTACTATGTACTTCCGCTTCGCGAACTTTTTTTCGGTCAGTTATGCCGATACCTGTTTGCGCTCTATCCCTTGGAGGTGGCCCGTCCCGGCTGGCTGACGTTCAGGCGGTGGATGCTCTTCGTGATTCCTTGGCTGCTGGTCATGGCCGGGTACGGACTTTTCTTGGGTTTCTACCAGACTCCGCTACGCTCTTTTGACGACCTGTTGCTCCATATCGACCGGCCGGATGTCTGGGTGCGCATCCTCCTGCTGCTCTTTATGTTTCCTGTGGAGTTTGTCTGGACATGGGGCTATAATGCCCGCCGGAGCAGTGCCGGGAGAAGTTGGCTGTGGAGGATGACGCTGATGCTTCTTCTCATTGCCGTGGCGTTTGTGGGGAATATGTTGACCCGCAGTGTGGGGTGGCGTTCTTTCCACTCGTTCGTCTACTTGTGCTATGCGCTCTATGTGATGTATGTCGAGTTGTTTGTACGTATTCCCGTGCCTGCCTGCCAGACAGAGGACACCTCGTCGGCACCTGACATTCCTGTACCTGCCGAGACCGCTTCCTCTCCGGTCGTCCCCGGGCGGTTGGAACAGGAGATTCGCCTCGTCATGGAGCAACAGCAGTTGTGGCGTGAGCCCGACCTCATGCTCGACGACTTGGTGCAGCGGGTGGGAAGCAACCGGACCTACGTCACCGCGTCTATTCAGGAAATGGGATATACGGGATTCAAGGACTATCTCAACCGTTTGCGTGTGGATTATATCCGCCGGCAGCTTCTTGAAGCGAGGCACGAGAAGATGCAGTCGCTCTTCTACGATGCCGGCTACCGCTCGCGCAGTTCTGCCTGGCGCAACTTCACGGCCATCGTGGGCTGCTCTCCGTCCGAGTTTGAGGAACGAAACCGGGGGGAATCCACAGTGTAGAGGCTTCTCTGCTGTTGTTTGTTATTTTGAAACATGCTATTTGTGGATTCGAGACCGGTTGCTGCCGATAAGTGTTCACATTTGTACAGTCTAATGTCATTAAACTTTTTAAAAAACAACAATACAATTATGAAGAAACTATTTTTCTCAATGCTCTACTTGATTGCTCTGGTTCTCCCTGCTGTGGCCCAGACTGCCGACAATCGTGTGTGGTATGACGCTTATCGAGACAAAGAGTGCAAAGACTATGCGACCCATTACATTATGGACCGCAAGGCCATGGAGTTCCATTTCGATTGGGACAGTGATAACGAAATGCTTATCAAGAACTACAAGAAGAACGGACAGACGGAAACCTTCGATGCCTATTACAAAGAAGAACCCGGCAAGCAGTTTGCCCACATTGTCTTAGTGACAGGTGATACCGGCTCCAACATTACCATCAATATCGTGGAGTATAGTGCTCCGAAAGAGTTCTACTACTTGGAGGAAAACAAAAAAGCACAGCCACGTTATTCGGGAGGCGACTCCTCCGACGTTTCTCCGGAACCTGATACACGTTATTCGGGAGGCGACTCCGACGTTTCTCCGGAACCTGGTAAAGGCTCTGTCAAGAGTAGTGCCAAGAATCTGCTGAACAAGGGCAAGAACCTCTTTAAGAAGAAGAATTAATCGAAGCAGACCAAGTCTCTGCCTCTACGGACGACGAGAAGTAAACGTTCTTTCCCCTCGTGCACGCGCGTTGCGTGTGCATGTTATAAATGATTATAAATGATACAGCCTGCCCCGACAGGGGCAGGCTTTTTTTGTCTGCTTTCCCCGTTAGAACTGCCGGTGTCTTGTGGTGAATACTTCTTCGTGCAAAACAGATTGTGCAGTTCCCGACCGGAAGTGGTTGATGCTCGGGCGTTCCTGATAGTCCGCCGGAGGGGTGTAGACACGGGCTGCAGTCTCTTACACGTTTGCAGAGCCTTATCGGATGCAAACTCCGTCCCTTTGCAGGCTTTCAGAGCCTTGGCTGATGCGAACACCGTTCCTTTACACGTTTGCAAAAACTTATCGGATGCAAACACCGTTCCTTTACACGTTTGCGGAGCCTTATCGGATGTAAACTTCGTTCCTTTACACGTTTGCAGGGCCTTGGCTGATGCAAACTCCGTCCTTTTGCAGGCTTGCAGAGCCTTTACGGAAGAAAACACTGTTCCTTTGCAGTCTTACAAAACCTTTGCGGAAATTTCCTTGCGTTAATTGATGTGAATCAATGTAAAAATGGGTTTTTACACGAAGGTCTTGAAGGTTTGCAGAATCTCTGCGGAATCTTCCGCGCATTAATTGAACTTGTGCGATGTTAAAATGAGTTTTTCCGCACGTGTCTTGCACGCTTTCAGAAATTCTGTGGAATTTTCCGCGCGTTAATCGATGTGAATCAATATTAAAATGAGTTTTTTCACACATGTCTTGCACGCTTGCAGAACTTCTGCGGAATTTTCCGCACGTTAATCGAAATGGCTCAATGTTAAAATGAATTTTTACGCAGGGGGGTGCAAGGGTGATAATTCGGAGGAGAAAAAAGATTTTGTCCTAAAACAGCAAATAAACGTAAAAGAGTGTTTCAAATTCAAAACTCTGATTCCAGACAGAATGAAGGGGATATCGGCTCCGGGAAGCCGGACGGAGAGGGAAGGTGTTGCGTCGTTTGCCTCAGGTAGCATGACGGTCGGCAGGGGCGTGGATGCCCTCACATGCGTATTTTCCCCAGTTGGAACGGCCATGAGGTCGTTTGCTGCCGCGGGATGAGAGGCTTTTGCTTGCCGGGATAAATAAAATAGTAAGGGTGAAATAAATAATTTACTTTTCTTGTTTGAAGTGTGAAAAATTGTGTATACCTTTGTAGCCGAAAGTACGAGAGACAATCTTTTGTTGTCTATTTTCTGTTTTTTGGGAGATCATGTTCTTTTCATTACATGGAAGATGAAGTAAAGTAGTTTCAAGGTAGTTCATTGAAAGAGCGATGAAAAGAGGAGGTCAAGACTGAAAGTAAGAGATAAAAGACTGTTCGAGTAGCTTTCACTTGTGTTAGTAAACGGTTGCAGCAATGCAGCCACATTTGTTTAACTTAATTATTGTATTTCTGTATGAAGATTTCAATGATTAGTACAGTTAGACTGACCAATGGTGCCAGTATGGCATATTATGGTCGGCTACTCGAGAGTGTGAATGGGGACGAGACCGTGAAGAGTCTTTTTCCCGAGTATGTAACCAATCTGCAGAAGGCTTACGAGCAATTTGACGCTTGCTATCAGCAGGCCATTAAGAGTGTGCTCGTGAAGAAAATCAGGAAGGGCAACGACTTGATTGACAACCTTTATGTCAATCTCAAGCGCAATGTCTGGGTGCTGGGCAAACTGGCAGAGAATCAGGAGGAGGTGGACAAGGCCGAGGCCTTGCTGAATCTCTTGAAGGCCAATGACGTCAGCAAGCAGAGGAAGAAATTCAGGAAGCTGGGTGTCTTCTGCAACTTAGTGGGCGAGCTGGAAGGACCGAGTGCGGGGTTAGTAACCGCTTTGGGGCTGGAGGATGACCTGGCGCTCATGAAGGCCCATGCGGAGACCGTCAGCAACAACTCGGCGCTGCGCATGGACGAACGCCAGAACATGAGAACCATGCCGGTTCTGGAGGCTCGCAAGGTGATGGACCAGGCCATGCGCGAGTTGATGGAACGTATCAACGCGGCCATACTGCTGGGCGTAGAAGGCGCGGAGAAGCTCGGGACATTGGTCAATGCGGTCAATGCCCTCAATTATGACTACCGTCAGTATGAGTTGAAGAAGAAGGTCTCAGGAAAGTCTGTCGTGACGGACAACCCCTCTGCCGGGACCCCGGGTGATGACACTTCGGGCGAGACCCCGGGTGATAATCCGGGAGGCGGAGATGAGAACCCGGCTCCGGGTGACGGGAATACGGACCAGCAACCGGACGGAGATGGTGGTGACACCGGCAGTGGTGACACCGGTGGCACTACTCCGGACGACAGTGGCACGTCCTCAGGCGGCAGCGGTTCGGGAACAACCGATGACGACAGTCCGTTCCATCCGTAACCGTCTTCTCCCCGTGTGGGAGAACGGTTGACAGTCTATGTAAAGGTGCTCTCACGACTGAAATCGTGCGGGCACTTTTTTTGTCTTCAACCCAAGGCGGCCAGCAGATAAGTGTCCTATGCGGCGTCCTCTGTCCGTAGGGCAGGCAGCCCGGAAAGATTTCTCGGGAAAACGCGGCTTTTGCGCCTGCCTTGTGCTATATTTGCAGACAATATAATGAACCAATCAACGTTGTCTGCATGAAAAAAACGTCTTCTCGATCTTATTAGCGGCCGTCCTGCCGGCGGGCATCCCGGCACAGGAACCACAGTTGTCGGTACGTATATTTTGTCTGTCCCTCTGCGACAGCCGATATCATGTCCGGACAAAATGCGTGGTCTGAAACGGAAGGCTTACTTTGTTGTAGGAGATGTGCTGCATGTTACCCCATGTTCATACAGAAATTCCGGAGCAAAGCCTATTTCGTTGTTCCAGTCAATGGTGAAAGGGTCAATCCGAAATCCTTTGAAGTATGTCTTATCCTTCAGTTTGTGGCAGATACCCTTGTCGAACAGGGAAGAGAAGTCAAACATCTTCTTTTCTCCGTTGCTGAAATGAATAATGAGCGTGTAGTCGTCCACGCAATCGGCATGCAGAACGGTCAGAATTTCATCCATATCCTTTCAATTATTTTAGTGGCTCTATTTTCATGGGTGATTCATAATTGCTCAATCTTCTCCAGTTATCAAGTAATTCATCTTTGTGAAGGTCAAGCCATTCATATACAAGATTCAGTGCCCTTCTTGGTAAAGAGCCCGTAACTACTCCATCCGTTATGGTTATGATGGCTTTGTAGTCCTCATACCATACATGAAAATGAGGTGGATTGTGTTCGCTCATATACATGTAGATGATTATTCCATAGAATCGACTAATTTCTGGCATAATGCTATTCTTGACTACTTGTTTTTTTGTCTTTCTGCAAAACTATGGATTTTTTCAGAGAAATCAAAGGGGCACATCATTTATCCGTATAAATTCCGACTAAATATCGATGATAAAAAGATCGCAGTTAACTTGTTAACGCGTAGCTCCGTATATGTTTTTGATGTGTTTTTCTGCACTCCACCATGACCTGCTTGGTGGTTTTACGGATAAACAGTGTGTCGTGTGGAATAGAGTTGCTGTTTTGTGCGTAAATTAGACAGTAAATCTAAGAATGCGGTGAAATCATTGAGACGATTGTTTTTCTTGCGCTTGCCTTGTGCTATCTTTGCAGACAATGCAATGAATCAATCAACGTAATCTCTATGAAAAAAAACATCTTCTCGATTTTATTAGCGGCCGTTTTGCTGCGCTTCCCATGCGCTGAATTCCTCATTTCCCGTCCATAGAGTCTTCTACTTTTCATGACTGTTGCCGAAAAAAGTTTATGGGGAGACGTCACCTTTGGCCCCGGTTGCCTGTTATTAGGATGAATCGATTCAACAAAGAAATTATGTTTAACCATTAAAAAATAATAGTAAAATGTTTGATATAGGTGAACTTGTGCCCATTGTGGCAGTACTTGGACCTGCTGTTGTCCTCCCGATAGTTATTGTGTATCTGAGTCTAAAACACAAAACCGAGTCGGAGAAAGTAAAGAAAGACATTATTCTCGCGGCTCTTGAAAAAGATGCAACTATCGACGTGGAAGAATTGGTGAAGAAAATGAACGCTCCGGAGAAACTCTTGAAGGAGAAGCTTCACAGTAAGTTCCAGTGGGGACTCATTCTGACCTTTCTCGGCGCGTGCGTGCTGCTGTATGCCGTATGGACGGGAATCGCGTCCGGCTCATACGAATTTATGCGCGATTATTGTCTGGGAGCATTTGCCCTTGTGTCAGTCGGCGCGGCCCTGCTTATCAGTTATCGCGTGGGCCAGAAGTCGTTTGCCAAGGAGATAGAGGCAGAAGAACAGCACAAACTCCAGGCATAGAGGCCAATGTCTCGTGACCAATTCATACAACTTGTCAGGGACGAGCAGGAGGCGCTTCGCGGTTTCTTGCTCGCCCTGTGTTGTGGCAACAAAGACGATGCCGACGACATAGCGCAGGACGCGTTGGTCAAGGCGTACCTGGCCTCCGCCGGCTATCAGGACAGGGGAAGGTTTCGGTCGTGGCTGTTCAAGATAGCGCACAACACCTTCCTGAACCATAAGGCGGCCGGACGCACCTTTGAAAGCATAGACGAGGCACGGGCTGTTGCCGGCACATTGGATGCCGATGCCAGATATGCTCATCAGGATTTGTATCTCGCGCTGTCGACCCTCCCGCCCAAAGAGCGTTCGTCCATAGTCCTGTTCTATTTAGACGGACATACGGTGAAGGAAATTGCCCGGATAACCGACTCGAGCGAGGAGGCCGTGAAGAAACAACTCTCTCGCGGACGTGACAAACTAAAAACAAGATTGAAACAATGATGAAGGACAAAGCACTTGAAGAACTGTTCCGGACCGGGCGACCGGTTTTTGACGATAAGGACGAATTTATGGAGCGGCTTACACACAGGCTGGATGCCGTCGAGTACCTTCGCCAGTATGAGGAGTCAACGCTCCGCCGTTACAAGTATGCCATGATAGCCACTTTCATGATAGGCATCATTGTCGGCGGAGGTCTGCTCGCCTTCATCCTCTCCATGCCTGCGGATGCGCCCTTGTTTACATTCCGGGCAACATCGGGCTTCTTGCATGTGGCCGAACAGTATGCAAGAGTCATGGCAACGACAGCACTCTCTTTGCTCGTCGGAGTGGGAATCGTATGCGTGATATCCAACAGTCTGGACATCGCCAGGATGAGGCTGCACGCGGGTGCCTCGTCCGCCGGCCTGTCCGGCAGCCGGTAGAACCGGGACAAAAGCCGGAAAAGGAAAAGTGGAGAAAAAAGAAAATTGTGAAAGAGCCTGATGGTAATTGCTGCTTTTTCAGTATTTTTGCAGCCAAAATCAGTAAGACAAAATCATAAAACACAGAAAACAATATGGCAAAGAAAGCTCTTTTGATGATTCTTGATGGCTGGGGCATTGGCGATCAAGGTAAAGATGATGTTATAGCTTGCACTGCTACTCCTTATTGGGACAGTTTGCTTGCTCAGTATCCTCACTCTCAGCTGCAGGCCAGTGGCGAAAATGTAGGTTTGCCTGACGGACAGATGGGTAACTCGGAGGTCGGACACCTCAACATCGGTGCAGGTCGCATCGTGTATCAGGACCTCGTAAAGATTAACCGCGCCTGTGCTGACGGTTCTATCATGAAGAACCCTGAAATCGTATCGGCATTCACCTATGCCAAAGAGACAGGAAAGAGCGTTCACTTCATGGGCCTGACATCTAACGGTGGGGTACACAGTTCTTTCGACCACCTCTTCAAACTCTGTGACATCGCCAAGGAATACGGCATCGCA
>JAQXZK010000177.1 GCA_029227175.1 Bacteroidales bacterium | reverse complement strand
ACTTAAAACAAAAGGGGCTTCAGGATCCTGAGCGGACAACCGAAGCTCGGAAAGTATTGAAATCGTTGCTTGCCGTGCTGGAAATTGCAGACATGTATAAACCCTCGTTTCTTTCGGGGTTAGACAACGTGCGCATCACGGATTTGGAGGATGGCTTTCAATATGAATGCGCACGGTCGTGCGGGGCGGATTTGTTGCTGACCATTAACATCAAAGATTTCAAGGAGATGGAACACCAAGCGTTGCCCATCATGACGCCTGCGATGTTCTTGGAAAGTACATGTCTTTGAATTGCTTTAAGCCAGCGAGCGGAGCAAACATTCGGCAATGGCCCAAAAGGGTTTAACCCGCTGTTCCTGTTTGTGTTTCTCCCATACCGCCAAGCCTTTATTGAAGGGATATTCCCCACTTTTCATACTGAGATCTCGCTGTTTGCAAGCAATCTTTAACCCTTCGGGAAAGAGCTGATTGACATAGTGCTCCGTGGCGGCATACTTGCCAAAGCCACCTTCTATCAACCGCAGGAAGACCAATACCTCCGTAACCGCCAACCACTGATTCTGAAATCGGAACACCCTCCTCCCATCCTCGCCGACCTCCTCCAAGAGGGTGAGGAGGGCACGACGCATCTGCTCGTCGGAGGGACGAAGGTGGGCGTAGGCAGCGAGGGAGAACCCCTCCCGGGCGGGTGCCAACAGGGCCCGCAACTCACGAATGACACACTCCTGCACGTCGAGCAACCCGATCGCTCCCTCATGGCTCTCTAAATAGGCCTTGACGCTCTCGCTATTGATCATACTGTTTCTTTCCATAACGCTTTTCTCATTTTCCAGCACAGAATGCTTGGTTTATTCAGACTGATACGCTATCTTTGGATAGCTATTCGTTTACCTATTCTCAACCCGAACTTCGCTCGGAAGGGCACCTCCCCCTCCGAGGGTTTCCACCGGGTGGATACCGTTCGTTGAGTGCAAAGCTACAGGCTGTTTCTGTATCCTGCAACTATTTGATTAACAGGCATGTATTAAACAGAAAGAAAACAGAAACAGAAGTTCGGCATAACTTTAGGTAGAAGTTTGGCAGAAGATTAGACAGAAAATTAGGTAGAACATCTAATACACAGAACGACATGGAAGACATGGTTAACTTATTCCTCCAGACGAGCAATGACTTCTATGACCTAATACGGGTCATAAATAAGTATTCTGTAATTAAGGATTGGATGAAAGCAAATTATAGCGAATTATCATATCATTTCAATAAGACCTTACGGGATTTGAAGAAGGCGATATACTGTATAAAAGAAACCACAGAATATCAATACATTGATTGCATGAACGCAGAAAATGTAATTTTGTGGAAAAGCTGCATATCCCAATGGCGCAAGACGAATATTGATTTCATAAATTATCACACTGGTAACAAGGATACTATGGTTAATCCACTGATTGAGCATTTGGGTCAACTCCTCCACATATATGCAACCCCCCGAAAACCACTGCTACTATGTATTTTTGCTGATTTTCATACGGAGAACAAAGGAAGCATCGTCCTCGAAAAAAGGCTCTTCGAATTAAAGAACTGGATAGCAAGAAACCAAGATAGCCTCAATTATGCAAGTAGATTAAACAGTAAAATAAGGAGCATCAAACAAGAAATCAGCGCTCAAGAGTACGGAGAACATTGGGAAGATTTTTTCACCTATACAGAATCCTCAGTCCAATTAAACAAAGTGCAAATTGGACGATTCATCTATCACGAAAAGATGAAATCGAAAAGCATGCCTTCTACGAATGAACAACTATCCTGTTTTTATTCTTACATACAAGAATGGCAATGTTTGCTAAACGAGTTCTTTTCCATAAGAAACAGTGATCCTACACAAATAGGCTTATCTTCTGAGCAGGCTAAATTAGACTCTTTCCCCTTTGCCGTCGAAGCGAAAGAGGAGCCCCTATCCCACGACGTACCGGTAAGCGAGGAGACACAGACAAGCGCACCCTTGCCACCCACACCGGCCGAGAGGGACAAGCCGTTTCAAGCGCCCGAGGAAGCCAACTGCCTCGCGGGTGCCGTGCTGAGGGATGAAGCTGTTTTCCAAGCCTTTGTAGAGCGGTTAAGAGAGGCTGCAAGTTTTATCTA
>JAQXZK010000176.1 GCA_029227175.1 Bacteroidales bacterium | reverse complement strand
ATCAGAGGTTTCAGTAATTTGCATAAAAGTGTTGATTTGTGATTTTCTTCTTTAGCTCGCCAGATTGCACGGCAGCAACCCGGTCAAGTCTTCTCCTTCTCTGGAGAGTTAAAGTTTGTCCAGTAAAGTCAGTATCACTATACCTGTACTTGACTGATTCATTTTGTCTCCTTTTTTAATCTTAAGGCAAAACTATTCAACGAGGTTTAATGAGCAATGCGGATTTGTGGACGAGTACTTTTTTAACTCTTCCATCAAACGTCCTAACTCAGAGTATGTATAATCCCTGCCACTTGCCAATTTCTCTTCCATTGACCGCGCCGCATTGACAATTGCAGATTCCAGTGATCCGCCATTGCGTTCGAAATACGAATGCAATCCTTTACATTTTGTGAAGAACTCTTTTGTCTTGCTGTACTCTACCCTCTGGTTTAAGTCATTGAGCAGAGATTCCTGATCCGTGTACATTCGTGAAGTATAGCGAAAGTAATACAGGAAGAATAGCTCCGTACAGCGATGGGTCTCGAAGAACTCGACCTTACAATTGATTCCCTTCCTCGGCTTATAAATTAGTTTTGAATACTTTTTCTTCAACCGCTCATACTGAAAATGCTCAGGTTCTCTATCTTTAGTATCCATATCAATAACGCAAAAGATATGGTCGTAACAAAGATTGATGCCTTCAACTATCTTAGCTTCAAGTTCTTTGATACTGGTATGCTTTGGATAATCGGGCGCAATCGTCAGTCCTTTGAATAAACCACTCAAAGACTTGAAGTAGTAGAACTCAGTTGGACCTTCACCCAGAATCAATGCAGCGCTTCTAAGCTTTCCCATATCAATCATCAAGATTTACAAAAATGCTCCCAAGTTCTGGCTTTGCCCCCAAACGACCAATGCGGTACGAGTTGAAGAGTGACAAATTCTTATGCAATCCGTATGAATCTCCACGGTTGTACTCAGATGAAGCTTTCTCTTTGTTCTTCTCTACGAACCACACAACACCGCGATTTTCGTTGATGATGTCCTGCGATAACAAGGCAGTCTCCTGGCTGGTAATTATCAGTTGCGAATTCTCCGAATTGAAGAGAAAAACATTCAAGTAATAGAACAACAGATCATAGTGAAGGTCCTCCCCTAACTCATCCAGATAATAGACGTGGTCCTTAGTGATCAAGTCATAAAGCACATTGAGAATGCGAACATACTTGATTGTACCCTTCGACTGCAATCTAAGAGGTATGTTAAATGAGCCTTCTGCTGAATTGTTTACGAAATCTATGGAGTCTGTGGTAGGACTGAGTAATGCTGCCTTCATTTCTTCAGGAATATTTTCCCTCTCTACGCGTTCACGAAAACCTCTAGGAATTAAGCGTTCTTCAAGTACCGGCATGAAATCTATGATATTCAAGTCGGCCTTTTGCAGCATCTGATTGAAAAAACGTCTTTTCTTGTTGTCGGAATAAGCATCTTTCAAGATTTCAGTGATACCCTTTTCTTTGTCATCATCCCCATCTATCTCGTGATAACATTCCATTAACGTACGATGCAGAGCGTTAAATGGCTCGATATCTTCTGTCAATGCCATCTTCCTGCACACAGAAAGCACACTATGATTGTTAAGTGTGTTTTCACGGATGCTCTGTTGGGTTTTCAATAGTAATTTTAAGCTTGTACCGAACTTAATATCGGCCTGAATATTGTCCCCAACAAAATATCGTTCATAGAACAACCGCTTCGTCTGCTTCGGATAATAATACAATACCTCAGAGAGGATATGATGGTTATTGAAGGAAACCTCGTAGTCATAACGAATCCCATTAGCATAAAAGGATACATACATTTCTGACGGCTCATTTGGAGTTAACGCAAAAGGAATATACCCCTTTATCTCCTTGGTAGCATCATTTTTGGGCATAACAAGCAACCTGAACACCTCATTCAGTGCTATCAGCATATTTGATTTTCCTGAAGCATTGGAACCATACAAAATACCCAGTTTATAGAGAAAGACACCTTTCGAAATCTCAGTTACAAGTTCAGAAGCTGGGCCTTTAGCTATAAAACTGATTGATTGCTTGTCTCGGATAGACAAATAGTTCTTTACCCAAAATTCTCTGATCATATTGACACAAATAAAGATAATATTTACCCATTTTTGTAATTATACTACAAAAATCGCTTATTATTTCATTATATGCAAATATTTTCTTTGTTTTTTCGTAGAAAGATTGTTGACATAATAGTCATAAGGCAAGGCGGAGAAGTGAACGCTTCTGGCTTTCTTTATTTATCTTATAGCCCCATTCTTCTTGGCTGCCTTCAGCAAATCCAAGACATCAATGAGCGGGAGCGGCTTTTTATCCAGCGGGGTCCCAGAAAAACGGGCAAACATCACTCCTCGAAGTGTTCCGTATGCTGGGCTCAACATATTGAGCATCAGATGATCATTGACATTGATTCTGTTGTCAGTTTCTTTCGTGGCGAAAGCATCCAGAGACTCCACCTTAAAAGTAAGCATTACCGAACAAGCCGCAACTTCGCTGTCAGTATCAGTTAAAATCGCAGTAGAACGGACCTCTACAGCAATTTGGCCATCAACATCGGATATGATAGGTCTGAAACCAATCATCCAATCAATTTTATCCAAGTCAGAATCTCTCAAATCCGGCTTTAAACTAAAGCCAGTTTCCTTGATATTAACAATGGCAAGGCGAAGCGGAGAATTATTATCTATGCCGGGCATCTTTCCAATTTTTTATTGGCAATATAGTTATTTCCTGCAAAAATGTATTGGCTCACTCGTATAGATTCGAACTTTCCGGACCGAACTCCTGTGCGGGAAAGTTCGATTTCTTCCACACATCGGAACAATGAAGTATCTTTTCGAGAAAAAAAATCCATTTCCAGATAGTAACCAATGTCAGAAAGTGTGTCAATCGTGAAGTTGTGGTCTCCTGAGAGCCATTTCGAAACTTCAGAGGGCTGCTTCCCCATCCTACTGGCAAGCGACTGCTGGGAAATATTCCGCAGTCCCAGGTAATCATGGAGCATTTGGGCCACCAACATCCGGGTCTCAATCCTTTTGACCTTCACCGGGTCCGCTGATGCCATAATGCTTTTGGCCAGTGTGTTGTTTCTATTCATAAAATATAATCTTTGTTGTACCTAGAATTCAATTACAAGGTCGCCACTCAAACTTCCATCTTCCTCTATCTTAAGGTCCTTTTCTCTAATAGCCTCCGCCATTACATCAGAAACATTCCTTAGCAGCAAATTCTCTGACAAAAGTTTAGGGTCCTCTTGATATGTCCTTGTTGTTTTCGGACCTCCCCCTCCCAACACAAGAAGGATGTTTCCGAAACGGATGCAATATAACCTTAACTTGCCTTTCCAATCCGTGATTGCACAAATGCCATCACCAGGTTTGCCTTCATTCAACTTAAAAAAGGTGTCAGTAAAACCTGTTTTACAAGACATCGTATTAAGTTTTGTCATTATCTCAACCAACTCTTCTTTGTATTCCTGCTCATTCTCTTCCAAAAAGCGATCGTAGAGCGTCTCCTTGGCATCATCCACTGCGACCGAATAAACACGACCCGCGCCGCAACTAAATTCCTCCAATTCCACCAGCTCTATTCTCGACATACTTCAAACCAAATTTTTCAACAACAAAGATACGATATAATTCCAAATAAGGAAATAAATCTTTAGTTATAGGTGAATTTTCTTCGCAAATTATCAAAACATCTAAAGTCCGCTTCGTATCAAACTGTACTTTACTGATTCATTTTGCCTCCTTTTTAATCTGAGGGCAAAGCTATTCAACGAGGTTTAATGAGCAATGCGGATTTGTGGACGCGTACGCTCCTAATACAAAGAAACTTTCAACTGCTTTTCCTGAATCTTCAACTCTGCACAATATTTCTCCTTGAAATACTTTATCTTTACCTGACGTTTTGTGTCTATTGCTGGTGCTACATTTGTACTGATAACATACGCATGTCTGTTATCAGTATATTCACCCAAGTGCTTTATCGTTTCTTCTAGTTGTTCTATGGCATGCATGACATCAGTGCCTTTCAGCTCTACATAGCGTTCTTCGCGTTCATCAGCAGAGATAAGGAGTTTGTCACATCTAACACCTTCCTTGATTGTACACCCGTCAACATCAACGCACTCATAGGGAAACCTACTCAGGTTCTGAAATATAATCTTTCGCTTATTCTCCTCGAACTTTATTTGTGAATCAGTAGTTTCACTAATACACGTTTCTACCTTGTTTCTCATACGTTCAAAAGGAAGTTATAGTCATCAGCTATCTCCTGAGATGCACTATCCAGCGCCTCGGCAGAGATCAG
>JAQXZK010000175.1 GCA_029227175.1 Bacteroidales bacterium | reverse complement strand
AAACATTACTTTACCAATTGGTTTCTCTTCCCTGCGTCTTCGATTAACAATAACCTCCCGTTATATTTCCTAAACACAGAAGAAAGGCCAAATAGAGCCAGTAAAAGTTTCACGGGGACAAATTTTACGAACAATTCGTCTCTTACGGTTTCCTTATGAGAAAAGTGAACTTAACCCAAATCTATCAATAGACTACAGAAAAGCTTTCCTGCCGTTGAAGATAGATATAGATTAAACCACTCAATCATTAGGATTTGGAGCTAGTCAGTACTCTCTTAGAGATAACAACAGTACCCTGGGGAGGGTACTGCCAATCAAGTAGGAGGTAAACGCTAATCGTAGGCGCTTATCTCCTACCTACACGTTTCCCGTCCTCTCATACCACCGTACGTGCCGTTCGGCATACAGCGGTTTCAGGCTTTCTCATCTCACGATGTATGGCAAGTTGTTTTCAGGGCTTAGCGGAAAATCAGAGGGGCTAAATATTTATTAAGCCCTATATCCTTCCTGTTATTAGTGCGACTTCGCGAGTTGCACCAGTTAAACAATACTCCTGCCGAGTGTACAAAAACAAGAAGGGGTCTATCGATTGAGATTGACCCCTTCTTGTCATATTATAAATCAACAATTACTGTCGAGATACGGCAGAATAGTTAATTTTCAAAGCGTAAGCTTTACGAAGTGCCTCCTTAATATCAGTAATGATACCCATTTTAGTATCCTGGTCTATTTTCATTGAAACACGCATTTGAGGCTGATCCTCTTCTTTCATACTTGCGCGCTCACCAATGATATAATCCTGGATATCTGCAACTTCTGCAAAACTGTCATTCAACTGGATACGACTTTCACTACCAAGTTTCTTGCGGAACTCAGCTGTAGGACGGCCTACATAGATGAAAGTAACCAATGACTTCTTCTCAAGCTTCTCTAGCTCAGTTGCTTGCGGAACCTTAAATTCTACTTTCAAAGAAACCTCACGCATGGTTGTTACCATCATGAAGAAGAACAATAAAGTAAAAATCAAGTCAGGCAAAGAAGAAGTATTCAATGCTGGCATGGTACGACCACCAGTTTTATTAAATTTTCCCATTACTTCTTTTCTCCGTACTTTTTAGGTTCTGCCTCAGAAATCTTCTGAGAATAAATTTCACGAATAGCCTCCTGCTGTTCTGCATCGAGGTCAGCATAATTCTTATTCCATTTTGACTGAGCCAGTTCGTTACGTAATTCGTTGTACGCTGCAACAAGTTCGTTCTGAACCATCAGGTAAACCTTATAAGAAGAACCACGGTCGCAACGCAGGGAGATTACATGCTTTTCTGTAACATCAACAGTACCAAAGAAATTAACTTCCTTAGTTACCTTTTCAGGCTTATGTTCATCGTTATCAACATTAGCAATAAACTCCTTAGCACGAGCACGTAATTGGTCAATGCTAATATAGTCATTACCACACATCAACTGGTCGTTCAAGTTAAGGAATACGGTCAGTACGTTGCGTTCCTTCAATTTGATATCATCCTTCTTTTGGTTAGGTTCTGGAGGAGGAGGTAACTGTCTGGAGAGACCTCGGTCCGTATCCATAGAAGTAGTAATCAAAAAGAAAATGAGCAACAAGAACGCGATATCCGCTGTTGAACTCGAGTTAATGTCAGGTACTTTTCTTTTTCTCTTTGCCATAAGTACTTACATTTATAATTCAAGTATAATCTTATGACAACGCTTTTTTAATAGCACCTGCGACTGCAGCAACGAGAGAAACACCAAGAAGTATCTCAATTGAGAAAATGAACATATCTGTTGCGTGAGCCCAGAAACCTACGTTGTCAGTACCTTCGTAGCTCTGAATAACCAAAAGTTCATCTGAACCCATCAACCAACCAATTGCCAATACGATAATTGAGCCAACCAATACAATCAATGAACCCTGAGAAGCCTTCGGATT
The DNA here is from genome assembly GCA_029227175.1 of Bacteroidales bacterium. Taxonomy (GTDB): domain Bacteria; phylum Bacteroidota; class Bacteroidia; order Bacteroidales; family Bacteroidaceae; genus Bacteroides. Next base: position 11,269 of record JAQXZK010000175.1, on the reverse strand, counting down.
ACATGTCAAGAAGTATACGAAGCTTACAATAGCAGCGACAGCAGCAAAAGCAAACAAGAAGTAGTTCAAATAAAGCAACGCATCAGTTTGCGCCGGCTGCCACATATCTGCGTCAACTGGAAGCACTGCATCACCGGTCGCATCTCCACCAAAGTAGAAGAGGCCGAGCACTACCAAAATGGCAGCAAACAGTGCGTACAGGACGTAATATGAGATTTTATAAGATAATTTTGCCATCTCGTTAGAGTAAATTACTTGTTATACTTAATAACCATATCCAAGAGAGAGATAGAAGCATCTTCCATTTCGCTTGTCAAAGCTTCAATCTTAGAAAGGATATAGTTGTAGAACAACTGAAGAATCAATGCAACGATCAAACCGAAGATAGTTGTCAACAAAGCGACCTTCATACCACCAGCAACGACTGTTGGAGAGATATCACCTACCTGCTGAATCTTATCGAATGCCTGAACCATACCGATTACAGTACCCATGAATCCGAGAGATGGAGCCATAGCTATGAACAATGTAATCCAAGAGCAGCCCTTTTCAAGGTAACCAGCCTGAACACCACCGTAAGATACAACTGACTTCTCAACTGTATCCACGCCCTGATCAAGGCGCATCAAACCCTGATAGTAAATAGAAGCGATTGGGCCGCGAGTATCACGAGCAAGAGTCTTTGCACCTTCTACGTCACCCTTAGCAAGAGCTTCCTCGATACCAGCAATAAACTTCTTTGTATTGATTTCAGCGAGGCTCAAGTAGATAATACGTTCGATGCAGAATGCAAGACCGATTACCAAAGCGATAGCTACCAAGCTCATGAAAGAAGCTGTACCTTCGATGAACTTTGTCTTCAAAGACTTGTGGATACCACCTTCTTCTACGATAGCAGGAGCAGTTTCATCAGCAGCTGATGCTACAGCAGTTTCTGTTGCAGCTGGTTCTGCTTCTTGTGCCTGAGCAAATTGAGTAGAGCCAAATGAGATGACTCCGATCACAGCAAGAATTGCAAAAAACTTTTTCATTGTGTGTCTAATTTTTTAGGATTAAATAATTAATAATGTTATTGATTAGTTATTGTTTTTCACGTTTTAGCTTTTCTTCATTTTTAGTTTACTCTCAGCCAGCGGAGAGACGGGGATTCGAACCCCGGAAACCCTTTTGAGGTTTACACGCTTTCCAGGCGTGCCTCTTCAACCACTCGAGCATCTCTCCTTGGAATGGAGTCCTTTTTCAACCGACCGCGTATTTTTCTTTACTTAAAATCCACAATCGATTTCAGCTACAAATGTATTCTTTTTTTTTTTTCATTTAAACAATTCTGCAGAGAATATTTTACTAAAATCGATTTTTTATTGTCTTTATGGTCAAAAAAACGATATTTTAGCCGGTCTTTAAGACTTTTAAAGCGTTTCTCGATGAAATTTTTATAACATTCTCAACCGATACACCATAAATCTCTGCAATTTTTTGAGCAACAAAAGAAACATTAGCGCTTTCATTTCTCCGTCCGCGATGAGGTACAGGAGCGAGATAAGGTGAATCTGTTTCAAGTAGCAATCGAGTCAATGGAACATGAGTAAGAACTTCGGGTAAGGAAGACTTTTTAAAAGTAACTATACCATTTACGCCAATATAAAAGTTGGGCAACTCAAGGACAGCCTCCACTTCTTGTTGGCTACCCGTAAAACTATGAAAGATACCACATAATCCTCTTCCCGCGTAAGCAGTTAATACCTTATATATATTATCAAATGCATCTCGACAATGAATTACGACCGGAAAACAAAATTCCAACGCCCACTCTATCTGGGTAGCCAGCGCAATCTCTTGCTCACGGGCAAACGACTTATCCCAATAGAAATCCATCCCTATTTCACCTACAGCGCAATAGCGAGAACAATTGGTTTCTAATTCATGTCTAACGACCTGCAACTCATATTCCAGATTTTCAGCCGACACGGAGGTTGGATGAAGTCCCACCATCGGAAAACAATACCCCGGATAATCATCACACATCCGCAGAAGCCGAGGTATGGTCGTGCTGTCGATGTTGGGCATATAAATACGAGTTACTCCCGCATCCTTTGCGCGACGCACAACAGAGGCACGATCTTCGTCAAACTCTTCCAAAAAGAGGTGTGAGTGAGTGTCTATCAACCCCATCATATCAGGATTCTCGTTCCATCAATCGCTTTACCAATGAAGAAATACCTTGCGTTTTCTCAGCAGGAAAGTTCAAAGCCTGTAGCGATTGTAACGCCATCGCAGTATAGTGACGGATCTGAGCCAGACAAAGTTCCTTGATGGAGATTGCATCGTACAATACTGTGACGGCCCTGATTTTCTTTTCCGGAACGAAGGATGTCGCGTTGAGCCAATAATCAAATTGCTCTCGTTGTTCTGAATCAGCCAATTCAAGTGCCTTTATAAGCATATAAGTCTTTTTGTTACACAGGATATCGCCTCCTATATTCTTTCCAAACACTTTCGGGTCACCATATACATCTAGCAGGTCGTCTTCCAACTGGAAAGCCAAACCCATATTGATGCCAAACTCATATAGTTTCTCGGCCTCTTCCTGCGGAGCATCAGCCAGAATCGCACCAATTTTCAACGCACAAGCCAACAATACCGATGTCTTGAGACGAATCATTTCCATATATTCTGCTTCTGTGACATCATTCCGGATTTCAAAATCCACATCGTATTGCTGTCCTTCACATATCTCCAAGGCTGTCCGACTAAACAAATCAAGAACCTCCGGCAATTTTTCCTGAGGACAGGTTGCAACACACTGATAGGCCAAAATCAACATTGCATCACCCGACAGAATCGCCGTATTATCATTCCATTTCTTGTGTACCGTCTGTTTGCCACGACGACAATCAGCACGGTCCATGAGATCATCGTGCAGCAAAGTGTAGTTGTGATAAATCTCTATACCGGTAACTGTAGGTAGCACATCCTTGATATTATCCTTGTAGAGATTATAGGCCATAAGAGCAAGCACCGGCCGCAAGCGTTTCCCACCCATAGAAAGCACATATTCAATCGGGGCGTATAAACCCACCGGAGGACGAGATATGTTCAACGAGTCGATATACTCGTTAACCATCGTCAACAATTCTGTTGAAGAGTATTGCATAGAGTTTAATTAAGTCAAGAAAAACAAAAGAGGCTGCTTATAGGGCAGCCTCTAATTATATTCAGTAATTTATTACTGCAATCTAAACATTACAGGAACAGTATACTTAACACGTACCGGTTTACCACGCTGCATACCAGGTTTCCACTTCGGCATACCACTAATCACGCGGATAGCTTCCTTGTCCAAGTATGGGTCAACACTACGGAGAACCTTAGCATCTACAATTGATCCGTCCTTGTTAACGACGAACTGTACAGTTACACGACCTTGTGTACCGTTTTCCTGAGCAATAGGAGGATATTTGATATTCTTTGAAAGATACTGCATCAAACCAGCCATACCACCATTAGGGAATTCTGGCATGTTTTCTACAACCTCGAAGATGGTCTGTTCCTCCGGTTCCTCTTCTTCAACAACAGGAGCGACATATTTAATCTCGACAGCCTGACCTGTTTCTTCTGTAGAGGCGATGGTAACATCATCTACTTCGGCTTCGTCTTCAACAATTGTCAAAGTTTCAGGAATAGATGGTGCTTCTGGTGGTGGAGCAACAACTTGTTCCGGTTGTTCTGTAATAGGAATGATTTCCTCCTCAAAAACAAGGTCAGATACAGCGTTGCTTGTGTCAATCTTAATGTCGCGTTCTGTCCATTCAAAAGCGACAAACATAACCGCAAGCACGATTACGTAACCAACCAGCAGCCAGGTAGTTCTCTTGCCCTCCAAGTCTGCCTTCTGTGATTTTTTAATTTCCATATTCTTGTTTTAATTTTTAGTGTTTCTCATTTGAGGCAAAAGTAATACATTTCTCGCAAATGTATACACTCTATCCTTTTTTTTCTTCAAGCAAATAGCATTTTTTATTTTTTTAAAAAACTTTCAAAGCTATGACACTGCTTTTGTGAGCACAAATATAATGAGTTATTTTAAAATTCACGTATCTTTGGCAAAGATTTTATTAAAAATGTCGAAAAAGTCATTCATAGCAGGCGTTTTATTCTCTCTGAGCACGTGTTTATCAGCTCAAGAGATAAGAGAAACATTTCATTTCTTGAGCCTTCCGAAATCAACACACATTGCAGCACTTGGCGGAGAGAACATCTCTATACTTGAGGACGAACTCGGCAATGCCCTCCATAACCCTGCTTTACTTTCGACAGTATCCAACCATACAATCACATTATCATACATGAATTATATGACCGGAGTCAATGCCGGCTCCGCCGCTTATGCGTTCACCAGTAAGGAGCACCTCACCTGGGCTTTCACCGGAGAATTTTTAAGCTATGGAAAAATGACGCAAACGGACGAACAAGGAACCGTACTCGGTTCCTTTTCGGCTAAGGACATATTATTGGGCGGGCTTTTCTGTTATGATTTCAACACCCGATGGAGCGGCGGCGTGCGACTTGACCTCATCTATGCTCACTACGAGCAGTTCACCGCACTGGCGATGGGTGTCAACCTCGGACTGAATTACTATCATGAAGAGAAAGAGGTCTCTGTTTCTCTACAAGCTGCCCACATCGGAGCAGAATTGAAAACATTTGACAACGTTCGCGAGAAATTGCCTTTCGATCTCACGCTCGGAGTCAGTAAGGACCTGCGTTTCATTCCTGTTCGACTGTCGCTCACGATGCGCCACCTGACAGACTGGACCTCATCAACAAACCAAAAGGAATCCGCCGGCAAGAAACTTTTGAATCACCTTATAGTCGGCATTGACATAAAACCCATCCAAAGTTTCTACATAGCTTTGGGATACAATTTCCAACGTGCTGACGAATTTTCCCTGGAGGGGAATAGCCGCTGGGCAGGAGTGAGTTGTGGTGCCGGTCTGCAACTAAAGCGCATCAAGTTTGGTGCGGCCTATGCCAAATACCACCCTACTTCATCTTCTCTCCTATTCAATTTGTCATATACATTATAATAACACTATAAGAAATCATGAAAAAGATTACAATCGCTATTGACGGTTTCTCTTCCTGTGGCAAGAGTACGATGGCCAAAGACCTTGCGAAAGAAATCGGCTACATTTATATTGACACTGGTGCCATGTATCGGGCTGTCGCACTCTACTGCATAGAGCATGGGCTCATCGAAGGAAAAACAATCAACGAAGACGCCCTGCAGACAGCTATTCGTGACATCCATATCAGTTTCCGGCTAAACGAGCAGACAGGTAGTCCCGAAACCTATCTCAACGGGGAATATGTAGAAGACAAAATTCGAACAATGGAGGTGTCAGCCGTTGTCAGTCCGGTATCTGCTCTCGGATTTGTTCGAGAGGCACTTGTAAAACAGCAGCAAGCCATGGGAGAAGAAAAAGGGATTGTGATGGATGGGAGAGATATCGGCACCGTCGTGTTCCCGAACGCTGAACTCAAAATTTTCGTCACAGCCAGTGCCGAAATACGTGCACAACGTCGTTATGACGAACTCAAAGCCAAAGGAGAGACACACTCCTACGAAGAGATCCTGACAAACGTCAAGCAACGTGACGAGATGGACCAGCAGAGGGCCGTTTCTCCATTACGTTGCGCAGACGATGCCATACTTTTAGACAACAGCCACCTGACGATTGATGAACAGAAGGCTTGGCTGAGAGAGCAATTTAAACGCGTAACTGAATCCTGATGGCAACGATTGAAATCGACAACGGTTCCGGTTTCTGCTTTGGAGTTGTCACCGCCATTCGTAAGGCCGAAGAAGAATTATCCAAAAGCGGGCAACTCTATTGTTTGGGAGATATTGTACATAATGGACGTGAAGTAGAACGGCTCAAGGCTATGGGGTTAAAAACTATAGACCACGAGAAATTCAGTACGCTCACTCATGCCAAAGTTTTGCTTCGTGCTCACGGCGAACCTCCTGAGACCTACGAGACTGCCCGGAAGAATCACATAGAAATCATTGATGCCACATGCCCAGTGGTGCTCCGATTGCAAAAGAAAATCAGGAACGAGTATGATAGGAGGGAGAACGAACAGATTGTCATCTATGGAAAGAACGGTCATGCCGAGGTCGTTGGACTGGTTGGCCAGACTAAAGGAAACGCTATCGTCATTGAGAGTCTTGAGGATGCCAAAAAGCTCGACTTCACCAAAGGCATCTGTCTTTATTCCCAAACCACCAAGTCGCTGGACGAATTCTGCAAAATCATCAACTACATCAAAGAGCACATCTCTGCCGAGGTTCCATTTCAATATCACGACACCATCTGCCGACAAGTTGCAAACCGCATACCGAACATACGAGCATTTGCAGCATCCCACGACCTCATTTTCTTTGTCAGCGGAAAGAAAAGCAGCAACGGAAAGATTCTTTTCAACGAATGCAAACAGGTCAACGCAAACTCACACCTCATTGACAATGCCTCCGAGATAGACCCCACGCTACTTGGCGGAGTGAACTCCATCGGCATATGCGGAGCCACCTCCACACCCAAATGGCTCATGGAAGAAGTCAGCATGAAACTGCATGAGATTCTACAAAACACCTAACATTTTGTAAATTGGCCTTTGCAATTCAATGGCAAAAATTCCGCATTGCATGCTTTTCTATTGGAAATAACACCTTTTTACAATGGTGTCTAACGTTTTTTTTTAATTTTGCGCGAACAAACAAATAAGAAAGAGAGTATATTATGTCAAAAATCAAATGTATTGGTGTCCTAACCTCAGGGGGAGATGCACCAGGAATGAATGCCGCAATTCGCGCTGTCACACGCGCTGCAATATACAACGGTTTAGCAGTCAAAGGTATATATAGAGGCTATAAAGGCCTTGTCTCCGGAGAAATCTGTGATTTCAAGAGTCAAAACGTAAGTAATATCGTCCAGCTTGGAGGAACCATTCTCAAGACGGCTAGATGTCAGGAGTTCAAAACTCCCGAAGGCAGAAAGTTGGCTTATGACAACATGAAGGCCGAAGGTATTGATGCCCTCGTAGTCATCGGAGGCGACGGTTCGCTTTCAGGTGCCAGAGTATTCGCAGAAGAATACGATGTGCCTTGCATCGGTCTGCCGGGAACCATCGACAACGACCTCTACGGGACTGATACAACCATAGGTTATGATACCGCATTGAATACCATCCTCGATGCCGTCGACAAGATTCGTGACACAGCGACCTCACACGAGCGACTTTTCTTCGTTGAGGTTATGGGACGCGACGCCGGATTTCTTGCACTGAACGGAGCTATTGCCGCCGGTGCCGAAGCTGCCATCATCCCCGAGTACAACACCGATGTCGACCAGTTGGAAGAATTCATCAAAAACGGATTCCGCAAGTCCAAGAACAGCAGTATCGTACTCGTAGCCGAAAGTAAAAGCAATGGTGGAGCCATGCACTATGCTGAGCGTGTGAAGAAGGAATATCCGCAATACGATGTTCGTGTAACCATTCTGGGTCACCTGCAACGTGGTGGACGTCCAACGGCTCATGACAGAATCCTTGCCAGCCGCTTGGGCACAGCTGCTATTGATGCCCTAATGGAGGGTCAGCGCAACGTCATGATAGGTATCGATCACGACGAGGTGGTCTATGTACCATTTACCAAAGCAATCAAAAACAACAAACCCATTAACTCTGAATTACTCAACGTTCTTCACGAGCTTTCTATCTAACAGCAGACAACACGGTTTACAAACATCAATCGGGTAGGAGGTAAATGCAAATCATAAAAAGCGTTTGCTTCCTACATTTATATTTATCAGCCTTCCACACCGCCGTACATGCGATTTCGAATACGGCGGTTTCAGACTTTCTCACCTCACAATGTGTGATAAGTTGTTTTCAGCCACCCCATTGACTAACGTCACTTCTATTATATTGTCGGATTCCATCCTATCTCTGAATAGAGAGTTCCTTACGGACATCTGACAACAAAGGAGTCGCAGGGTAGCTGTTATTTATTTTTGCACTGCCCGATTCTGCCCTTCCCTCTATTAGGGTTAGAGACTTGCACCCGTTAGACAACGCCCACGTCGAGCGTATATAGATAAAACATACCCGGACAAACTAACCATTTAAGGCTGACTACAGCAAAGGAAATCATTCCTATCTTTTCTATTACCTTCTATAAGCTTGCCGGACAGCAATAATAAACTACAAATGATATAATCAAGTCTATAAACACGCTGTTAGTTTGTAAACCGCTTCAAACAAAATAAAAGTTGTTACAATCTTATTAGAGCTAAGAGATGAGGTTACCAATGCTATCCGAAAGATAAAAACGTCCGGGATTTGTTTCTGCACGAACATACCTTATATATACAGTCTCTGCCTTTCGATCAGCGGAAGTCCGCTCCCCACATCATTTTGTCTCGTAAAGTTTCGAAAACACTGTGATTGAATCGCTTCACCACCTTGACCGTATAAGGAGCCTTGCGGACCGTGAGTGTCTTGGATTCATGACAGGAGACACTGCGTCCATCAACGGCAACAAGGAAATTATGGCTACGACTTGCAATCTTCAACTCAAGGGTGACTTCATCCTGAAGTACAATCGGCCGCATATTCAGACTGTGAGGCGCAACGGGGGTAAGCGCAATAGTGTTACTTTGCGGAGCAATGATGGGGCCACCGACACTCAACGAATAAGCCGTCGAGCCGGTAGGTGTAGCGATAACAAGTCCGTCGGCCTGATAAGTCGTCAATAATGTTCCGTTTACCAAGGTCTGTATGCTAATCATAGAAGAACTGTCATGCTTAAGTATTGCAACCTCGTTCAATGCATAAGGGTTTTGCGTCAATTTTTCGTTATCACAGCAAACCTGAAGCAGAGAACGTTCCTCGACCTTATAATTATCAGAATGTATTTCTTCAATGGCCTCGGCCATGTTATCAAGCGACACGTCAGCCAAGAAGCCCAACCGCCCGGTATTCACACCGAGCACGGGAATATCCTTCCCGATAACCCGACCGGCCGTCTTCAGAAATGTACCATCACCTCCTATGCTGAGAGCCATGTCCGCCTCAAAGTCATCGCCTACAAATTGTCGAATAGCAGGTAATTTCTCGCGGGCGACATCCCTCAAAAAAAGATAAAACTCACGGTCTATACACAATCCAGCCTGATAATGAAGCAAGATTTCAATCAACCGCAAGACATGCGCCGACTTGTTTACCTGATAGGGATTTCCAAAAATAGCAAACTTCATGAAACAGCAAAAAATTATTCTTTCTTGCCACAAATATCCCATTTTTTATCCATTATAAAACACACATCCGTCATTTATTTGTATTTTTGCGGCAATAAGTATTGAAATAACATGACAAATCTTAGCGTAAACATCAATAAAGTAGCAACCATACGCAACGCCCGCGGAGGAAACGTCCCCGATATACTTAAAGTAGCACAAGACTGCGAACAATTTGGAGCAGACGGTATTACGGTGCATCCCCGTCCAGACGAGCGACACATCAGAAGGAGCGACGTCATCAACCTTCGTCCCATACTGCGCACCGAATTCAATATCGAGGGCTACCCCTCTCCCGAGTTTATCGAACTCGTATTGCAAGTCAAGCCTCACCAGGTGACTCTTGTTCCTGACTCTCCGGACCAGATTACCTCTAACGCAGGCTGGGACACCAAAGCGAACTTAGAATTCCTGAGTAATATACTTGACACGTTCAATCACGCGGGGATACGTACCTCCATCTTCGTGGCCGCAGATCCGGAAATGGTCGAGTATGCAGCCAAGGCCGGAGCCGACCGCGTCGAACTGTATACCGCTCCGTATGCAGAAATATACCCCACCTCTCCCGAGAAAGCCATTGAACCTTTCCTTACGGCAGCCCGGAAAGCCAAGGAACTTGGAATCGGCCTCAACGCAGGACACGATCTTAATCTGGAAAATCTAGCTTACCTCTGCAAACAGATTCCCTGGCTTGACGAGGTATCCATTGGTCACGCGCTCATCTGCGATGCCCTCTATCTGGGATTGAAAGAAACTATTATTGCCTACAAAAACTGCTTAAAACAATAAAAAATTACAACTCCATGAACACTGTCTACATTTTCTTTGCCGACGGATTTGAAGAGATTGAAGCATTAGCAACCGTCGATATCCTTCGCAGAGCCGACATCAATGTCAAGACCACTTCAGTAACCGAAAGCAACACCGTTACAGGTGCTCACAATATACCCGTCATCTGCGAGACAAACATCAAGGATTGTCTCTTTGAAGACATTGCCATGGCCATTCTCCCCGGAGGAATGCCCGGTGCACAAACACTGGGAGAATGTGAGCCGCTCAAAGCACTGCTGATGAAAATGGCAATCATGCGTAAACCCATTGCAGCCATCTGTGCCGCCCCAATGGTCTTGGGCAAATTAGGCATCTTGTCCGACAAGCGTTCTACCTGCTATCCCGGATTTGAGAACTTCCTGCTCCAATCCACCTATACCGGCGCATTGGTTGAGCGTGACGGCAACATCATCACCGGCAAAGGTCCGGCAGCAGCTGCTCCTTTCGCCTTTGAAATAGTGAAACTGCTGACCAACGAGCAGAAAGTAGAAGAACTGAAAGCAGCCATGCAATTCGCCTAAACAAGCAGACTGTACATTTTCATCATGACAAAATACGCCATTATTGTAGCCGGAGGGAAAGGACTTCGCATGGGAGCAAACCTCCCCAAACAATTCATTCCCATTGCAGGGAAGCCTATTCTTATGCACACACTGGAGCGTTTTGTCCATGCTGATAGTACCATACAAATCATACTGGTACTTCCCCAGAGTCAACAAGCCTACTGGAAATCTCTCTGCGAGAAGTACCAGTTTGAGGTTCATCACCTCATTGCCGACGGAGGAGAGACTCGGTTTCACTCCGTGAATAACGGACTAAAGCTCACCCACAACTGGGAAGAGGCCATCATAGGCGTACACGACGGTGTGCGTCCCTTTGTCTCAAACGAAGTCATCAATCGTTGCTATAGGCTGGCAGAAGTCCACCAAGCCGTAGTTCCTGCCATCGATGTTGTAGAAACACTGCGCCACCTGACAGACGAAACCCACTCTGTTACCGTACCCCGCAGCGAATACAAACTGATTCAAACACCGCAGGTATTCAGCGGAGACACTCTCATACAGGCATATAGCCAACCT
>JAQXZK010000174.1 GCA_029227175.1 Bacteroidales bacterium | reverse complement strand
CATCAGCGACACAAACATACCAACCATTACAATCAGAAAATCCCACCTTGCAAGGTGGGATTTTCTGATTGTAATGGTTGGTATGTTTGTGTCGCTGATGCTGATTTATGGTGTGTGTTTCCGCCCGATTATCCGGGTGTGGATGGGTCTTCTTACCTCTTTAACAATGTTTAACCACTCGTAGTGGCGGGTTAAAACAGCTCCAGCTGTTGTCCCGGAGCATTGGGTTTGGTGGATTTCTTCCCGGTAAAGAGTTGTATATCGCCAAACTGTTTGTCGGTTATGCTCAGGATTCCTACATGGCCAGCTTGCGGGAGTATGGACTGTACCCGTCGGATATGGACATCCATATTTTCTTTGCTTGCGCAATGGCGCACGTAGATGGAGTATTGGAACATGGTGAACCCATCTTGTTGAAGGCATTTCTTGAAATTGGCATAGGCTTTCTTGTCTTTCTTTGTTTCGGTAGGAAGGTCAAAGAAAACTAAAATCCACATTACTCGGTAGGCACTGTATCGTGAGACTTCAATCATTCCATCTGCGGATAACTAATGTGACGGGTTTCTCCTTTGAAGCATCTGTAGAGCGAAGCCGTAGTCAGGGTGGCGGCAATCATGAGTGGGCTACGCTTCCCCTCAATCACAACATCAAGTACAGGTATGGACAGTAGTTTTGCTTTCATGCCTTTGTCTAAGGTGGTGTATGTGTCTGTTTCGTGTAGTATTTGGATGACCAGCCGGTCAACATACGGTCGGTAGGGTTCCATGATGTCGTCGGCCAGACAGTAGGCATTGTATCGGTTGTGATGATGAATGCCTAAGGTGGGTAGCAGTCCGCTCCCCACCAGCGAGCGGGCGATGATGGCGCGTAGGATGGCGTAGCCGTAGTTCAGGAGGTCGTTGGGCTGTTCTCCCTCTCTGTCGCGCACGAAATTGGGATTATCGGGAAAGATGTGTCTCCAGTAGAAGGCTGCAGCGCGTGCTTCCAGATTGGTCGGGTCTCCGCTACGCACGTCGTTTGCCCACACTTTCATGCAGTTGATCTCGGTCGTGGCGTTATGGGCAAGCACAGTATGCTGGTTGAGTATCTTCTGTCGAACGGTCTGTTGCCACAACTGTTTTTGCAAGGGTAGGGATGCTCCCAACTGGTCTCGGAATCTTTCGTTCTGCAGGGTGTTGCCGCAGAGCGGGAGCATGAGGCCTACGGGCATGCTTTTGCTGTCGCAGGTTATGATGGCACAGTTGTTGTCGAGCATGGCTTCCATGACTCCCGATGTTATCGTTATCTGTTTGTTGTCCAGGATGACGACCCCAATATCTTCAATGGGAATGGTGCGGGTGGCTTCTTGCTTGAATGTGTCGGGCAGGTTAGAACTGCCCTCTACCTCGGGCAGACGAAGCACCAACTGTTTGTTTTTCAAACTGAGATATGCAGGATTTCCGAAGTAGAGGGTTTTCTTTATCATAACCTGAGGATTTTGCCGTTTTCTTAATATTCTCCGACTGCCACAATATTGCCCACGTGATTGACTCTGACTTTCACTGCTCCTTCAAGTCCGCCGACAGAAATGCGTTTCCATGTTACATTCTTTAATTTGTTTTCTTCAGTAACATTGGTTTCTAAATGGTGACGGAAGTAATAATCTCTCTCCGTGAACTTTTGGACGCGATAAAGATGTGGCGACAGGATGGAGTAGTTTTTCGGATCAGTCAGGTCATAGTCCGACGGATTGAATCCGTTTTCTATGTCGGGGAAGATGAAATACTCGTTCTGCTTCATGGTGAAGAGGAAATTCCATCCGTCTTCCTCCCGATAGTGCTTGTCGATGATGGGGAGCCCTTGTGTCACTCTTTCTACCGCTTCCATAAACGAAACGACATGTTCCTGCAGCTTGCCGGATTCGTCGCGGAAGATGGCGCAATGATGGTTGTTACCCGTATTCACGAAGTCGATATCCTTGTGGTTGGTGTCTGTTCGCAGTGGAGTTGCTTTGATGATGCCCGTAATTCTGGCACGCTTGATTTTGATGCCTTTCTCTTTGTTGAGATAGATGGGATTCTCGTCAAGGTTTGTGAATGCCTTCTTGGCATCACCGCCATACTCTTCCAGGCGCTGCTCTAAAGCTCGCTTCACGCCCCTGTCTATCACTTTTTCTATCTTGAGGTCGGGGGTTATCTCCTTGCGTATGGGGTATACGTCTTCATAGGTTACAATCTTGACTTGTGTTGGCACTTGCCTGGTATGTGCTTCGTCCAGCCACAATGGGTTCTTTTCCAAAGAGTTTTTCCCGGTAAATGCTTTCTTGGCATCTCCACCATGTGCCTCAAGGCGTATGGCCAGGGCATCCCGGTATTCCTTTCGGGTAACTGAACGGATGACCGTAGCAGTCATCTTTCCGTTCACTTTCACTTCCTCCGGGTTGGCAATACGTATGTGGCCGTAGATAGTCTCGTTGTGTAGCTGGCCACGCGGTGTCAGTTGAACCTTCTTTCTGGTTCCGGCCTTGGTGCGTGTGCGGTTGACGTTTCGGGTCGTCACCTTGTTCTTGGCCTTGATTGACACCAGAATCTCGGCTAACTTCTTTTTGGCTTCGGCGCGGAACTCGTTCAGTGGAATGGGGGCGCAGAAACGGCGCTTGCCGTTAATGCGTTCTGTGTACTTCTGCTCGGTGGCATAGATGCTTCCCGAACGGTTGCTGTTAGCATTAAGGTTATTCAGATATTGGATGAGCTCAGGGCGTGTGAAGGCGATGGTCAACGCGTCCATGGCATGATGTCTATGGTCGTTTCGTTTGGTCCAGTCGGTAATGCGTCGAATCTTGCGGCCGTCTTTGTCTTCATACGTGTAGGTCATTCCCAGACGGTCGTATTTCTCCCAGTTCAGTTCTTGCATGACATCAACGAGTTGCCAGTCCTGACGCAGGCGTTCGGTGATGCTTCCGGTTGTAGGTACAACACGCTTTACCATTTGTTCCAATATCTCGTATGCTTTCTTGGCAATATATTGAGAATTTCTCAGGTCGCGCTCGATGAAGTCGGAAGGAATGTCGGCTTCTCGCATGAGCAGTTTGTCGTGCTTGGCCTTTGATATCTGCCTATCCTCGTACAGCTTGTCGATACGCGTTTTGTAGGCTGTGGCACCGTCATCTCCCTGAGTCTGCAAAACAAAGTCGTAAGCTGTCGTTTTCCCTTTATCAATATTGGCCTGCCGGGTTTCAAGTGTCTTGTTGGAGAATGAGTCGTCGAAAAGCCGAGCCTGGGGAATAATGTGTTCTATGTCAAACTCTTTGCCGAAGAGTTTTTCGCGCGGAATGTAAGTGTTGGTGTACAGTGTCTTGTATCCGTTTTCTTTCAGTTCCAGATAGAGTTTGTATCTCACAAGGTCGTTCTTGCTGACGTGGGCGATGTTAAACTCCTGTTCTATTTCCTTGCGGAGTTTCTCGTTTTCGATTTTAGAGGCATTGATGTTTTGCGTCATTCGTTCGCGTTCCTTGGCGTTCTTTTTCAGCTCTCGTGCAAGTTCAATGCGTATCTCGTCCGGTTTCCCATAATCTTGGCATACCTGATTGACAACGTTAATCATCTGGTTCAGAATCTTTTCCACCACAGGGTTGCGAAGGCTGTTCCGGGGCAGCGTATCCAGATGGTCTACGTATGTCTTCTGTTCCAATTGCTCTTTGGTCAGTGACCTCTCCGAGTGGTTATATCCTGCATACATGCAGGCCACGTCGTATTTGTTTCCTTCTTTGAGGAAAGGAAGAATTTTTCGGATGGCCTTGGTGGAGAGGCTGGCGTAGTCGTCTTGGAAGGTGACATTGGCCAGAACAGCGGCATAGCTTGGGTCGAAGCTGTATCTTTCTTGCAGGATGCGTATGAGGGTGTCGTTTCCTGTCGGCGAGCTGTCGTCTTCGTATGCATAAAGCAGATGCCACAACATGTATAGTGGTTGCCGTTCGAAGCTGTCGTTGGGGAGGAGGCTGTCAAACTGCAATATTTCAGTGCTTATGCCCAGCAGTGCAAAGATTTTCGAAACTATAAATTCGATTTCCTCCGCTTTCAGTTTGTTGATGTCGTACTCATCGTGGCCAGACATGGCAACGATTTTCAGGAAGGCCCGGTAGAGTGCGCACAGGGTTCTGTTGCCCTCCAGCTCCTTGTAGTTCAGGTCATAGTTCTTTGCCGCTTTTCCGTAGAGCAGTTTCAAGGCATCTTTGTCCGACATCTTCTCTTTGTAGGTAAGAGCCTTGAACAGTTGTTGCTTCTCTTCAAGTTCGAGTTCAAACTTTTCGTGGGTATCTTTGCACTCGACGGTCAGGTTGTTCAATATCTGCCAGATTTTGAACTCCTGAAACAGGGGAGATGACTTGGGACATACTTTGCGTCCTACTTTTTTCTTCAGTTTCTTGCCGTCCTCTTCTATCTCAACTTCCCAGTTTTCAAAGGTGCAAAGAGCCAGCATGCCCTTTTTGCTCTTCAGCGGTCGCTGGTAGAAGATAATCATGTCGCGTATTTCTTCTTTCAGTTCCTTCGTAAGTTCCTGATGGTAGTTTGCCTGACATTCCCAAATCCTTTCAAACTCGTCCAGATAGTCCTGACGATAGAATGTCCGGTTCTTTAGGCTGAAGTGAGGGTCTTTGTCCAGTTCTCTCATCAGGTATTGTCCAACCGTGATGTTGTTCATGGTCAGAACTTTCGAGCGGTCGCTGATGGCCCCCAGATAGCCGCTGCTTTTCGTGATGCTTCCATTCACGTCGCTGATGACGGCTACAAGTTCTTCCGCCGTGAGTTGTTTGGTCAGGGCCTTGACACGCAGTTTGTATTGTTCAAGACGTTTGTCCTGTCCTTTTATCTCGATGGCATTTATTTGGTGTAGGGCATACATGAGCTGCTCGGATGCTTTCTTGTTCTTGTTGTTCAGCTTGTCCCGGGTCTCGTCTGTGAGTATGTCGGGATGGAATTTCTGCTGAAAGTTCCAGATGCGTTCCAACTCGTTGGCCAAGTCGGAACGGTAGAAGTCGGGGATGTATTTCTTGCCGGAGCGCAGGAGTTCCAACACGTATTCACCGGGAGTGATGTTTCTCTCGTAGAGTTCTTTGGCGATGCTCATGCCGTCAATCAGCTGTCCTTCTTCTTTGCCTTTGGCTTTTCGGTTGCTTTTATATCCGCGTTTCTTGTTAATCATCAACAGAATGCGGGCAAACTCATCGAGGGTCACTTCCTCTGTGGCAGCCTTTGCCCTGCATCGATACGTCTGGAAGGTTGAGAAATTCCCTTCTTCGCCAAGAACTGTGTCTTCGTTCAGAATGCCGTGTTCGGTCAGACATTCTATGAGGTTCTCTCTGCGTAGTTTGTAACGTTGCAGATTGATGCGCATGCCGTGTTTTAGTGCGCGATCGGCATTTGTCGTGATAGCCTTGCCCTTTTCAAAGTTTGACTGTTCGTCAACGGTGAGCGGGTTTACCTTTACGCCTAACTTGATGATGGATGATTTCTCTTCCGGGTTCTCAGCTTCGTGAACCAAGGCCCATCCTATACTGGTTGTTCCTAAGTCTAATCCTAAAATTTTTTTCATGATATGATGTGTTTTTCTTCGTTATTTATTTGTTTTCTCCAGACGATGCGCTATATTTGCCAAACTAATTTGAAGCAATTCACAATAAGGATTATTCCGTTGTGAAAACATTTAAAGCGGGGGTTAAACCTCGCTTTTTGTCTTTTTTCCGGGGCTTCTTGATGTTCGGTGCTGCGGTCTGTGTCTTTCGAAAGTATGTTTTTATAACGGTTTGTCTGTTACCCGACAAATATATGGATAAAGTTAGAGAGTGTCGTGTTCTACTTGTGTAAAAAAAAAAAGAATTGCTTTGCAGACTGTGTCTTGTAAGCATCATGGTTCTCTTTGTGCGGGGTTTGTCAGGTTGACAAAGTGGGGGGTGCAGCGTTTTCGTTGGCTTTGCCGGGTTGACAAAGTGAGGGGTGAGGCTTTTCGTTGGTTTTGTCAGGGTGGCAAAGTCGCTTGTCCGCTGTTTCGTTGGTTTTGTCAGGGT
>JAQXZK010000173.1 GCA_029227175.1 Bacteroidales bacterium | reverse complement strand
ATGACACTTTCCTCATCCCTCAGGAGCGGCCTTTCAGAGCGGCCGTCATACCCGTCAACTTCATAACCTTTGACTACCACGTCCTCGGCCCCGGAAATGGGTTTTGAAAGCACCACGGACATTTCCGCAAGCAGGTCAGATGTGAAATTGTGGTTCCCGCTCAGCCATCTGGTGACCTCACTCGGCTGTCTGTGCATCTTAATTGCAAACTCCTTCCTGCTGAGACCCGCCTCTAACATCGCCTGAGCAATCTCTTCAGTGATTCTCCTGCGCCTTGCCGTCTTCTCTTTTTCAATCTTGTCCATATGTCAAATTATCGAACTCACAGCAAAGGTATATATATTTTACATATAACCAAATTTATCTATACATAAAATATATACAAAATACACAGGTTTGTGTTACACAAGTTTGTGTATTTTGTGTACTTCTGTTATATTTGTGTGGTTGCTTAATGCACAGACATATTTTGCTCAATCGCTCTCGAATCACCACCTCGACATAGAACGGGCAAAGAATACACTTTGAGATTCACGAATAGCGTGGACCTGATTCATAAGTGTATTCGGCTTGTGGTGAGCCTGAGAGCGTATGACGAAAGTCTACGCTTTTTTATTATTATAACATTTTAGTTTATGAAAAAAATAGTAATTATGATGACGGCAGCAATCCTGCTGTGTTCCTGTGGAGGGTTGACAAACATTACAACCCCGAATTCCGTGGCTATCAACCAAGGGAACTTCAAATTTGTGAAGACCGTTAGTGCAGAAACTCCTGCCACGTATGTATTTGGAATTGGAGGACTATCCAGAAATGCTAATGCTGATGTCGTTGAAAAATTGAAGGGAGCAGCACAACTTGGACCCAATCAAGCGTTGGCAGATATTCGAATTCAGAAAACAACAAAATTATGGGCACTTGGAATAGTTATTAAAAGAACACTAACTGCCACAGCTTCCGTCATTGAATTTTATGACACAGAAAAAGAAGGAGGGCAGCACCTGGGTTGTCAAACCATATCTGACAATTGGCAAATAGAAGAAGATGGCAGCAAAGCGGATATAGTTGGACAGAGAAGCTCCGCCATTATCTCCAGACCTGCTGTTGCAGAAAACGAGAGTCGTGAATCAATATCCAAAAGAGTTGAAGAAATTATTTCCATTCTGAAAAAAAGTTCAGCAGAAGAAAGAGAGACCCTCTCAAACGAAATTGCTGATATTGAGAATTGGTATAATAAAAATGAATACTACACTTGGGATGAGCAAAAAGCGATGAAAACTATCAGGAAACTGATTAATCAGAAGTGATAAATTACTAAACACATCTGTAATAGAGAACGACATATCTGGACTGTAATTGGTGACAAACACCTCGCAACATATCAAATTATAACAGGTTGATTTTCAATATTTTGACGTTTTAAAAGCCGCGCGGTGAGTTCAATTTGAGCTCACCGCGCAGGTGTTTTAATAAAATATGCTTGATTACCAACGAGTTATCTAAAATGACCCCGCTCGGTGTTTGTCACGAGCACTGGAGTACAAGATCACCTGTCAGGAAAGTTTGTGGATGGCAAGGCCGCTGCGGAGCTTCGGCTCGAACCAGGTGGTTTTCGGGGGCATTATGTTTCCGGAGTCGGCTATGTCGATGAGCTGCTGCATTGAGACCGGATAGAGGGCGAACGCCACGGCCATCTCACCGCTGTCTACCCTGCGGGAGAGTTCGCCGATGCCACGGATGCCGCCGACGAAGTCAATGCGTTTGTCTGTGCGCAGGTCCTTGATTCCAAGGAGTTTGTCCAGGACGAGATTGGAGAGGACGTCCGTTAAACGACAATCCCTAACTAATCAGGACTAATCGTCCCTAATCTCAACAAATCGGGACTAATTGCAATACGTGCTTCACCGGAGGCTTACAAACATTTTGAGATTTCATACAATATTGCCGATATAAATTTTGAGATTCCATCAAATTAGACTATTTTTGTCTCCGAACAACGAAAAAATTGTGAGAAGAATGGAATATCCGGAACGCATATTCAAACGTAAAATTTACGATAGAATACAAGAATGGAAGAGAACCAAAGACGGTAGCACAGCCCTTCTTATCAAAGGAGCCCGCCGTGTAGGGAAGTCAACCATCGCTGAAGAGTTCGCAAGAAACGAGTATTCATCATACATAAAGGTGGATTTTGCCGATGCTCCTAAGGCACTTTGGGAAGCTATAGACAATATCAGCGACCGCGACAATTTTTTCCTCCAGCTTCAGTTCATTTACAATGTTCGTCTTGAAGAACGCAAATCTGTCATTATCTTTGACGAAATTCAGAAAGCACCAAAAGTCCGGGAAGCCATCAAGTACCTGGTTAAAGACCACAGGTACGACTACATTGAGACAGGTTCTCTTCTTTCCATCAAGAAGAACACTCAAGGCATAGTCATACCTAGTGAGGAGACACGCATTGAAATGTATCCGATGGACTACGAAGAGTTCCGTTGGGCCCTGGGCGACACCGTAACCGTTCCCCTTATGAAGGAGATCTTTGAGAAGCATCAGGGAGTTGGTGATGCCACCTGCAGAAAACTGATGCGGGATTTCCGTCTCTATATGTTGGTCGGTGGAATGCCCCAGGCTGTCAATACCTATCTCGACACAAAGAACCTGAGTGAGGTAGATGCCACGAAACGTGAAATTATCGAGCTTTACGCCGACGATTTCAGGAAAATCGATCCTACCGGTCGTGCTACCCGTCTGTTTATGGCGGCCCCATCTCAACTCACCGGCAATGCTTCACGCTACCAGGTTACCAGTGTCCTGGGACGCAGCCAAAATGAGGATGAGATGAACGAACTGATTCAGGATATGGATGACAGTATGACCGTTAATTTCTCCTACCACGCAAACGATCCTTCAGCAGGCCTGTCCCAGCACAAGAGTATAGCGCAGTACAAGATGTATGTCGGAGATACTGGTCTGTTCGTCACAATGGCATTTTGGGACAAGGCAGTCACGGATAATATCATCTATCAGAAATTGCTTAGCGACAAACTCGCCACTGACCTTGGCTATGTTTATGAGAATGTTGTGGCTCAGATGCTACGTGCTCGTGGAGAAAAGCTCTTCTATCACGCTTGGCCTACAGCCAGTGGCAAACACAATTATGAAATAGATTTTTTGCTCTCCCGTGGCTCTAAAATCTGCCCG
>JAQXZK010000172.1 GCA_029227175.1 Bacteroidales bacterium | reverse complement strand
CTACAAAAGTGGTGACATCGTCCGTGTCACCGCCGGTGAGTTCAAGGGTGTCGAGGGGCGTGTAGCCCGTGCAGCTGGACAGCAGCGTGTCATCATCACCCTCCAGAGTCTCTGCCTCGTTGCCACCGCCTATATCCCCACCGGATGTCTGGAAATCATCAAACCGGAAGAAGTAGTAAAATAATCAATAATCAGTCATTGATAATGTAAAAACGCACTTTTATTCCCTTTTACTTGCAAATTACAGAATAAATATGTATCTTTGTCGCGGAATTGTGAAATTAGGTCGGGAATAAGAAATGACCTTTTATTGAAGCAATATGACATTACTTTTTGGATTACTATGCTAAAAGAGTTGATTATTAAGGACTTCTTCTCGTTTAAGGGAGAAAATCATATACCATTGAATCCTGGCGTCAATATGCTGTTAGGAATAAATGGTAGCGGGAAAACATCGTTCCTGAATGCAATTCGTTTGATGTACGAAGGTGTGTGCGGAGCCGGATTCGAAAACCTGTTCCAGTTGGAATGGGGCGGGTTCAATGACGTTGTAAATGCAAATGGCCCTGATATACCGAAGACTATCGAACTGACATATATCTTTGATGAAAAGGCATTGAAGAGAGCTGTCGCCAAGTCCGATTTCAAGTTTGATGTTCACTATAAGATAATAATCCGCCCACTAGGAGCTACTGGATATACTATTGAAGAGAAACTCTTTACGACCGACTTGAGATGTAACAACGGTAAGTTTGTTTATCTAGACTTTAGGGGTGGAAAAGGCTATCTAAGTGTATATCATAAGGAAGGCATAAAGACCGAGAACTTCAGGGGCATGACCTCAGAACAGGAACTTGTGCTGAGACAAATCAGCGACCCAAGGCGTTACAAGCCTATGCATATCATCAGAACTGCGGTATCCGAAATATCACTGTTCGAGACTTTTGATACGCGCGAAAACAGTTCACTGCGCAAGCCGGCAAAGTCAAGCAGTGAAATGAGACTGAGTTCTGACGGTGAGAATCTGGCTTCTGTGTTGAACAACCTGAATACAGACGACTCATTGGCTTTCAATGATATAGAGGGGAAACTGCGCATCATAAATCCGAATTTCTTGAAGTTTAACTTTAAGACATTCGGCTCTAGGCTTTATATGTTTCTTGGCGAGCGAAACATGCGCAATAACATAGGCATAAGGTTTATATCTGATGGTACATTGCGGTATATCCTCATGATGAGCATCCTGATGAATCCGCATACGGGGAAGCTGATAGGCATGGACGAACCTGAAGGCAGATTGCATCCGGACATGATAAACTCATTGGCTGAAATGCTGAAATCTGCAGCCACAAGATCGCAAGTCATCGTAGCCACTCATTCGCCTTTGCTGCTAAATTTGTTCGACATAGAAGATGTCCTTGTGTTCGAGAAAGACAAGGACAACTGTTCGGTAGTAAAGCAATATTACGAGGAAGATTTCCCTGAATGGGAGGGTGAATATCTTCCAGGTCAGATGTGGCTTCATGGCGTGATAGGAGGAAAGCGATGGTAAAGGTATCGATTATTGTAGAAGGTGGTGTCATAGATACTAATGTATCCGCAGGAACCATCGACAACAGCAATGCACTTCGCGAGTCTCTCTATTGGATATTCTCAGAAGTGTTGAATAGAGATGATATAAGCATTGAGGTGCATATGTCAGCTGGAAGGAGGTTGGCTGCCAAGGTTTTCAAGAATGCCCCAAACGACGTGTTTCTATATACTGACCTTGACCGTGAGCCGGAAAAGAAAGCTGAGTGGTTTGTTAGGATGGAGACGGAAAACCCCAACGAGCCTATCATCTTCACACAAGACAAGGCTGAAAGAATCTTTTTCATGATTCAAGAGATGGAGGCGTGGCTTCTGAAGCAACCTGACGCAATTGAGGCATGGGCGAAATCAAGAAACTACAAGCATTTTGCTGATCGTGGTCATGTTTCAACTCATTACCATATTGCAGGTAAGGATATTGAGCGAATCAGCAAGCCAAGCGACAAGCTCAAGAATATTCTGAAACAAACATTCCAAAGTGATAAACTGCGCAAAAACGGGAAAGCAAAAGGTGTGGAATACAGCAAACTAAAAACGGCGCCCAGTATGCTAAGGTTTATTGATGTCAATAAACTCATCAGCTGTGATGCAGAGCTGTCGCGATTCAGGAGATCTGTTACAGAATTATAATCAGATTATATTTCAATGTAACTGTTCGGTGAACCCTGTCGTTGTCGTGTAGAAAAATGAGAGTACCTTTGTCGCTGATAATTTCACTTTATTTTTTTAGCGACAATGAACAACAAGAAGCAAATCAAGCAGCCTGTTTTTGCCGAGGTGAATCGTATGGGAGATGAGTTCTAATTCAAGAAAAATTCGTACCTTTGTAAGGCTTATCTCTTCTGTCAGACG
>JAQXZK010000171.1 GCA_029227175.1 Bacteroidales bacterium | reverse complement strand
GCGCTCAACTCCAGCATCCCGATAAAGCTGATTCAGCACTTCTTCATTCCTTTCAATATCCGCGATGGCCTCCTCAAGAGTCAGTTTTGAAAACGCCGGGTGAGAATAACTGTGATTGCCGACTATCATTCCATTCCGAAGTGCATAAATCGCTTCCTCATAAAACTTCTCAACATTTACACCAACTGCAAACATCACTGCAGTGATTCTCCTAGAATTTAAGTAATCCACAATCGCAGGTGTATTGCCGGATGCAATATCATCAATTGTCAAAATAGCTGTACTCATATGCCCTCCTTTTTTTCATTTTACCGCCAAACCCGCATCTTCGTCAACGAAGCAAACCGATCTGCGCAACAAATTCAAATCGCCCTGCCTCACGAAGAGCTCCTCTCTTAAGGTAGACCGCATAGGACACCCTCACCGTAAAGGCATCCGCAAGCATGATAATCGATTTCAGACTTTGCTTTTTCCAATGCCTGTTCTTCCATCTGATGATGTACCCCTTCCAACCCGTCAAACACATGCAGATATGGCGAATCTGATACCCAGCCATCCCCCATATTGATTTGAATCATACATGAAACATACCTCGGGCATACTTTCCTTTTATTTTTCAATATGTCATCTTCGGGACATGGAATTATCTTAAATAGCCTTCATAATACCTTTAAACAAGAAAACGGCGGGAAGTCTCCCCGCCAAATAGGTTGGACCTAGGTCTTCCGACCAGCCCACCGTAAACTTGTTTACACTATTGTAATATGCAGAAAAACGAATCTATGAAATAAGTTGAAGAAATTTCACAACAAATGATAATCATCTACAGCAACATCACATATCCCCAAATCCGGCAAGGAAAAAGAGTCTTTGGTGATCCCTCACCAAGACTCTCTAAACACTGCGGATAACAGGGCGCATGACGTCCAGGGGACGTCAGCTTTGCGCCGACCGGAGCGGAGCGGAGACCTTGAACCGACAGGTTCCAGGACGCTATGCGTCCTAAAAAGAAAACGAAGGTCTTTATGACCTTCGCTTTCTTTTTCACTGCGGATAACAGGACTTGAACCAGACTAGATACGAAAAATAAGGGTTTCTGTAAACTTATTACGACTTACATCAAGTCGCCATGTGACTTGTACTAATTTTTCTCTTTGGTATTACAAGCGACGAAAAAGCGACATAATCCTCATTCAGTAGCCAGGGTCCATATTTTTCTAACTGTTGCCTAAGACTAATGCTTACCATTGACAGAAACCGTTATACTCAAAAAAAGTTTGCTACTAAAACCAGTAGCAAACTCTCTTCCACTATGCATCAACCGGAGCATATAGCGCCTTATTAAGTGTCTGTACATATCCCTGCTTCGTTTCCATGTATGAGCGCGAATAGGTATTTAACGATATAATCGGATTTGCATGTCCCATCAAGTCTGCCAAGGAACGTGGATCAATACCGTAGGACAACATCAAGGAACAGTATGTGTGCCTAAGTGCATGAAAGTTCAACTTACGTACTTCCGGATGTTTTGTTAACCACTTACACCATCTGTTGGTTATTGTTGATACATGTAATAATTTCCCTTCTTCATCAACATATAGATAATCAGAATTCTGATATGTACCATTGGCTCTGTTCTGACATTTTAGCTTATATTTTATAACCTTTTGAACAACATCAGAGATGCCTGACGGCAATACTATTACACGCTTACCTGATTTAGTCTTGGTTTCCTTCTCAGAATCTCCACCCTTGCCATATACCCTAGCACGCGATATATGCAGCAGATTTCTCTTAAAATCAAAATCTTGTATCTTAAGTGCACTTATCTCCGAACGTCTACAACCACAACCAAGAGCAAGGTTTACTGCAAAGTACAGCATTATATCATCCCCCTCAGCCAAAAGGTGTAATACTTGATTCGCTTCTTCTGCAGTATACACATCAACTTCCTTCTGTATCCTACGTGGGGTTTCAACATACTGACACGGGTTTACCTTTCTTTCAATGTAACCAATACGCATAGCATACTCAAACATAGCAGAAATAACGTACGTCTGGTTTATAATTGTTTTAGGACTAAGCGGTTCACCATTTTTCTTTTTTTGTTTCTCAAGAAAACGAATGTAACACTGGACATCTGCAGTAGTAATATTTCTGAGCTTCTGTTCTCCGAAAAACATCATTATACCGATACTCTTTGAGTTAATTGACTGCGAGTAAGTACGGACTGTAGAAGGAGACATCTGTGCCTTACAATGTTCCATAAAGAGCGGAACGAATGTATTTACAGTTATATCCATATAAGCCAAATCAACACCCATAGACATTGCATACTCCGTTTCAACCTTACGTTGGAACGCTTTAACTTCTTTCAATGGAGTACCGATAGGGAATGTCTTACTTCGTCTTTTTCTGTAACCCTTATCATTTAGTTTCTGTTCATAAGTGACTTGATATCTTTGTTTTTTAGTGCCTTCATCAATGATACGAATAGATGCCATTGAATTAACCTCCTTTTTAATTATCATATACATTTATATGGAGTAACATTTCGGGTGTCACTCCATATAAAATAGCGCTAACATTTCCTAGCAGTTTTTAGTCATCCTCATCCTCTATCAGCAAAACATTCGCCTTCGAAGTGGGTTTCTTCTTTGCTGGTATCGGATCTGTTTTCATACTCTCAACAATTTCTATTGTCTTGCTCAAATCAAGACGACCGATAAACTTATCAACAACCAGATTTTCGAAATAAACAGCCTTACCATCGAAATAGGTCTTGTTCTTAACAATATGTCCGACAAAGAAATTACCAATTAAATCATTCTCCCAGATTGCTTTTCTACCGGAGACTGCCTCACAAAAATCTTCCCAGACATGGACATTTTCAGTTTTGACATAAAATGGGATATCTCTCGTCACATAGTAAGCAGCATCCTCCTCATCAGGCCACAAAGCAACCGTCACTATCACCTTTACAGAATCAATCTGGCTCAGCACATTGGTCAGTAGCATTGTATATGACTTGCCATATACGAACTGTCTGCAGACGCAATGACCGCTGTCCTTCTGTTTCATCTTTTCGATAATCCTAGTAAGTAATCCTGGATGTATATTATCAATACGAATTGTTCCATTCTTTTCTTTTAAAACCTTGTTCATTGTCCTTTACTCCTTTCCTCTCTACCCCGATGCGGAACTATCGGGGCAGAGAAACCTTTCCTACTATTTCTGTTCCTTCTTGAACGCTTCATAGACAAGTTTGCCATCAATATCACTAGCACCGGCATTAGGAATCACTGAACCATCATTCGTAAGTCTCGCCTCTTTATTAGGGCCAACATTCTCACTGCTGAATGTTATACCGAACGCTTTTAAGTTCTCTTCCATACCACCCAAAGCACGGCTCAAAGAAGATGCACTTTTCGGAAACATACTAAGCTCATTAGGGGTAGCTTTTGTCTTTAGTATTTCATAGCATTTGGCGTAAAACTCCTGAAATACGAATTTTGCTTTGTCCTTGTAGCGCATAAGCTCAACAACGGCAAATATTATCGGATTTCCAAATGATACCGCATCAATAAGGTTTTGCTTGTTTGCCTTTAATGCTTCTTGATAATCTTCCACACTATACCCCATAGATATTGCGAACTTAACCGCCCATTGCTCAAAATCTGCCATACGCGAGAGTGTCTTAAGTTCCACATCCTCCATAGCCAAAGCCTGCTGAATAGCATCAAAGATTGCTCCCAAAATTTTCGGCAAGGCATCCTCAAAACCCCTTTCAACTTCCCTTTCAGTCTTACGTTTTTCTGGCAAGATGGGTTCTAACTCTAGACAGAGGCACCTTTCCATAAGGTCAGTCCGGCGGCTGATAATGTCAATACCATTGATGACGATGATAGACTTGAAAACAATTAAACTCTCATCTGACGTTGTATAGAGTTTTCTGGTCTGGAAACATCCTTTCGTCACAGCCGAACACAGAATATCAGCGACATCTGCCTTCACGCTAGAAGCATTATCAAAGCATGTAAGTAAGCGAGTACTTAGTGCTATAGATATATCTTGAATCTTCGCTGATAACGAAAGCAAACTCACTTTTTGCGGATGTACAATACGTTGAACAAAGCGAGTCAAGGTTGACTTACTAGTCCCCTGCGGTCCGGTTATCAGAAGAGCCGCCGTAGGGAAACAATTGCCTAAAAAACATACACATAAAAAGGTTGCTAAAATAAGGAGATTGTTATTAGTAACATTTGCCACCTTAGACAGCAACATTGGTAAATCCTTGGCCGGTGTAGGCACATACTCCACCTGCTCTTTGTCTGTGATCTTCTGGTCAAACATTCCTAGCGGTTTATCCTTTTTGCATATCTGCGTTGGACTGATCTCAATGATGTCTTTGTGATTACACATATCATAATAAACTGTGTTACACTTTACATCATAATAAACACGAGAAGCCAATGTAGAAATCTCCTTCTGATATGCTTCATCCTTAAGAAAGGTAATGATATCGTCTATAGCCCTCTTATCAATATTAAGAATACCGGTTACATCTCTTAGATGTATACGCAGTTCACTTGCGAAGTCGCTTGAATCCAGGTCCATATCACGAACAATACCTTTGCCGTCTATTCTCACGCGATAGTCATGGTTCTCACCCCGAAAAACAGGATAGTGCTTTTGACAATACTTCATGCAAGCATTTATATCAAGCTCAGGACCATGCGAGGAATAAAAAACCAAATCATCAACTGCGTTATTTTCTACATACGCTTTAATCGCCTTCCAGCAAGACTTCTTTGGGTTCCACTCTTCTACAATCTCTGCATAGCGAAAAGGGTTGTCTTTTGTCGATGTTCCTTTGGTAGAAAGCGAGCCGGGCAATTTAAACACTTGAGACACCTTGATCGTCTTGGTATCAATCTGTGCTGTGTTTAAGCCATATCGTTTTTTAAGAATCACTGCAAACCGCTTAAAAACCTTGATACTATCACTTGGATTCCCAACACCACGGAACGGGAATACTAAATATGCACCATTGCCGGAATTAATCAGACCAATACTATCAAAGCCGTCCCTCAACAGTTCCTTTCTTACAGCATCTACTTCTTTGACTATCTGTTGATTTTCTTCCTTGGTAAGATTACGCTTAACTATCTCACCATTCACTACCTCAGTATTATGAATAGGATCAAAGTCCAAAATGCCGTAGCGTAATCTACGAATGTTCTCTGTCTTTATGCCTTGACCTCTTTGAATAGGTTCAAAGCAATTAACCGGAACAAAATCAATGTCAGTTAACTCATGAGCATTAAAATAAAGTGGTTGATCTTTTGGAATAACCTTCAACGCATCAATGAATGTATCAACATTTGTAAAAAAGCCATGCCTCCCCTGGGGGGTTAGTGTCCTAATATATATACCATTGGGAAGCAGCTCAAAAAATTTTCTAATCTCTTCTTCTCTCATGATTACTTTCGTGCCAGTCACGGTCAAGTGACTGGCACTCTCCTTTCTTTTATCATTTGCAGGTTCTTTCTAAGTTTTCTATGCTTCTACATCTTCATCCAAAGAAATAACAACTGCTGGTGCTCCATTAATGCTACACTTCTTGTAAGTACCACCGGTATAGCAGCAGTTAGAATCAAACTTAAGGTTCCATTCTGCGGTCAAACGCTTCACTGTTGCCGTAGCATAAAGGACTATCTTGCCAGTATAGTCCTCAACCGCCTCACTAAAAGAAATAGTCCGATTAAACTTAACTGCAATACCACCAGTTGCATTTGCTGTCACAAATAACTGCTTGTCCTTAATATAGAGCTTAACGTACGGCAAACAATTCAGGTCTCGCCAAATGCCATTTGCCAAATGTACACGACGTCCACATCTGGCATGGTTAATGATAGTAATACAACCAGAACC
Source organism: Bacteroidales bacterium (assembly GCA_029227175.1). GTDB lineage: Bacteria > Bacteroidota > Bacteroidia > Bacteroidales > Bacteroidaceae > Bacteroides. Next base: position 1,016 of record JAQXZK010000171.1, on the reverse strand, counting down.
TTTTACACTTGATGACATATTCTTATGTCGTGTATCAATCTCTTCTAAACCAAAAAGATCGTACTCTTCCACTTTAGTTTCGGTAGTTTTAATCTTACTGATTTCTGTCTCATTGGCTTCCTCCTTTCTTACTACTTCAACAGCTTTACGCTGTTTTGCTTGATCATGTTGATTCATGATTATAGTACCTCCATTTTTTGTGAAGCCAGAGTGGCCAATTCCGCTTCACTGAGACCGTATGCGCATACAGCGGTTTATAGTTTAAAGACAAGTTAATTAAAACATATCAGCTTTTAGATTGGTATGAGGCTAACATCTTTCCCCAAAAGCGCAAAAACCGTTTTGAGCAGTCGATCCTACTCAAAACGGTTCCAATTACACCTATATATTATACTGACACTTCGCAAAAACCTTATAAATACTATCTTTTTCCCCAAAAACACTATTTGGAACAAATCGAGAACATTATAACAGAAACACCTTATCATTGGTCAATGACAAATATTCCATAGCTAACCGTAATTTCCGCTCGCTGCTTCTCCGTAAATATATTTTACTTGAGCTTCCTTTAACCGAAAGTATTCCACCTATGATATTCTGAATTTTGTAGACCATTTCATGTACTATGTGTCCTTTTATATACTTTATTGTAGTCTCTCTTTCTTCACCAACTGTTTCCCATTTAATTTCAACATTTGTTTCGCCTTTCCTTTTAATGATGTCGGCTGAAAATATCCAATCTGTATCATCATTAATATACCTTTTGTTCTTTATCCTCTCATGCACCATTTCACGATATATCTTTCTACACACATCCTTCGTCACTTCGTTGTCAAGAATGTAATCTCCTTTCCGCACCACATTATTATCATTAATTCTAACTTGGATACGTCGGTAATTATTCACATAATCCGCCAATGCTTGGTTAAAGTTGATTTTTTCCCATATATTTAACATATCCTTAGGATGCGACTTAAGAAGCAATTGCACATACATTCTCTGAGTTACTCCCAATA
>JAQXZK010000170.1 GCA_029227175.1 Bacteroidales bacterium | reverse complement strand
AGCAAAATCATCAAGCAGTTGGCAAAGGCTATCCGACTGCATTACCCTGAGAAGAAAGGCTATTCGGAACGTAACCTCACCTATATGTGCCAGTTTGCAAAGGCATATCCTTTAAGAGCGTTGCAAAGTTTCATAGAAACGGATGCAAGACTGTCTGTCCCAACCATACAGAGTGTGACCAATGAAGTATTGAAACTGAATGACAAGCAATTTACGCAGGAACTTACTGCGCAAATACAATCTATTGATTGTCAATCGTTAGCAATTACGCAGGAACTTACTGCGCAATTTGAAGATGTGGGAAAAACCGTTTCTGCCATTTACAGGATGGAAATCAGGGAAATAGAAGAAGTTTTCTTGACCTCTCCTATAGCCAAAATAAACTGGACAAGCCAAATGACTATACTTGACAGTTCGTTACCTTTAGGTCTAAGCTACTGGTACATGAAGCAGTCCGTAGAAATGGGATGGAGCAGCAATGTATTAAAATTACAGATTGACAGTGATTTGTATAGCCGACAAATCAGCAACAACAAGGTTAACAATTTCACGACCACGCTTCCGGCTCCACAAAGCGACCTTGCCAAATACCTGCTCAAAGACCCGTACATCTTTGATTTGGCAGGAGCCAAAGAAAAAGCAGATGAAAGGGATATTGAAGAACAACTGGTGAAACACGTTACTCACTACCTGTTGGAAATGGGCAATGGTTTTGCCTTCGTTGCTCGGCAGAAGCACTTCCAAGTCGGAAACAGCGATTTCTTTGCCGACCTGATTCTATATTCCATTCCGTTGCACGCATATATTGTCATAGAATTGAAAGCCACTCCTTTCAAGCCGGAATATGCCGGACAACTCAACTTTTACATCAACGTGGTGGATGATAAGTTGAGAGGGGAACACGACAACAAGACCATCGGTCTTTTGTTGTGTAGAGGGAAGGACGAAGTGGTTGCCCAGTATGCCCTTTCCGGCTATGACCAGCCTATCGGCATCAGCGATTACCAATTGAGCAAAGCGATTCCCGAAAAACTGAAATCAGCGTTGCCCAGCGTGGAAGAAGTGGAAGAAGAACTAGCTTCTTTCCTTGACAAGGACCCTAAACAATAAGAATATGCCATAAAGAAAACGATAATAACCCTCATTCCTCAATACGGGGAGCTGAACAGAATCGGCAAAGACTGGATTGTAAGCCATACTTTCTCTTTTGAAAAGTAGAAATTCATCGTTGATTTCTACTCGGAATGGAGCGATATAAAGGCTTTTGAGCAAGCTATCCTTGAACAGGTACTTCATACACCGCCAGAACCATTGTACCCTGCTGCTGAAAAGCCTGAAAAAGGAAGTCGAAGAATACACACGGCTTTATGAAGCTTACCGCCTTCCCCATGATGAGGTGATTATGCGTGTATGCAACCAATACGCAGACGCTACAAGGAAGCCATCAAGGAGGAGATGAAAGTGGTAAACAGGCTGCGCAAACCGATGAACGAAGCCAACAACCGCTATGATTCCATTGGCTACCGAGAGTATACACCCGAAGAAGAAAAGCTGGCGGAAAGAGAATATGAGCGTTGCAAGGCTGAATATGAAAAGGAGAAGGCCCAGCTGGACCATCTTTATGAGCAGCAAACACTACTCTGGAAAGAAGTCCGGCAATACATGAAAAACCGTTGCGACGACATCTACCTGCTTAGCGTACACTTCATGGGCATCCTGACCAAATATGCACCGGACAAAGAAAGCAAGCCGAACGAAGCAGACAGGCAGAGCCGTACAGACAGCCAGCCGGAAACTGATACGGCAACCGCATCGGCTACGGCTACAACTGCTTGATTGCCTGAATATTTCAGCATGAAGCTGCTTTCCATCATTCATGAAATTTGTGCAGGGGAACAGTTTGAAGACATTACCGCACCGGATTTCTATGCCTGCATGAATCTGCATCCCTGCCAGTGCGTACAACCGAAGGACTGTCGAGTATATGCGTAATATCGGGAAGTCCAGAATCTATGTCGTTCCCGAACTTTCCACCGATAACGAACAGTGGATAAATCCCGACTTCGGCATTCCCAAACTGCGAACTCATTATGACAATATCAAGCAAATGGTCAAGGAAAAGAACGGACGTGCCATGCAGGAAAAGGAAAGGGAACGCAAAGGAAAAAATGGAAAGATTATCAAGGTGGCGGGATGTTCACCCATCCGTGAAGGAGTATTGCTTATCAGACCAGACACCACACTGGCTGATGTACGCAAATTCGGTGAAGAGTGTCAAAGGTGCTGGGGCATCACTCCGCTACAGATTTTCCTGCACAAAGACGAAGGGCATGGCTGAACGGTCAGCCGAAAGCGGAAGACAAAGAGAGCTTCCAAGTCGGTAACAGATGGTTCAAACCAAATTATCATGCTCATATCGTATTCGACTGGATGAACCACGAAACTGGAAAGAGCCGAAAACTCAATGACGAAGATATGGCAATTATGCAGACTTTGGCTTACGATATTCTCCTGATGGAACGTGGGCAGGCAAAAGCTATCACAGGTAAAGAGCATCTGGAACGAAATAATTTCATCATTGAGAAGCAGAAAGCCGAACTGCAACGTATAGAGGAAACCAAGCGACACAAGGAGCAACAGGTAAGCCTTGCCAAGCAGGAACTCATGCAGGTAAAAGCTGAGATACGCACAGACAAACTCAAAAGTGCAGCTACCGATGTAGCCACTGCCATAACCAGCGGTATCGGTTCTCTTTTCGGAAGCGGAAAATTAAAAAAAATGGAGCAAGCCAACGAGAAATTACGTCATGAAATTGCCAAACGTGACAAGGGCATTGATGAATTAAAAGCCAAGATGCAGCAAATGCAGGAACAGCACGGCAAGCAGATTCGTGATATACAAGGAATACATAATCAAGAACTTGAAGCCAAAGACAAGGAAATATCACGATTGAACACCATTCTTGAAAAAGCGTTCAACTGGTTCCCACTGCTCAAAGAAATGCTGAGAATGGAAAAATTATACTATGTCATAGGTTTTACCAAGGGGATGGTTGATTCTCTTTTATACAAAAGGGAAGCTCTTAGATGTAGAGGAAAAATCTATTCCGAAGAATATAGACAGAGATTTGAAACAAAAAATGTAATTTTCAAAATTGAACGAAGCCCGATCGATAAGAACAAATAGATGCTGACTATAAACCAACAGCCAATCCGCAAATGGTTCAAAGAGCAATGGAAAATATTGAGACAAAGTTTGCGACAATCAGCAGAAGAATCAAGAAAAAGTAGAGGATTCAAAATGAAATTTTGATAGTATTTGATTGTATCTCAATAAAATTAAATATCTTTGTAAGCGGATTGAGGCTACTCTATCCAAGACATAAGAATTTAGAAGAAGCGTTATGCTTATTTCTTGCGAATGAAAACCTGAGAAATTTTCAAACGTGTACAAGAATAGCATAGTGGTTCTCACGCTATAGCGTGGGCTGCTATTGTTACATCTGTACACAAAGGTTTTCTCAGGACCTTCATTCAAAGACGTGGCATACAGTTCCACGCTTCATGGTTTAATTAAAATTCCTTTGGAATTGGGGAGAATACAGGAGACGTGTTTATGGGAAAAATGAATGCAGCAGATATGACTTATTACATAGCTAAAGCAGGAGATATTGTAAAAGGTTCTGGTAAAGGCGATATGGCAACTGGAGCTAAGGTTATAATAGGAGGTGCTGTAATAGCAGGAGGAGCAGCAGTTGTAGCAGGTCAAAAAATAGCGAAAATGTTTTCTAAAAAGAAGAAAAAATAAAATATTGTTATGGGTAATTATGATGATGACAATAGTCCTTATGATCCTGAAGAGGACTTGGAAATGATGTTTCCTGACGAAGATGCAAGAGCTGAATTCGACGAGGACGGATATTCTTATCCTGAGTATTAGGCTTCTATAAATTAATACGTAGTATATTTGTATTCAAATTAAAATAGTAAATGGATAAAATAGTAGAAAAAATTGCTTCAATTGGGATACCAGGAATTATGTTAATGGTCGCAATTTCAATGACGGGACTTTCTGGTGCTGCTGCAATTACAGCTGCACTTGCCTTGCTTGGTCCTGGAGGTATGATTGGAGGTGTTTTAACTTTAGTATTTGCAGGAGCTGTCGCATCTGCTATTACTGAATATGGATTTGATGCTTTATTTAGAGCTGTTATAAAAAAAATGTATCAAAAAGGAGAAACAAAATCTTCAATAAAGGCTAAAATAGAGAAAGGACCATGGTCAAAAAAATTAAAAGTTAAAGCGATATACGACCTTGAAAAACTATAAAACAAATATCGAAACTGCAATGCTAAGGAATAATAAATAATTTCTAAGATTTGAAAAGAAAATATACTGAATGAAGCAGAAAATAAATAAAAAAAGACTTTTCTGCTTCATTTTTCCATATTTGTGTTTTTGACTATATAATGCATTCTTAATATAAGTCAATTTTATTGCAATTATGAAACCTACAAAGAATAGATTTTTTTGCGTTGATTGTGGCAGAATAAAACAACTATTTGATAATCAAGAAAAAGCGATAAGATTTATAGAATTTAATAGTGAAAATATATTAGAAGAGTCTGGAAAAGCTCCCGTACGCTGTTATTTTTGTAGTGCATGTGGTGGATGGCATGTAACCAGCAATCCACGCCAATTAAACGTAAAATCCAAAAGCGAGATAGCAATAGAACGTTTACGAGAAATAAATGCAAACAAAAGAAGTTATAAAGATAAAATAAAAGAAGAAAAAGCAAGAATCAAGTGTATTGTTGAAGAATTGACGGAAAAATACAAGCAAACAGAAGTAGCCTATCTAAAGTCTACTAATCGAGAAGAAAGAAAAGTAATCATTGAAAACTTTTTAAATGAGACAAGGGAGATAAGAATGACAATGGCATTAACAAAAGCTCAAAGCAAAAGGATACATATATTAGAAAAGCAAGTTCGCTCAATGAGATATTAAAATTACGTAGTTGAAGCTAAATCTTAAATAAAACAAAAACACCCAATATTACATTTTTTGGTGTAAAATTGGGTGTAAAAGAGAAAACCCGTTGAAAATCAACGGGTTTGGCGGAGAGACAGGGATTCGAACCCCGGGAACCTCTCAGTTCAACGGTTTTCAAGACCGCCGCAATCGACCACTCTGCCACCTCTCCAAACTTCATGAGAAGTGCTGTTCGTTTCCGAAAGCGATGCAAAGGTACTGCTTTTTTTTATATCCACAATAGTTTGCACATTTTTTTTCAAAAAAACTGTATTTTTGCGCCATGATATATCCAAATAACTTCGAGCAGAAGGTCGGATTTGACCAAATACGCATTCTTTTGAAAGAGAAATGTCTGAGTCCGTTGGGTGAGGAAAAGGTGGACGAGATGACATTTGTAGCGTGTTTTCACGAGATAAAAGAAGAGTTAGAGAAGACCCATGAGATGTTGTGCGTCATCCGTCAAGCACAGAATTTTCCCGTCCAGTATTTCTTTGACGTACGACCTTCGCTGAAGCGCATCCGCATAGAGGGACTTTACCTGGACGAACAGGAGCTGTTTGACCTCAGACGTTCGTTAGAGACAATACGCGATATTGTGTGTTTTTTTGTTAAGGAGGATGGCGAGAATGGCACTCCGCTTTACCCTCGTCTGAAGGCTTTGGCAGCAGACATCGAGGTCTTCTCTCCCTGCATCAAACGCATCAACAGCATTTTGTCGCCTTACGGCAGGCTCAAAGATAACGCCTCACCTCAACTGGCTCAGATACGCAAGGAACTCTCTCAAACGACCAGCAGCATTAGCCGCGTGCTGACATCTATCCTGAGAAATGCTCAACTTGACGGTGTGGTCGAGAAGGATGCTACACCTACCATGCGTGACGGAAGACTGGTCATTCCCGTAGTGCCGGCCTTGAAACGGAAAATCAAAGGCATCGTACATGACGAATCGGCCAGTGGCAAGACAGTCTTCATTGAACCGGCCGAGGTGGTTGAAACAAATAACCGCATCCGCGAACTGGAGTACGAGGAACATCGTGAAATCATTCGCATCCTGACCGAGTTCTCCAACGAATTGCGCCCACTGGTTCCGGATATGTTGCTCAGTTATACTTTTTTGGCCGAGATTGATTTCCTGCATGCCAAGGCCCTCTTGGCCGAGGCCACTGGGAGCGTCCTGCCATCATTCGAGGACAGGCAGTATATGGACTGGTGCGAGGCTGTTCATCCCTTACTTCGTTTCTCGCTTGAGAAACAAGGCAAAAGTGTGGTGCCGCTCGATTTGGAACTGAATGACAAACAACGTATTGTGATTATCTCAGGGCCCAATGCTGGCGGTAAATCCGTCTGTCTCAAGACGGTGGGGCTACTGCAGTATATGCTGCAGTGCGGACTGCTTATTCCCGTCAAGGAATGTAGCCATATGGGTGTCTTTCGCAGTATATTCATAGACATTGGAGACGAACAGAGCATCGAGGATGACCTCAGTACTTATTCTTCGCACCTGACCAACATGAAGGTCATGCTTAAACAGTCGGATAAGCAAAGCCTGATTCTGATAGATGAATTCGGTGGTGGCACAGAGCCGCAAATAGGCGGAGCCATTGCCGAGGCTATTCTCAGGCGAATGAATGACAAACAGGTCTTTGGCATCATTACCACTCATTATCAGAATTTGAAACATTTTGCCGAAGACCATGAGGGGGTCGTCAATGGGGCCATGCTCTACGACCGCCACCAGATGAGGGCTTTGTTCCAG
>JAQXZK010000169.1 GCA_029227175.1 Bacteroidales bacterium | reverse complement strand
CCGTTTGCCGTTGAGGGTGATTGGAGTGCGGCCTCTTATTGGTACGAGATACTTGCGTTGAGTAGAGACGCTCAGGCGAAGGTGTTTCTGAAGGGATTGCAGGCCGAGAGTTCTCAGGGTGATAGTCGTGGTGCGGTATTGTTTGAGAAATTGGGTGTAAAAACTTCTTTTGTGGAGGGCGGTGCTTGGATAAGCAAGTGTGGAGAGCCCGTTCGGGAGATCGTGGAGGATTTGGTAGACATTCCTGATTTGGCACAAACTTTTGTTGTGACATGTTGCATGATGGGTATCCCATTCCGGTTTACGGGCTTACAGAGCTTGAAAATCAAGGAGACAGACCGTATCGTAGCGTTGCAACAAGAGTTGCACAAGTTGGGTTTTGTGGTGAGTTCGGAAAATGATAGCATCCTGTATTGGCAAGGCGAACGCTGTACCATAGAAGATGATGCTGTTATCCAGACATACGAAGACCATCGCATGGCGATGGCTTTTGCGCCAGCCTGTTTGAGGCTTCCATCGATAAAGATAGCCCATCCGAAGGTCGTGACAAAGTCTTATCCGGAGTTCTGGAGTCATTTGGTTGAAGCAAAATTTGAGATAAAATAGCATATGGGCATACTCATTGTCAGTCTGTGCGTGTTGGCGGTGATTGCCGCTATTGCCGGTTTCCTTCGCAATCAGCGTTTGCAGAAGAAACTGGATAAGGGAGAGATAGATGCTTTGCCCGAGGTGAAAATCGTCGATTCTGAGTGTTGTGGCCAGCATGAAGTCTGTGAGAAAGATAGCCTGTTGGCAGCAGTAAGCAAGCAGATTGAGTATTATGATGACGAGGAACTTGACCGTTTCAGGGGGCGTGCGGAAGCAGATTACACACAGGAGGAAGAGGAGGAGTTTCGTGATGTTTTCTACACCATGCGGGATGATGAGGTTGCCGGATGGGTTAGAAGTCTGCAACTTCGGGGTATTGAGTTGCCAAACTCCATTAAGGATGAGGTTTTTTTAATCGTGGGTGAAAGGAGAATGACATTATGATGGAGTTGCTGGATTATACTTTCTTTCAGCATGCCGTATGGGGCAGCCTCCTGGCCAGTATCATTTGCGGCATGATTGGCACTTATATAGTGACTCGTAGATTGGTGTTTATTAGCGGTGGACTTACTCATGCGTCGTTTGGAGGCATAGGTATTGGTCTTTACGCGGGAATTTCGCCGATTATGTCTGCTGCTATTTTTGCCGTCCTTTCGGCATTTGGAATAGAATGGTTCAGCAAGCGTAGCGACATGCGGGAGGATTCTGCCATTGCAGTGTTTTGGACATTCGGTATGGCAGTCGGTATCATCTTTACCTTCTTGTCTTCCGGTTTTGCTCCCGATTTGTCTGCCTATCTGTTCGGGAATATTCTGACGATTACGAGAACTGATTTGTTTTTTTTGGCAGTAGTCGCTTTTGTTGTCGGTCTGTTCTATTTCTGTTTAAAGGATGTCATTAAGAATGTGGCATTTGACAGGGAATTTGTTCGCTCACAGGGCGTACCGGTTCGGTTGATAGAGTACCTGATGATGATGCTCATTGCTCTCAGCATAGTAGCATGCTTGCGAATGGTTGGTATTGTGCTGGTCATTTCGTTGATGACCATTCCTCAAATGATAGCCAATCTTTTCACCTGCCGCTTTGAACGAGTTGTCTGGCTTTCGATGGTGATAGGTTTTGTCTGTTGCATAGGAGGGCTCTTGCTCTCTTTTTATCATAATATACCTTCGGGTGCCAGCATCATTTTTTTGTCCATTGTCATTTATGCATTATGCAAAACAGGAAAGGCTCTTTTGAACCGTTCTCGCTGATTTTGAGTCGATTGGCTTTCTGCTCCTTTCTCCTTGTTTTGTTTTCCATGATGTTTGGGTGCTCGACGAGTAGGAATACGCGAGAAGTTCGTTTGTACCATGCCTTTGCTGCGAAATACAATGTGGGGTTTAATGCCCAAAAGGCATATGACGAAGGAATAAGAGTCCAGCTCGCCGGCTCGAAGGAGGATTATGCTCGTCCGTTGCCGGTATTTGTGTCTCAATGCAGTGGGAATCAACAGCTTGCAAGTGGATTGATGTATAAGGCGGTACTGAAGTCTGAGAAGGCAATTCGAGAACATTCTATTGTTGCAAAGCCTAAGTATAAGGCCGTCTCTCGCCCGACAGAAGCGTACAAGCAATGGTTGAAACGTAAGGAGTTCAATCCGTATCTGCACCGTGCGTGGATGTTGCGAGGCAAAGCACTGTTCGGTGGAGGGCAATACGAGGAGGCCGTACGCACTTTTCGGTATATCATACGATTGTATCGGGGACAGCAGGAGATCGTATCTGAGGCATATGCCCGATTAGCTGCATGTTACGTTGCCCAACGGCGTTTCTTTGATGCTGAGGAGGCAATCCGACACATTTCACCCACGAACAGAGCATTGCGCCACTTGCAACAACAGGTCATAGTGTCTTTACTGGTAGAAGAAAACCGATGGAACGAGGCACTTCCGGTGTTGGAACAGCTGATCAAAAGTGAGCGTGTAGAGTCGCAGAAGGCAAGGTTGTACTATTTGCAGGGGCAAGTCTTGCAGCAGTTGCTGAGAGAGCCGGAGGCAAGGACTTCGTTTGGACGTTGTGCGGAATATGCCTCCTCTGAACTGCTTATTAAACACGCGAGGTTACAGGCACAGGGTTGTGATACGTTGATAGCTCCGGAGAAAAAGGCGGTGCAGCGTGAGGAACCGGAATGTCTCATGAAAGACTATTGGCTATCGTATTTAAATGCCGTGCCCGAGAAGGAAGAAGGAATGGGAACATTGGCCGAGGAGGTGGAGACGCACTTTGCAACAAGTAAGTTCTCGCTGGAAAGGGAGACGGACTTCTATTTCGTTTTTATTCTTCCTGAACAGTTGGTGACGAAGCACAAATTGAAATTCTCGTTAGCGCAATTCAAATTTTCTTCTTTCCAACTTAAGACGTTTGATTTGAGAGAATCTCGGGTAGGCAGACTGGACCTAATTTCTGTTTCTACGTTCTCTGATTTTAAAGAGTGTTTGCACTATCAGCAGTTGATAAGAAGCAGCGAGAATTTGATGACCCAGTGGAGTGGTGTTCAGACTCTGATAATCTCGGCTTCAAACTTTCGGAATTTGCTGTCGGTTGAAGATGTGGATGCATATCGGAAGTTCTATGAAGAGAATTTCGTGAAAGAAGCTTTGCCGAACGTAGAGGGGCTGAATCTGGACGAAGAACTTATGCTGCGTGAAGAAGAGATGGAAGAAGATGCTGCGGAGGAAGACATTTCGGAAGAAAAGAAGCAGGAAGAGGAAGATGATCAGGAAATGAAAGTTATCTTTGAAGACGAATAAAAGCATAGATAGCCATGAAACGAAGCCGATTGCTCTGGGTTGATGATGAAATAGAACTTTTGCGCCCCTATATTCTTTTCTTGCAGGAAAAAGGCTATGATGTGGACACTACAACGAATGGTGTTGATGCGATTAGCCGTTGCCAGTCTGTGGCTTACGACCTTGTGCTGCTGGACGAACACATGCCTGGTATAACAGGACTGGAGACCCTTGAACAACTGAAGGTGTATCGCCCGACAACCCCTGTTATCATGGTGACAAAGAGCGAGGAAGAACACATTATGGACATGGCTATCGGTCGAAAAATCGCCGACTACTTAATCAAACCGGTAAACCCCAATCAGATTCTGCTCTCTTTGAAGCGTAATCTCCACAGACAAAGCATCGAGAGCGAGGTTAGCCAAAGTGACTATACGGAAGAGTTTAGCAAGATAGGTCGTCAGATAGCCGAGGCCAGCGACACGAAAAGCTGGGAGGAGTTGTATCGTAAAATCGTGAAGTGGGAGTTAGATTTTGCAGATACTCACCATCCTATGGGCGAAATGCTGAAGCAGCAAAAGGAAGAGGCAACAGAGGCTTTCTCCAAGTTTGTTGCTAAGCATTACTTGTCTTGGGTCGCTTCCTATAGGCGAGGTGAGCAAGAACAACGTCCATTGTTAAGCCCGGAGGTATTTCCCCGGAAGGTCTTCCCTATGCTCGAGCAGGGAAGGAAGGTCTTCTTCTTGGTGCTTGACAATTTCCGTTACGACCAGTGGAGAATACTTGTTTCAAGGATCCCGGCTGATTTTAGCATTACCGAATCGTTGTATTACAGTATCCTGCCTACGACAACACAGTATGCTCGAAACGCTCTCTTTTCCGGGTTGATGCCGAGTGAGATAGTCCGAACTTTCCCGGAACTATGGGTTGAAGACAGTGACGAAGAACCTAAAAACCGGAATGAGGCTTCGCTTCTTGAGGACTTGTTGCGACGTTATCACAGGACGGAGTCGTTCTCTTATCGCAAACTGACAGATGCAGGCAGTATCGAACAGTTGATAAGGGAAATTCCTCAGCTTCAAAAGAACGAACTGAATGTGGCTGTTGCCAATTTTATCGACATGTTGAGCCATGGCCGTACGGAGAACAAGATGATACGCGAACTGGCTAAGACAGAGGCGGCTTATCGTTCCATTACACAGTCGTGGTTTGTCCATTCCTCGTTGAACGACCTGCTGATGCAGTTTAGCCGTAGGGGCTATACCATTGTCATTACGACCGATCACGGAAGCATCCGCGTGACCCAGTCGGAGAAGGTCGTGTGCCACAACAACGATACCACCAATAACCTGAGATACAAGGTCTCCAAGAACATCACCCATCACTCCAAGCGGATATACGAAATTGCCAATCCGACCGATGCTATGCTGCCCTGCAAGAGCCTCAGCAGCAGATATATCTTTGCCATGGGGCCCACCTATCTCAGTTATGCACAATACTTCAATCTCTTTGCTCGTCGTTACGAAGATACATTCCAACATGGAGGCATTTCGCTGGAGGAGATGATAATCCCATTTATAGTCTTGGAGTCGGAGAGGGGATAGCGTGTAGCCCCGACGAATTGCAGCTGAAACAAGGAGAAGTCGCTCCGAGAGATTTACACGCAGAAATTTGCTCCCTCGCGAGGTAACAAAATTTTCCTCCCGAGGGAACGAGTTCAGCATCGGCATTGCATCGCCCTTTGCTCGTCTGCTTTTCCTTCCATTCGCTTCCTACTGTTGTTTGCCGAAAGGTGAGACTTACCAATTCACGTGATGCTATGTTTTGTCCACCCGACAAACTCTCTTAGCCATGTTCCCGGAGGCTTTGTCTATGTGACAAAGTCGACCGGATGATGTGTAAAACGTGTTTGTCAGGTGACAAAGAGCATTTACACATGTGACAAAAGCGTTTGTCAGGTGGGCATACATCATTTACACATGAGAAAGGAATGTTTGTCGGGTGACAAAGGGTGTTTACACATGTGACAAAAGCGTTTGTCAGTTGGGCATACATCATTTACACACATGATAAGCATGTTTGTCGGGTGACAAAGAGTGTTTACACATGTGACAAGAGTGTTTGTCAGTTGGGCATACATCATTTACACATATGATAAGCATGTTTGTCGGGTGACAAAGAGCATTTACACATGTGACAAGAGTGTTTGTCAGTCTGTCAAACGTTCCGGATGATAAGATAGGCTTCATCTCAGCAAAAACATACAAACAAGTTTGTTGTTTCTGCACCCAGTTTGCACTACTTTCGATAAGATAGGCTGCACCTCGGCATAAAAAATAAGCAAGCTTATTTTATTCTGCACTCGGTTTGCACTATCTTTGTTCCCACAAACAGATGTATTCTTGTGTTATGAAAGAAATCATTATTGACAGTTTAGACAATATCTCCGTTGCAGCAAAGGAGTTTGTTGCCGCCATGGGTGAAGAACCCGTATTCGCCTTCTACGGCAAAATGGGTGCGGGAAAAACAACGTTCATCAAGGCTGTATGTGAAGAACTTGGTGTGACAGATCCTATTACATCTCCGACTTTTGCAATCGTGAACGAATATCGTTCTGACGAAAGCGGTGCGCTGATTTACCATTTTGACTTCTACCGCATAAAGAAGTTGGATGAAGTCTATGATATGGGTTATGAGGACTACTTCTATAGTGGCGCCATCTGCTTCATCGAGTGGCCGGAGTTGGTAGAGGAATTGTTGCCGGCAGACACCGTGAAGGTAACGATTGAGGAAAGGGAGAACGGAATTAGGGTCGTTAAACTGTAAAAAAGGAAAGGAGTTTGTTCAGAGGTGGCAAGTCAATACTTCATACAGGCGTTATTCATGGTATCGGGACTTCTCGCCCTGGGGGCCTCGGTTATGGATTGGGACTGGTTCTTCCAAGCGCAGAACACCCGATGGCTTGTCACAAAAATAGGGCGAAATCCGGCACGCCTTGTTTACGGCATTTTGGGATTCGCCCTTATTCTTATGTCTGTTTTCTTCCTTTACGCTTCGTCTAAAGAGTCGATATAGTCAGACTCTCCTTGTACGACGAACAGGATTTCGTCGTGTTCATAGTTTCCTATGCCGTCACGCTTGGCCTGCTTGATGATGTAGTCGACGATTTTCTCTAAGTCAATGTCTATACATCCGTCTTTGTCCGGGGTAGCGTCTAAAACACCGCTTTCGACATAATATTCGTCAATCAGGTCCAAGAAGTAGGTCAGTTCGTCATCAGAGAATCTTTCCTTTAAATCTTGTGGAAGATAGTTCTTGATAAACTCGATGGTTTTTTCGTCATCGAGGTCTTCGTTCATAAATTCGTCATTCATAGGAGGGCTTCTATCTTTTCAACGTACTTTGACTTGGGTGCTGCACCAATTTGCTTGTCTACCAATTCTCCATTCTTGAAGAAGAAGACAGCAGGAATGTTGCGAATGCCGAATTCGGCAGCGACGTCTCCTTCTTCATCAACGTCGCACTTGCCAATTACTACTCGTCCTTCATACTCGGCTGCCAGCTCCTCAATAATAGGAGCAACCATGCGACAAGGACCACACCATGAGGCGTTGAAGTCAATCACAACAGGAAGAGAGCCTGTTAAGAGTTCCTTGAAATTTTCGTTTGTAATGATTGTTGCCATAAATACAGATATTTGGTTTATGATATGGGACAAAGATAGTGCAAACCGAGCGCAGAATAAAATAAGCTTGCTTATTTTTTATGCCGAGGTGCCGCCTGTCTTATCAAAAGTAGTGCAATTTGAGCGCAGAAACAACAAATTTATTTGATTGTTTATGCCGAGGTGCCGCCTGTCTTATCAAAAGTAGTGCAATTTGAGCGCAGAAACAACAAATTTATTTGATTGTTTATGCC
>JAQXZK010000168.1 GCA_029227175.1 Bacteroidales bacterium | reverse complement strand
TTTCGCGGGGTTTGTCAGGCTGACAAAGTGGGGGGTGCAGGCCTTTCGGAGGCTTTGTCAGGCTGACAAAGTGCCCGGAACACTCGCTAAGAGAGTTTGCCAACCTGACAAAGCGTGATAACATGAAAAACGTACAGTTCTCTCTGTGGGAAGGGGGGCTTGCTTCCCTTTCTCCTTAATCTGCGCCTGAAGAGAGACGTCGCAAGCCAGAAATCTCTCTCTGTCGTGATGTTTTTTCTCTTTCTACCGGAGAACCGGGCAGAGTTGGGTTTATACAAGACAAACAAAAGCCATAGTCCGCGATTGCCGGGCTATGGCTTTTCTGTATAATCTACATTGTTGTTCTGTTCAGTACATTTACACTGCAGCATAACATATTCCTTGCGGTCCTTTGTCCTGCATGATTTTGTTTTCCTGCAGCAGTTGGATAAGGGCCAGGCATAAATCTGTACTTTCAAGGTTCGCAAGCTTTTGCAGTTCACTGAATGTGTATCGGTACATTTTCTTCATCTTCCCATATAGTAATGTACTGTTCTTGCTGATGAGCTCTTTGTTTATAATCATAGGCACATTCTTTTATTATTTGACACTTTACAAAGATACTCAATCAAACAGGGACTCCTGTGTTCAAATAGATAGGGAAAGTGTCCTTTCTTTCCGTTATAACACTTTTTTACTTTCGTTTTGTCAAGGTTGTGCCATATCTTGGGCTTCGCTTCCTCGTTGATGAATTCGCTACGAGATACTGCCGTCCTCTCTAAGAGAGTACTGTCATATCTGTCAGAAAGAAAGAGGCTGTGCCGTAGAATTGTTGTTACGACACAGCCTCAATCATGTATAGTGACTCGGTGCGGGCCGGGATTCTGTCGGTCAAGGGGTTGCCGGTGGCAACCTGTGCGTCAAGGCAGATAGGTGAGACGGATATATCCGTTGGCTACCGGCTTCTTCAGGGAGATGCCGATGCGTGCATATTCCGGACAGTTGACCGAGATTTTCTCTTCGCTGATGGTGAATGGACCCGATGCCTCGATTCTTACACGTAGCTGCTGCTCGCCTTCCTGCAGCAGGATGGTGTTCTTGTCGGCTTGTGACCATGTGGCACGGGTGGTGATGCAGGTTTCCATCGGAATGGCGCTTGCCGCAGTGAAGCGGTCTTCGACAGTAAACCGGCCGTTTGCTTCACGGCTATAGTCAAAGGTGCGGATGAGTTGCAGACCGCCCACGTCATAGGCTGCCGAGAGGTCGATGCTGACCACGTCTCTCGCATCACTGTATTCGGTGTCGGTAACGACTCCGCGGGCTTTGCTACCGGTGAGCTGTGCCTTGCCGGCTACATAAGGAACAGGATGGCCGAACGAACCTTTGATTTTGTACTTGTCATAGGCCTCGCGGTTGAAGAAGTCGCCCGGATAGGAGTGCGGTCCACCTTGGTCGCCGGCCATCACTTGAGCGCCTATGGCCACGTTGTAGGAACCTACGTCGTTGTGGTTGTGGTTCTCGGCATTATGTCCGCCCTTGAACGAAACGGAAAGTCGGCTGTCAGCTCCGATGGCCGGGCGCAGGATGTAGATGCCTGAACGGTCGTAGACAGTGCGCAGGGGGTTGGCGATGTGCTTGAGCTCTTCCTTGATTTCGGGGGTGAGGTCCATCTTCCAGGACGGGTTAGGGAATTGCTCGATGAGGTAGATGGAAAAGTTCTCGGCCTTGAACGGAAGCGGGTAGTCGTCAGACACCTTGGCACGTTGTCCAAAAGCATACTGGCAGTACTCAATGAGGAAACGGTCGGGCGAGAGACCGAAGCGTCCGTCCGAATAAGCAGGACTGGCTCCCGGAGCCATCTGTATGCCGTTGCCATAGCCTGCAATGCGCACAAACTTGGGGTCGCGGAAGAGGTCTATCCGACCTTGGGTGGCTCGGCAGATTGTCTCGCGCATAGTAACGTAGGCACGGAATCCGTAGTTGAAGTAGCCTACCCCCTCACTGCAATATCCGTCGTCCGAATAACCCTGCATGCCATACTTGCTGTACTTCTCGGCAATGGCTACGAAGTAGGCGCGGTCTACCTTATTGGGGAGCAGTGCCAATGCGGCACCGGCTGAACCGCCCAAGCAGACAGAGTTCCAGTTGTTGGTGACGGTGAACCATCCCCAAAGCTTGCCGGTCGTGAGGCAACGTCTCATGGGGCGGAAGAGCTTCTCGTCGAAGGCGCACTGCACACGGGCCTTGACAGCAGTGGAGAGCTTGTCGTCGAGCATGGAGACACACTGTGCGATGCCGTTTCCGCCACAGGTAACAAAGAGGTCGGCATAGTACTCGGTGCCGTGATAGTTCTTCAGGTTGCGGTCGTGAGCAGGGATGGACCAAGGCTTCTGCTTGCAGAGCTCGATGAGACCGGCTTCGATGGCCGGTACATAGCGTCCGCGGTTCTCCATACACTCTGCCAGTGTGAGGTAATAGACGAAATTGTTGCGAGCACGCATCATAATCTCGCCCGGCAGGCGGTAATTGCTCTTGTTGAGGTCGAGATACAGCGAGTCAACGAAGGGTGGCATGCCGCCGGCAGCCATATCCGGTGCAGTTTTTGTCAGGAACTCTTTGGCCTCGGGTGTCTGGCTGAGGCGTTCCCACACGGCACGGTTCTTATAGCTGACGCCGATGCCTTCGGGCTTCTCGGGCAGCATGTCAGCAATTTCCATCACACGCTTGCGGTCCATGCCCAGCAGGGTGGGCGCGTCGTCCTTAGCCATCTTATAAATTTCAAGACCGGCCATGAGGAAAGCACCGGGGCCATAGACCTCGGTCATCTCGCGGGTCACCTTCTTAGGATCGGCACCGATGGGCTGCACATAGCCAAGCTTACCGTCTTCCTCGACAGCAGACGTGAGGGCTTTCCAGGCCTTGAGGGTAGCGGGAAGGAACTCTTCGCGGGGAAGGAGTCCTTCGTTCACGCCGTATGCCAACGCATAGGTGAAGAAACCGGAACTGCTGGTTTCCGGACTCGGATAGGCTCCGGGGTCAAGCATGCTGGCACGCCAGAAACCGTCTTCGCCCTGCAAGTTCTTGATGCGATAACACATCTCGATGAAGAGTTTCTCGTAGAAAGGACGATACTTCTTGTCACCCCTGGGAAGCTCGCGCAGGATTTCACAGAGTCCGCCGGCTACCCAGCCGTTGCCGCGTCCCCAGAAGATTTTCTCTCCGTTGGCCTCTCTCTTGTACTTGGGGAAGTAACGGCAATCGCGGTAGAAGAGACTGTCTTCCTTATCATAGAGGAATTTATAGGTGGCCTTGAACTCCTTGTCCATGAATTTGATATACTTCTTGTCGCCGGTGCGGTTGTAGAGCTCGACGTACAAGTTAGGAGCCATGAAGAGTGCGTCGCACCAGCTCCAGCGGAATTGAGAGGTCGAGTCACCCGGCGTGAGCACAAGTTTCGTCTTGGGATAGTTGGCGATGACCCAGTCGGCACGTTTCTTGGCCGGTGCAATCATCTCCTCGCGTTTGAAGCGGTCGTAGAGCTGCATCCAGCACTGCCCGATGACCACATCGTCGGCATGGTAGCGTCGGTTTTTGACATTCCAGGAGTGTTTCTCGCCAAGGGCAAGCAGCCACTCATAGTAACTCATGTCGTTGTCTTCCTGTTCGGCAAAAGCCGCCCATTTGGAAATGCCCAACAGACACACTCCGTTCTCCCAGTTGAGGTCGCTGCGGCGACCCACGTAGTTGGCAATCTGCCAGTTGGCTACGCGCTGCATATCGTTGCGTACTTCCTCTTTCGTCGGTTGTGCCCAGAGGGACGGTACGGCAGTGAAGGAAAGCAGACAGGCTGACAGCGCTCCAGCAATTCGTGTTTTCATAATGTAAGTGTGTTTTTAGAAAGATTATCGTTTGTTGTTTGTCAAATTCTCTTCGAATGGCCTTAGAGTAGTCTTCGATCGTCATTTAATCGTCTACGACTACGGCCTTTAAACGGTTGTAAATGTACAAACAAATTGCTAAACGAACAATTCAAGGCTGTGATAAGTTGACGCGCTCTGACGGAATAGACAAAAAAAAGAGCCCCCACGAAGCATGAGGGCTCTGATTATGTAAGAGGGAATGGAATGTTATTCAGAGAAATCCATCTTGGCCATACGCTTGTATGTAGCGTAACGGTGCTGAGCAGCCTTCTTGGAAGCGTCGAAGAGTTCCTGTGCTTCAGCCGGTTTAACCTTCTTCAATGACAGGTAACGTACTTCACCGTCGAGGAATGCCTGGAAGTTATCCCAGTTAGGCTCCTTTG
>JAQXZK010000167.1 GCA_029227175.1 Bacteroidales bacterium | reverse complement strand
CGCATCCATCCGGCCCGAAGAGGCCGCAGAGATGAAATCGGCAATCCGGGCCCTCAATGACGGGAACTGTACGTCAATCAACCGGTAATCTGCGCTCATTGTTGTCCCTCCTTCTCCGTTTGGCGTTCGACGGGCATCTGTTGAATCACACGTCCTTGCAGTAGCTTGCCATTGGCGTGTTTGCTACGCTTGATGCCATCTTGTCCCCAGGTTCCCCATTGCTTGAAGAAGAAGGCTTTATGCTGTTCTGCCGCTTGCCGCCGGATGTCCAGCACCCACGCCTCCTTCATGGGACGCGCCTTGACGCCGCTTTCGCCCCCCACTATCACCCAGTCTATCCCATCGAGGTCGAGTTGCCCCAACTCCTCCAACAGCGGTTCGCACGAGAGGAATCTGACAGGTGCCGGTAGGCAGCGCAGACAGTTGATGCGAAATTTGGTCGTTCGGGCTTCGACGGTCACGCCCAGCCAGACATTGGCCGGCACGGCATGTGTAGTGAAGTATTGCTGCATCCGTTCGGCTCGTTTGGTCAGAATCTGGTATCGGTGCCGGGGAGTCTGCCGGATGGTCTCCATTACACAGTCGATGAACCCGAAGGGAACCTCTTCATGAAAGAGGTCACTCATGGAACAGACAAAGACCAGACAGGAACCACGCCACCCCATCGGCTCCTTCAGCGCATCAGGATGCACCGTCAGGCGGAAACCGTTGCTGTATTTCGCTTGCCCCATGCCCTTCAGCCGGCGGGCCATCACCTCTGCGTAGCAATGGGCGCATCCCTCAGACTTCTTGGTGCATCCGGTCACCGGATTCCACGTCTTGTCCGTCCATTCTATTGTTGTCTCTGCCATGACCTGAACGTTATTATGCACTCGGGGATAAGCAGCACACTGGCCCTGTGGCTCTTTCCATCGGTATATTCAACACATATTTTCCCCTCGTCGGCCATCTGCCGCAAGGCGAGGCGATAATGTCGCCCTGCATACTTGCTGGTGGTCTGATGCTCCTTGAAGAGGGTGTTTGCATCCACCTTCCGCCCGCTATATGCCTGCTGCAGCCGGTTTTTCAGGTTCTCTATATTCTGTTGGCTGAAGAGTTCGTCCATCATGTTGTTTCCCTCAAAATGCTTGGGGTCGAACGTGTAGGTGGCCACCCCGTCGAGTACACGAGGCACATTGTCGTAGCGGCTGTAGACCTGCTTGATGAGCTCATATCCTTTCGCTCCCTTGGTGATGTGCAACAGGTAGTGGCTCGGTGTGTTCTGGTCTTCCTCACGAAACTGGAAAGCCGTGTAGAACACCCTGCTACCCAGCACCCGCTCGAATTCCTTCCCCAGCCTTTCGATGATGAAGTGATGGCGCTCCTCCACAAAGTCCAGCAGCTTCTTATCCTTGCGGATTTCCTCGAATGTGGTGGGAAATACAACTCGCAGGTCGTTCAGAAACTTTTCGTTCTCGAAGGCGGCATTGAGGCGCTTGGTGTTCATGAAGATAAACACCTCGTTGCCCCATTGTGTCAAGAATCGGGCCAGCACGTTGGTATTGATATGCTTGTAGCCGAAGGGGTCGATGAAGAGCAGCGTGGGGCACTCGTTGTAGAAACCCACCATCGTGTTGCGGGTCAGGAATTCGTCTATCTTCGGACATTCGCCGAATGTCAAGCTGCCGAAGCGCGGCTCTATGGCAAAGGTCTCGGGCGGGAATACGGACTCGAAGTTCTCCCTGAGTTTCTCTCCAAGATCCTTGTCGTTGAACATCATCCATACCCTATCGCGGAGCATGGGGTCGTTGTAGCACTTGCGGCCCACCAGAATGGGGGTCGAGTAGCTTCCATCCAGATAGATGCCGGGGCCGGCAAACATGTCAAAATAGCCAAAGTGGCGAGGCATGTGTTTCCGCGCAATGATTTTGCAGTATTGCGGAAAGTATTCGGACACTATGGTGGCCTTCACCTTCGACGAAGGGGTCTGTTTATCGAAGAAATTTTTATTGTCGTTGGCCATACTGTTATATATTCGTTTTATCCATCTCTTTGATGACGTTTTCATACACTCTTTCGCGCCTTCCACGACTTTGGAATTGCATGATGCGGGGTAAGACTATGCCGTTGAATATGTCAGTGCTCTCCTCGCCATAATCGGGAGTCTGAGCCTTATAAGAAAACTTCTGTAAGAGCATCTCAAATAAAAAGCGCTCCATCACTTCATCCCAATCCATCCAATATACCGTTTCACGCCACTCTTCCCATCCATTTTCCAGTCCAAATACATTTTCTATTTCCCATTTAGAGAACATATATGCCCACTCTACCTGTTGCCGATGTGGAACACGCACATCTTCGCGAGATATTATTTCCAGTGTTTTTTCATAATTAACATGATAATTCCACTGGATGAATTCATTGTTTATCTTGAAAGAATATCCCATCCCCAACGAGAAATCAGATTTAAAACATTGGCAAAATTATACTGCCCCCACTGATTGGACACAACCACAATTTTACCATCAGCAGTCAATAATTGCTCATTCATCACATACCTGCGAGACAAGTCTTTATGATTTTGTTTAGATAATTCGATTTGCTCTAAACTCCTTACCACTCCGTATGAGCCCTGGAGATTATCAGGAAAGGCTTTCCTTAATTGTTCGAAAGTAACATCCGGATTCTTTTCCATAAACAGTTTTACAATTCGGCTAACAATTTTTCCTTTCCCAAGATAAGTCTTTCCACCATCAATAGAATATTTTGTGGTATCTCTTTTAGAACGACTGCCATTATTCGTTTCAGCTAACATGATTCCAGTAGGATGACTTATATCAACGGCCGAGCAGCATTGTTCCTTATCAATAGAGAATACGTATGAATTTAATATAGAGGAAACTATGTCTTTATTACATCTTTTACTCTGCACAAAATAATCGGTTAAAAGAGCTTTGATGATTGAGTCAGCATTTTCCTGCAATCCTTGGCTGAACTGATTCATAATAGCGGTTGAATGTATTGTTTTAGATTTCTCTTTACTATAATTGAGTATTCTCTCCTGACTGAATGTTGATTTCTTAACAAACTCAACAAACTGTGGCCCATTCTCCGCTTGAGAATTCAGTTCACAGGTCCACACAAGTTGGGGGCTGTCATTTCCTGTATCGTAATAGAACCTTATCTCATGACCGAAATAAATACCCACGGGGAGAGCAAGAATGCGCATATACGAAAGTAATTGCTCTTCCTGACGCTGTGTTACGGTATTGTTTGGTCGCTTCACTTCTATCACCATTACAGGTTTTCCAGCCAGCTTGATAGTAATATCTGGCTCTATCTGATTATTTGCTCCGATGTTAATGCGTTCTTTCGGACATATTTCATGATAAGCCAAACTCCATCCTAACAACCTAAATGACGAGATTATGTGGCTTTGAAATAAATCTTCTGCCACATCATTCTTTTTATCTTTGATTATATCAATGATAAGCTCTTGCCACATTGACTTCAAATCTTCATTCATGCTTGTTATCACTTGAGTTACGGATATTATCATTTCTTCTCTTTTGCAAAGGTAACATTCAGCCCGTACAGATGCAAGGATTCTACCCACAATATTTGCCGTCACCCGCCCGAAAAATGGGGTAGATTGGGGCGTAGGAAGAGGGCAGAGGCACCCTCGATGAAGAGAAATGACTACGAAGAATCGGCTTAATCCGTTGGTTGACAGCGAGTTGAGCGAATACGCGTTGTCATGTTGTCATGTTGTCACATTGTCAAATACATCTGCGGGGGAGAAATCAGGTATAATAAATAATATATATTATATATTATTTATTATAGCCGAAAAGTGCCCGAATGTAAATGACAACATGACAATATGACAACGTGACAACGTTCCCCGGGGTCGCTGCTGCTGCGAGCGACGGGGAAACTCTCCCCAACTTGTCATGCTGA
>JAQXZK010000166.1 GCA_029227175.1 Bacteroidales bacterium | reverse complement strand
GATTCTCCGGCGAGTTCTTCCCGTAAGGCATTGTTGATTTGTTGAAAAATATTGGCGGGTATAATATATTATGATTTCCTCACATAGGAATACACAAATATAGGCATCTTTTCAGGATACACAACACTAGTTTTGGCAATGGTGAAACAACCCACGGTTAAATATACACCACATCTATATTTCTTTCCTTATGTATTATATATGATTCATTATGAATAATACTACAATTCCAACAATAAAAATATCGACATTCGCGAAGATGTTTACCGCTTCCTTTCCATCAAGGCGGCTGACGGTCTTGACTATTTCATACTTGAAGCCAAATATTTTGCGGGAAACGGCATAGCCGATGCCAATCATTGACCTTTGTGCAGGAGGTACGTTCTGGCCAACTCCTCTTTTTTGCTGTCAGGCATTGCATTGAACCCTGCGTCCAGTATCTCTTTGTACAGCGGTTTCTTGGCCGTCACTACATACTTGACATCCCGATCGTTTATCTGTGCCGCGATGTGGATATTTCCCGACTCGGTTCGCTCAAAACGGAGATTCTTAACCCGGGTTCCATCCGAAGTTGCAAACGAGAATACTTCCTTGCCGGGAATAGCGATGCCCAAGTCGGGATTGAGTTCCGCAAGGCGTGCTGCAATAAGTTCAATATGGAACGAGTCCACACGGTTGCGTCGGGCCGCATCAACGAATATAGAGATCCCCCTCCGCACATCTTCGATAACGCCTGCAGGGTTCCTTACGGAATTGTTTTTCCCCAGACGGATTAAATCTTCATCCGATATGTCGGCGATCTTTCCGCCAATTGACAGACAATGATTCCGTTCCGCCTCACGCCCGTTGGTCGCAATGATGAATGTCATATCGTATGCAGGTGCAAGGTGCCACTCGCCGTCGCGGTCCATCAAGAACGAGAAGTTTTTATTATGGTCGTCTGTGTTGTTGGCCAAAACATTGAAAACGGCCCTGCGGAACAGTTCGTCGATTTCGGATTTGGGAACGGAGAGTTCACGAGCCGTGCGGAAAATTTCCTCGTAACTGTCGGCATCGGGTGCTATGGCAGCCAGGGTCTGTGTGAAGATTTTTCGGCCGTCTCTACGGTCGAAGCGCCGCGTCAGAAAATGACGCACCCCCTCTACCTCAATCAGACGGCTGGGCATCATATTGATACCGGCGGCTATGGCCATATCATAATAGGTCATCTCGATCTCCGAGAGGGCGTGTTCGGGCGTGTTGAACTTGATGATGCAGTGTTCGTATGTGGGGTCGGCTGTCGTCTGACCGCTATGAAAAGAGCCGTCCGGTGCAATGGAGACAATCGCTTTCATCTGTCGGCCGCCTGCGGAGGTCCCGATGGTTAAAAGCGCTCTCCGCGTGAGCGGTTCTCCGGGGACGATTGAAACGCCGGCAAGACGCTGTTCCACCAATTTTGCCTGCTCGTACAAAGCATCTATCTTCACAGTCTGGTCGTCATAGAATCCGCTTTCTATAATAGGAGCGAACTCCAAAGCTCCAATGGCTCGCCGACCGATGAACGAGAGCTTTGTCAGCGGGGTCTTGTCTTTCTCGTGCAGACCCTCATCGGTAAACCATTGGTCAAAGAGGTCGTTACCCCACTTGTCTGGAAGCGAATCGGACAAAAACGGCGGAAGCCCCTGATATATTTTGGGCTCACGATGTCCTGTGATGCCGATAGCCGAAGATTGCATACCTTTGGGATAAGTTATGGGTGCCAGGTCATACGGTTCACTGAAATACTCCGGCGAGAACCAGAATGTACTGACTTGCAATCGATGATTCCACGACAAAATGCCGATGGGTCTCCCCCAAAGAGATACCTCTATGCGTTGGGGGTTATTGTTGTGCTTTGTTGCCATGT
The DNA here is from genome assembly GCA_029227175.1 of Bacteroidales bacterium. GTDB lineage: Bacteria > Bacteroidota > Bacteroidia > Bacteroidales > Bacteroidaceae > Bacteroides. The sequence goes on along the minus strand of JAQXZK010000166.1, from coordinate 5,437 downwards.
CCTACTCGTTTCCTGTTTGAAATGGTGGAATATGGAGATTCAGGCACGTCCGGAATCAGTGAATCGAGATTTTCTATAAGTCCGGTGTACCGAAGCAGGGAGATGAGTGTCTGTGCCGACACATTGCCGGCCGAGCCCGACTCGAATTTGTGAATGGTCATCTTCGACACGCCTGCCTTCTCGGAGAGAGCCGCCTGTGTAAGTCCCAGAGCAATACGGTACTTTCTGAACCGTTCCCCAAGCATCTGAATAATCTCTATGTCCGAATATCTCTTAATCATAACGCTCTATTTGCTTGCAAATATAGCAAAGTTTATATTAAGACGAAAATTATGCTATAAAATAAATTATACTTTACTTGTTGCAATGTTTTTTACAAGGATTCCAGACGTGACTGCAAACAAAAAATCGGCCCCGAAACTATCTGAGTTTTTCAATTTCGTATACCTAAAACTCTTGTTTTTCCACTTTCGGCTTAGTCGGGCGACCTCTTTTGCGGGTTGTTGCCTTAGCCTTGGAGATATAGACTGGAGCACAGTCAGCAGAGTAAGATCAGATTTATTGAGCAAGAAAGAGGAGCCTTCGATGGTCTGCTCTTTCGTTATTGAAGGACGAAGCAAATAATTACAAAAAATCTTACCTTTACGTGAAATCTTATAATAATTCCATTCAGCCATCATATCATGTTATGAACAACAATATTATACTCTAACCGAAACTCGTCGGTGACATTAGCGGGCAGTATTTCGTCCCTTCTTATCAGCGCGGATACTGCTGGGGAAGGGAAGAGGTAGAACGCCTTCTCGATGATATATACACCAATGGTGACAAGAATTATTGTCTACAGCCTATCGTTGTACGCCGGCGAAATGACGGCAGCTACGAACTCATCGATGGCCAACAGCGCCTGACATCCCTATTCATTATTCTCAAGTACATGAAGAGAAGGCATCCGGATCTTGTTGAGACGATTGACTTCTCTTTGGAGTATGAGACCAGAACGCATTCCGGGTCGTTCCTTAACGACATCGAGCTGTCGCAGAAGAATAAGAACATTGACTACTTTTTCATTTGTCAAGCGTATGAGACGGTAGAAAACTGGTTCATCGCGAAGGTGAAATCCGGTCTGAAACATCCGGTGGTCGCCAACCATCTCTACACGTACTTCTGTGAGGACGTCAAAGTCATCTGGTATGAGGTAGGTGACGATGTGGACCCTATCGCTCTTTTCACACGCTTGAATATCGGCAAAATTCTGCTTACGAGTGCTGAACTTGTCAAGGCAATGTTCCTTAGTACGGATAACAACAAGGTGATGACCGAAGAGCGACAGAACGAGATTTCAATGCAGTGGGACGGCATCGAAAGGCAGTTGAATGATAATTCGTTATGGTGCTTCCTGACCAACCATGATGCAAAATCTTACGAACTATGTCTATCTGAATCCGATTTTCACGCTGATATCTTCAATGATTTTCCTCGGCGAGAAAATGACGCCCATCGCGGCCATCGGCTCTGCCGCAATTCTTTTGGGTGTTATCCGGGCTGGGAAATCTTAAGATTCTGTATCTCATAACATGGCGTAATCTTGTTAAAAAGTTGAGATTGCGCCGCATTATAGATTTATTATTTGGCGTAATCCGAGAATTTTTCTTACTTTGCGCCATGTTATAAGCAATTATCGGTATGGAAAAAGCTATTATTGGTCGCGAGAATGAGAAAAGAGAACTTAATAAGTATATTTCTTCTGAGCAGTCGGAGTTTGTTGCCATTTATGGCAGACGGCGCGTTGGAAAGACTTTTCTTGTAAAGGAACTGCTAGAAGGCCGGTTCTCCTTCAGAATGACGGGTAAGGAGAAAGCAACTCTCTCCGACCAGTTGCTTAATTTTTCATACGCGCTGGAAGATTTCTTCCAAGATGACCAACGCCCTAAAAGTTGGACAGAGGCCTTCCGAATGCTCTCAAAGAACATTGAGAAAATGGGAGATGGCACTAAAATTATCTTTATCGACGAACTTCCATGGCTTGACACGCCAAAATCTCGTTTCCTTGGAGCACTGGAGCACTTTTGGAATAACTGGGCTTATTATCGGAATGACATCAAGCTGATTGTCTGCGGGTCAGCCACGTCATGGATGCTAAAAAAACTGATAAACGCCAGAGGAGGGCTTCACAACCGCGTGACCCACAAGATGTTGGTTTCGCCTTTTTGCCTCGAAGAAACAGAGCAATACTTTTTGAGCAGAGGTTTTAATTATGAGCGACCGGAGATTATTGACTGCTATATGGCAGTCGGTGGAATTGCCTACTACCTGTCGCTGTTTGATCGGGACAAGAGTGTCGCAGAGAATATTAATGACCTCTGTTTTACCAAAGGCGGAGAATTGACGGATGAATTCAACAAGCTCTATGACTCGCTTTTTAAAAAAGCAGAGAGACATATTACCGTAATCAACGCACTGAGTGGCAGCCGGAAGGGTATGACGCGACTTGAATTGATTAACAAGACGAAACTGTCGAATAACGGCAACCTTACAACGTTGCTCAAAGAGTTGGAAACATGTGAGTTTATTCGTTCTTATCGACCCTTCGGCAAAGAAAAGAAGAATAAAATGTTCCAGCTTACGGATCAGTTTTCACTTTTCCATCTCCATTTTATGAATACGGGCGGAGACTATGGCAGGAACTATTGGATGCAGATGATTGGTAAGCAGGAATACATCGCATGGTCGGGCTATGCTTTTGAGACCGTATGTCTGCATCATATTGAACAAATTGTAAATGCTCTGGGTATCAACGGGATCTATTACTCGCCTTGTTCTTGGTCTTACCGACCGTCCGAGGCTGTAAAGAATGACGAAGAGGCTGATGAGGATCTGAAGAGAGGTGGACAGATTGATTTGCTGATAGATAGAAAAGACAAAACTATAAGTGTTTGCGAAATGAAATATGCCGGCGAAGAATATGAGATAACAAAAGCTTACTCCGGCTATGTGGAAGACCGACTCCGTACATTCAGAAAAGTGACAAATACAAAAAAGTCTTTTTCAATTGTTTATATCACACCCTTTGGCTTAAGCAATAATATGTATGCTCGTAAAGTCAACCGGCAGGTAACAGCGGACGACTTGTTCAAGAAATTATAGAAGTGTATTCTGCAGCTGATATAATTGCATTTAGGTGAGTAGCGCGACAGAAACAACTTAACATAATCAAATTGTGTATCAAAAGGGAATTGTGGCAGGGGAGTGCCTCGATAAGCGTTCTCAGGGCTTCCATCAGCTTGAATACCCGCTGAAATCATCATACACAAAGTGCCATCCGTCGGCCATTTCGACATGCACGGTGCATCCTTGCCAATAGGCCCTGACAACACCGATATCATGCTGTTTATCACACTCTACGAGATGAAACTCTTCCTTCAAGGCTTTGAACAAGGCTGTGAACACTTCTGGGCACATATGGTTTATTTCTTTCCGTGGGCATAGTCCATTATGTCCGAGCGGCGTTTTTCCATCCACTCCGGCATCGTCAGTTCCGACAGGTTCGAGCAGCCTTCAAACAACGTAACACTATAATTGCTGATCCCGTCCGGTAGGTTGACCTTAGTCAAAGCCTTGCAATTGTGGAAAGCATGCTTCTTTATCCGCTTGAGACCAGTCCCAAACACCACCGTATCGAGTTTTTCGCAATCCTAGAAAGCGCCCTCGTCTATCTCCTCCACACCGTTTCCAATGACAATTGTCTGTAGGTTCTTACACTGGGAGAAACTCTCGTAACCTATATCCCATACGCTGTCGGGAATGACAATTTTCGTAATACGGGAACAGGAAATGAAGGCGCGACTTGAAGTATATTCCACGCCATCAGGTACCTTGAACTCTCCTTCATAGCTCATCGGGCACATCTGAAGCGATTTCATATCCTTGGAGTAGAGTACGCCATCAATTGAGCAGAACTTTGGCTTCGAGAAAACAGCGGATTGCCCTTCGAGAAAACAGCTGGTTTGGCTTCGAGAAATTCATCGGGCACAAGGCATTATTGATTATCAGATAGTTAGCTGTAAAAATTGTGGCAGGTGAGCTCAATTTGGTGCCATCGGGCACAAGGATGTGCCCTGCAGGTATATAGAATGGCGATTCGTGTGTCAGGTGATTTTCACGAAACTGTAATTTTGATTCCATTCGCACAGCACTTGCGATGCCATTGTTCGCAATCTTTTTTTTAAAATTTCTTCAGATAAGCTCCGCAATGATGTCATCCGAGACGAAGAAACGGTTCTCGGGGATTCTCAGGCGGGGAGCATCTTGGGCGGGCCTGCCAGGTCTGCCGGGAAGGTCGCCCCGGGAGGAGTCTTCCTTGCAGATTTCGCTCACAGGGACGAGGGAGCCGCAGGCAATCAGGCGGCGGACCCTGGCGACTGAGTCGGGGGTGGATTCCAGGATGTGGCGGGGGATGCCGCGGGAGGTACGCAGACAGAGCATTATCTGTTCGGTGTGGATTTGTTCTGCGGTCAGGATTTCTTCGCCTGTCACTGGCGGGGTGTTGCCGTCGGTGTTGTCAGAGTTTTCCCGGGAAAGTGGGGCTGGAGAATCTCTGTAGGCACTTATATATTTCCTGACATCATCGATGTTCCATTGCCTTGCAACAAGCCTTTTTTGCGCGTCATCTCCTTGTCCGAATTTCTCCGCGGCGGTTTCTTCCGCCTGGTGTACTTTGACGACATCATCCGGTCTTCCTTGCCCGAGTGTTTTCCCTGCAGGACCGGGACTGTCTGCCGGGTAAGACTCCCTGAAAACAAGACTGTGTGCCCCCGGGCCAAGCCCGACGTATGGGGTGTGATTCCAGTATGCGCTGTTGTGGATTGCTTCCTTGCCGGGGCGGGCGAAATTGGAGATTTCGTAGTGGTTGTAGCCTGCTGCAGCAAGGGTTGAACAGAGCAGGTCATACTGTGCTGAGCAGAGTTCATCGGAAAGCGGGGTGAATCTTCCGTCGGCAACCATTTTCTCAAGGGCACTGCCCTTTTCGATTGACAATTGGTAGGCGGATATGTGCTCGGGGGGTCTTCCGTCACCGCCAATCTCCAGAGCTCTGCGCAGAGTGTCTCTCCAATAGTCAAGAGGTTCACTCATCTTTTCCGCGCATCCATCGCCTTCATCGCCTCCAGTCCTGCCTTCATCGCCTCCAGTCCTGCCTTCATCGCCATCGGTTCTGCCTCCTCTCCCGTCAGTCCCATATTCTTCCTGCATCTCAGGAACGCCATTCCCGAGGTCTTTGCCCGATGGAGAACCATTCCCGAAGTCCGGTGGGAATCCGAAAATCAAATCAATGCTGATGTTCTCCACACCGCATTCCCGCAGAATCCTGTAGGCCTTGACGGCATCTGCTGCACTGTGCCTGCGGTTCATCCGGTGCAGAACCCTGTCGTCAAAGGAC
>JAQXZK010000165.1 GCA_029227175.1 Bacteroidales bacterium | reverse complement strand
TCCAGCAGATCCTGAGCGGTCTGCAAGTCTTCTTTTGTGGCAGGCGCCGACTTTCTGCCAAGAAACAGCGGGTCGTGCATTAAATCTCTTACCATAAGAAATCCCCCTTTTTCTTCATTATACAGTAAAAAAGCACCGGTGTCCAGAAGGAACGCCCGTTCATTTGGAAGGACGAAAAAGGAGGGATTCTGGACAGCGTCGGTTTCTGAAATTATCCCATCAAAGCAAAGCACAAAACGCAAAAACAGGAAGCACATCACAACTCTTTTGGGGAGTAGGATGTGCTTCCTTGCTTATATTTTGCGAAAAGTGGGGTTTGAACTTTTTGCGGTTCAAAGTAAGGGTTTTACCCGCTTACTTCAGGCTTTCCTCAACAGATACAGTAAACGTTGGTATACACTGCTTTTTGGCTCATTCTGTAGGAGTAGTGTATGAGTAATCGACATTTGTGCAGGTTTAACAGCGTTCAACTGCTTTCACGCCTGCTGATATCATACACTACTCCCAAGGAAAAATCAAGCCTTGTTTGCAGCGTTGTACTTCGCAGAACTGATCTGAAGCAGCGCACCAGCGAACGCTTCCAGGGCAGCCAGAGTAGCAACGACCTCTGCGCCCTTGGGCAGCCCCCACGTCTCAGCCAAAGCGAAGTACAGGGTGCCAGCCGCAGGCATGGCGATAGTAGCCACCCACTTCAGGGTGTCGTAGACTTTGTTGGGCATAATCATAGCAATTCCTCCTCGTTGAATTTTTAGATGATTTCCCATTCTTCCATCTCTTTGTAGATATGGTCGATAAACGAGTTCCCCTTCAAAGCCTTATACGCATAGTAACAGGCTTGAATGGTCTTGTACTCGAACTCTTTGAGTTTCTTATCATCGTTATGGCGATAGTAGATACGCACAATCTCTGCTCGGAGCAAACACCGGAGGCCCTCTCGCAGTGATTCAAGACCAAGGATCTTCTCACGGAGCGGCCTAATCAACATGACCGCGCAGGTGACAATGGCCGAAATATCCCGTGCGTAACCTACAATCACCGTAAATATTTCTTCCACTGGACTCACCTCGATCCTTTTGGAATGTCAAAATGAACATTCGTGTCATTGATTTTGTACGCGTATCGAACGCCAGGCTGTGAAATGATGAATCGATAGAGTGCCTCTGAACTAACGCCACGAATGCGAATATCCATCGCTTCGCCGTACATATGCTGCGAATTCGCGACGCCACCTTCGTTGGCATTGTGCCGTTGACAGCGAAGCGCACTGATGACATCTGCCGGGGCGTTAAAATGTTTTCGGGCGGCGTCGGCAATACGCATGACGCTTTCCTTCATCTCTGCTGGGTAGCCGTTGCAGTAACGGCCGCCGCATTTGCATTTGCACTCTTCTCGGGTGAAATAGACGATATCGTCCCAAAAAGTACCAGTGGTGACTTTATCTGGGGTCGAATCTTCAGGCTGGACGGGTTTGATAGACTCATCCGTAGAAATAAATCGCCGTGTAATATCACCAGCAATACCATCGGGAGTCAATCCAGTTTCTTTCTGGTACCATACGGTTGCAGCCATTGTCGCAGGCCCTGCAAGGCCATCTTCCACCAACGGCTTCTTTGCATAGGGGGCTACGATCTCTTGGATTGCTGAGATCATCTCCATGGTTTTATCCCGAGTATGATCGCCGAAGATGCCGTCATCTTTGATGCCAACAGCCGATTGAAACGCTTTTGTTGCAGCCTCAGACTGCGGCCCCCATAAGCCATCGATGTCATCTGTGGTTTCGCCGTAATAGCCGAGATAGAATAACTGCCACTGTTTTTGCTTCGGCGTCATATGTATCCCCCTTATTTGGCAAAATTGGCTTCTTCGGCGTTACTTCTTCTTGCCGCCGCCACACTTCTTCTTACCAGCCATAATCGCGCCTCCTTCTTATTTATTCGTTGTAGATCACAGTTGTCTCAATGGATTTACCATCCTTTGAGAAGGTCTTATGGAGCTGCGCGATTACACTGCCGTCAGGATCATAGAGAATAGTCTCGAGATTTCGCAATTTCTTGTCGAAAGTCTTTACGAGCTTCCGCCCTAAATGATCTACAGTAGTGATAATCGTCAGCTCCTTGGTGTAATCCTTTACCGTCCGACCCAGTTCGTTTCCACTCTGGTCTCTGAGCACAGTGGTACACTGGGTCAACTTCTTGTTGAAAGTCTTTGTCAGCGTCATCCCAGATTGCTGAGAAGTGCTGATGATTGTGCCATCATCGTAGAAATACTTATAGCCATCAGTAAGTCCTGAGGTCAGAATTCTATCGATTTCCTCAGTTTCGCTTCCACCCTTAAATGTTCCTACGAACGGCGTACCGTCTGCCTTATGCCCCGTATAGCCTTCGAGAACGGTATTCTCGTCGACAGTGTCACCAGACAGATCGATCAGCGTCTTGCCATTGTAGATGACCTTATTGTACGCAGGCATCAGGCATCACCTCGTTTACGCGATGGTAGCGGTAAGGCCACCAGCAGTATTCTCGGTCTCGGAATAAGGAATCGGCTTGACGGTGACTTGGGACAGGTAGTTGTATCCCTGGTCGGAATCGGGAAGAACCTGCTGCTCGGCAATGGTAGGGGTAACTTCCTTTGCCTGAGGATTTGCACCCTCGGTGGTGGACATTGTACCCTCAACTTCCAGAATAGTGACACCCTGACGGATGTTCTCGGGAATCAGCTTCGCCTGCTCAGCGGAGGCAATGCTGACTTTACCAGAACCGTCATGATAGCCACGGGGAATCGTGTACTGCTTCGTCTTGCCGGCAATCGTACCCGTGACAGCACCATTATTGGGCATCGTACCGGTTACAACCTGCCCCTTTACACCGGCAGTCTTACCGAGCAGAATCTCAGCTGCAGCAGCGGTACACTCGGCGGTGCTCATGTCAAAGTTACAGGTGCCGTTCTGGATAGAGCCATCCGGCATGTGCGCCTTGAAACCCACGAGCAGCTTATCAGGACTGATAGTATCGCCCGACAGATCAATCAGGGTACGACCGCCATAAATTACTTTGTTGATATTGGCCATTGGCTAAACCTCTTTTCCAATGTAGACTGTAATACCATCTGCGGTATTTGACACTTCTGAATACGGAACCTCCAAAACTACCAGATTGTCGGTCATATACCTGTCTTTAGTCTCCAAGACCTGTTCGCCGCTTATGCTTGGCGTCACTTCATACTGACCCATATATGGCGGATATGCAGGCGGTTTGGTGGCAGCATCAGAAATTTTACCGGATAAAGTGGCATGAGGTGAAAGGACACCAGATAGCTGCTCTTCCTCAGAGATGGAGCCACGGAGAGAGACGTTCACAGACCCGATAGAACCAACTCTACTCATTTACGCTACCTCTTCGGTAAGTTTGAATTGTGCTTTGGCGATGAAGGTACAGACGATTCCATCTTTGGTAGTAATCTGAATATCGTAGACATACTTGCCAAATTTGAGCGCCTTGGTGTCTTCCGGACGCAACACAAGCTGCATCGTATCGATCGGAATATCTTTCTCCAGAAGCGTATCTTCATCGTCATACGACTCCTTCAGAGCAAAGCGAATAGCATCGCCATCGACGGGGATGTATTCTGAGCCATCCGGGTTTGTAATGGAGATTGTAGCCATAAAGGTATCGCCTCGGGTCAGGGTGATAGTGGTTCCATTTACGCTGTAACTCATGATCTCTCCCTCCATTCTGCGAGTTTTTGACCAAGAAAAGAGGTTCTCCGAAGAGAACCCCTAATCCGGATCACAGCCTGTTACATAACAGGATTGCCGTTGTCGTCCAGACCCAGTGCAGCCAGGTCCTCATGGACGGCGGTCTTGAACTTATCGGGGACCTGCTGGAAGGTCCGACGACCGTTGATGATGAGTGCGACATACAGTGCTACCATGTTTTCTCCTCCTATCAAAAGATGAATTAAAATATAAAACACGGCTACTCCTCCTTAGGCGATGGGATCACCATTGGTATCATAGCCGAGCTTTTTGAGATACAGGGCGACTGCCTCTTTTAACGCATCTGGAACCTGTGCAAAGGTCCGGCGTTTGTTGATGATGAGCGTGGCATGTACTTTGACCATCTTACGCACCTCCCGTCATAACGGTTGCGATGAAGTCGTACAGATCGGCGATAGCCTCCATAACAATCATCTGATTATCGCCAGACACGGTCTGACCATTCAGAATCTGGAGAATATTGCCGGAGTCGTTGATGCCGTTAATCGCGTTCTGGGCAGAGACTTCCTCAACAT
>JAQXZK010000164.1 GCA_029227175.1 Bacteroidales bacterium | reverse complement strand
ACCCTGTGTTCTACGAGTCATCAGTAACAGACTCTGGCCGAGTTTCGCACTGCAAAATTAACAATAATCTTGAGTTTATCGCTATATGGTAGTTGTGTAATTAATATCTTTTAACGCGAATCGGTCGTTAGAGATTTTATTAGTTCAGGTGCCTGATAACCGCCATTAGAAATAAGAAAATGATGGTTTTTATTTTGTATTTCTCCTATTCTCCTCATTTTTTGTTTTTTTTATCACCTGCAAGTTTCCTGCGTGCACCACTCAAGGTGCTGTTGCCCTAAATTGCCGATTCTTTCGGAATTCTGAGAGTTGTATATTTGTCAGAAGGAAGATTAGGTTGTTTTTTTGCATCATCGTCATCACCACAAAAAAAGTGTCTGCTCCCTCTGCATGTGACAATATGATTACAGCCGACTCCAATTAACATACTTTCCTTTGCCCTTTCTCCTACGGTGGCATCCGTCTTTTCGTTGACTACAACCTGATGCCTTCCCACGCTATTGGCAGCACGGAATGGATGAACATGCTTACATGTGGCACCTCGTTTTCTGTATCATTATAGTAGCCATGATTGCTTTATATAGCTTTCTTCTCATAGATAGTAGATTGACTTTTTCGTTCAGCCTAGGCTGAACGGTCGTAGAAGTTAACATCTATTCCACTTTATATTAACTGATAGCACCGTTCAGCCTAGGCTGAACGAAAGACTAAAGGCATTTGCGCACAAATATAGCATGAATAGAACCGCAAGGTATGGCCGTCAACTTGGCATGGCAGGTTATCAGTTTGCCAGGTTGTTGTTTGCTTTCTTATTGTTAGGCAATGGCTGGAAAATTACTACTGTCTATTGATTCAGTATGCACTTTGCAAAGCTGTCTATGGTTTCAGTTAATGAAGGGAAAAAGTGTCTGGTGAAATCAGGAAAAGACAGCATCCTCTGCAGTGTTTTTCATGGATTGTTTTGCAGGAGCCGAAAATATAACTATCTTTGCACCTGTGTACTGATTTAGTAACATCTGAACAACATAGTAAAGCGTCTTAGTAAGACATTGCAGAGTAAGTGAAGCAAAACAGTAAACTAACAAATAATCTGTGAAGTAAAATCAGTCAAAGTAATTTTCTATCCTTGATAGGTTGAAAGATGGTAGCATCAGGACCGACAAGAAGACACAGGAAAGGATGGTAGAATACTTTCTGCATACGGAAGAAGATCTCAACGAGCAGACACCTCGTGTCGGAAGTCGCTTTAAGGGTAATGTAAATTGGGTTTTGCTCTTTTTGTTTCAAGTAGGATTGACAAAGAAACCGAAAAATGGTAAGCATCAGATTTCGGAAAAAGGACTTCAATACCTTTCTGAGGGCATAAATGATACCTCTGAACGAGAACTTGTTTAACGTTTTGGTGACACAAGTCCTCGCTTCTTCTATCCGAACCGAGATAGACAGAATATTGTTCAAGACTCGGTAGACGATCCGATAATGCCATAGGTGTACATATTAATTTCAAAATTGAATAATGACTCTTAAAGGACTTTGCAAATACTACATCAGCTGTGTTGCGCTTGAGAACAATACAACGCTCAGGGCTTCCATGAAGGACGAAATGTCTTTCATGGAATTGCCGTGTATTAGCAATAAGATCCTGAGGAATGCAGAGGTGGGTGTTTTTCTTCGTGGCAACCGTGAGAAGGAGAAAGAATTGCTGATAGGTTACCCTATTCTTAAGACGAAACATTTTCTTTCGCCTATCTTTATCATACATGTCACGTATAATGATGGCCTACATGGTACGCCAGAGGGATTCGTTGTAGATGACGAGTTGCTTATAAACAAGGATGTTATTGACAAATACTCCACAAACGATAAGACGGAGAATATTTATGAACTTCGCGAGTTGGAGGCAGAACTTGGTTTCACAGAGGGGCATGCATTGTTCTCTGATCTTCCAGACAAGGTGAAGTTGTTGCAAACTATCCGTCCTAATTGGGAATGGGTTGACGAACTCGACTATGGAAATATGCGCAAAGGTGCTATCCGTCCGACTGATGCTGATGGCATTCTAAATAGAGTCATATTGTTCGCAAAGAATCCTACTCCTTATACCGTGGGATTGGGCAATGAACTTGCCAGACTGGAAGAATGGGGCGACCTGGATATTCGTCATTCCATTCTGTGGAAGTTCATCCATAAGCAGTTTGACAAAGCGAAGGTGTTCGACAAGGAGATTCTCGAAGTTCTTCCCCTTAATGACGAGCAGAAGGAAGCCGTTAAGTTGGCGCTTTCCGCTGATGTTACATTGATAGCAGGACCTCCGGGAACGGGTAAAACACAAGTCGTTGCCAATCTCATCATAAATGCGGCCATCAATGGGCAGAATGTGTTGTTTACCAGCAAAAACAACAATGCCGTTGATGTGGTCGTTAAGCGAGTAAATTCTCTCAATAAAAAACTTCCTTTGGTTTTGCGTTATGAGAAAAGAGCCAAACAATGCATTACCGATTACGTTCAACAATGGGAAAATGCTCGTGCGAAGGAGAAACAATCTTCTGCGGCTTATGACGCATACAAGAATGTGTACTCTAGCTATGAAGGAAAACGCACCCAGAAGCAGCAGATAGTAGAAACTCGCAATCGTCTTGACAAATTGGAGCAGAATATCTGTGCTTTGCGTAGTACTTATGGCTCGCAGATAGGTGTATTGACGGATAGTGAAGTTATAAATGCAGAATCAGCTTACTCTGATTTTTGCAATGGACGACAGGCATTAGCTGACGGACCTCAAAGATTCATTGATAAGATGTTTCGCTCTAAATGGGAGAAACGTTCTGTGGAAAGTGTTGAGCGAGCATGTGAGGCTGTAAATTTGTTCATGACAAAGCATCGACATGAACTAAAACTATCACCCAAAATGTCAGAGCGTGAGTGGATACATTTTGATAACATTTTCAAGCAGTTAATCCACGACCTCCGACTTATTGCTGGTTATAACCATCAACTGATTGTTCTGCGAGATTCTGCCTCATTGGAGCAACTTGATGCGGCTATGATGGCTGAGCATCTTGAACTTGAAGCAAAAGCAAAAACTGCTTGGAATTATTGGCTTGACCAACATACTCGCGTATTCAATACCGAGAATCGTGGCGCTATGCATGATTACATCAGTATGGTTGAACATGATAATGTGGATGCTTATACTCATCAGCTCAAGTCAATGCTACCTGTCAGTGCCATCACCTCGCTTAGTGCTCGCAGACGCTTGCCATTCAAAGAAGCCGTCTATGACCTGCTGATTATTGATGAGGCAAGCCAATGTGACATTGCTTC
>JAQXZK010000163.1 GCA_029227175.1 Bacteroidales bacterium | reverse complement strand
TTTTTTTACTTCATTTATATCCAGCCGTCCCTCTTGGGTAAACCAATCAGGGAACAGGTTACGAAGGGTTTCAAGACGCTCGGCATTCATGTCCGGCGATTGTACTATGTGATCCTTATATGTTTCCATTGCTGTTTATTGTTTGATCGGCTTGTGCCTTAAATGTTTCATATTCTTTTATTGGAGTCTTATAATAAGCCTCTATTCCGAGTGAGCGAAAATGAGCAATTGCACATTTTATTCGTGCTATTTCATGAGGTGTTAATGCTTTCTTATCTTCAATATCATTTGTTCCTTTTATTTCCACCACGAAATAATATTCCTTATCTTCATTCGGATTACGAAGTTCTCTTTTCCGCAGCACAATTCCAAAATCCGGTTCGTAATTGCCGGCGGGTGTTGGAATCTTGTACCATTGTGGGAATTTAAGGAAACACAGCACGTCTGCATTAGTAGACTTGTCTGCTTCTTCGGCAAAATCTCTTTCAATGTTGCTGTCATAAAGAGTCTTATCCCAAACGCCATGATTGGGAGTGCTTATCCAATTCTCACAGCCGTCTTTTGAGAAGTCATTGAAGTTAAAAGCATATTTTTCTCCCGTCGGGCAATACTCAATGCATCGTACCAATTCGTCAAGCTGTATCTGTTTCATCTTAAACACAGCCTGCTCCATAAAGACAGGAGGATTCTTGATATATTGGTCCTTGTTGCTGATTCTTGCAATGATTTTCAATACCGAAGTATAGCATAAACCGGTTTTCTCGCTAAGTTCTTCCACAAGGTCATGGGGAGTAAAACGAGCAAGACCTTTGCGAAATTCAGAACCGCCATCCTCAAAGTCATTGAGATTGCTAATGTCGTTCACCTTTATGCTTTGCACGTCTATGGAATAGTCATTAATCCGTATGTCATTTAATGCGGCTATACTTTTACGTATTAGGTTATCCTCATCCATGTGAATACGGTAAGCTGTTTTCTTTGCAACCATATTCCAAAACCGACGGAACACACTCATAAATGTTTCGTCCTTCTTGATTTTGAACGTCACACGGTTCTTGTTCTGTCCTTTGTGAGTGTGTTTAGGATTAGGAGCCTTGCCGCTTGCCCCATACTGTTCCTCAGTTTCTTTTTGGTAGCTTCGGGCAAATGTCTCGTAAGTCTCGTTAGGTACGATGGTGAGCTGGTTTATCCGCTCGTCATCGGGTGTTTCATCGTTGTCATACACCCGTTCTCCAGCCTGATTGACACAAATGCGTAAACCTCGTCCGATTTCCTGACGTTTTTTATTTTCCGAATAGCTCTCATTGAGTGTCGCAATGCCGAAAACATTAGGGTTGTCCCAACCGACACCTAATGCCGAATGGGAAAAGATAAATTCTATCGGGCTGTCAAAAGAAAGGAGTTTTTGCTTGTTATGAAGAATCTCATCGAAAATCTCTTTATTTCTTTTACAGGCATCTTCTTTGTCGGTATATTCTCCTTGGGTGGTTTTGGCAAAATAAAAGCCTTGTACAGCTTGCACATCATCATCTGAAGGCTGTCTTCCACCATTAAACTCAGGATAAATCTCACGATATTTCTGCTCAAAAAGCTGCTTAATTATAGGGTGCTCAACACTCATATAATTGGCAACCCTATCAATGAAAACCAGTGACAGATTTTTGATTCCTTTTGCCCTTAGCCGCTTTTTGTTCTCAAAATGTCGGCGGACAAGCCATTCAAGTTGTAATGCCCAAACCTGTACCTTATTGACAGACGAAGAGCCTTCAACGATTTCTGTACCGTTAGAAAATGCAACACGCCATTTGCGGTCTGATATTGACTTATATATGCGGCTTATTATGAAATCCCGATAGGATTCATTACCAGATTTGTCAGCAAGATTATCATCCTTTTTCAACAATCCCGAATCTTTGAATTCAAAACGACCTTTGGTTTTGTTGAGCTTCCATAATTTGAGATTTACTTTTACCTGAGTAGCCGATGAATGCACACTGCTTATCTCTATTTTCATTGTAGCCTCATCGTTGCATTCAGATACGGTAAGCACTTCCAGACGTTTAACCAATCCAAGACGATAACTTTCGGCGGGCGTAAGTTGATACAACACATTCTTCTTGACTGCATGGGTCGCCGAATACCGAAACTTAAACAAAGGGGTGAGTTTGGCTATCCATTGTTTTGAGTTCTCTGTATCCATACCTTCTTGTGGCTCATCCATAAATATTATAGGATGTGTCTGGGCTAATGCTTCAAGGTGAGGCAGATTATTGAAAAGTCCCTCCCGCTCAACCTGATTTAGGATGTTATTCTCAGAATTGAATGATGCCATCGTCAGTACCATAATTTGCAGATGGTCTGACGTTATAAAATCATTGAGTGAACTTAGTTTTGAGCTGTCATATATAAAAGCATTGGGAATAACATCATATTTATCAGCAAGCTGTTCTTTGAAGTTCTCAATAGTGTCAAGCACACCCTAGCGGATAGGAACAGATGGGACAAGAACTATAAATTTGCTCAAACCATATTCGCGGAATAGTTCATACGCCGTCTGAATATATGTCAGTGTCTTGCCTGTACCCGTCTCCATTTCCACACAAGCATCATTTTCCTCCGTGATAAAGGATTGTGAATCCGCAATATTATTTTCTACAATTACTCTATGAATATTATCATACAGCTGCTGAGCTGACAACGAACAGACATTTGTGTGAATATCCTCAATATGAGCATTATCGTATGTGTTACGTTCCATACCACGAAAAACCTCAACCACACTTCTTATGGCTGATATTTGATGTTGTGGATTTTCGAGTTTAAATTGCATAATCCAAGTTTTTATATCGACTCGACAAACTTTTTATTAACCGGTTCATTATGTTCTATTTCCAGTAACTTGGCCTTAATGATAGTCAGCAAATCAGGCCGCGAACTATTCAAACACCATATTGATACAACAGATGGATTGACGTTTAACTGCTCCGCAAACCATTTGCTAGTCCTGTTCGTCTTGAAAGGTACTATTTTTTTGCTATTTGCCGATTTCATGTTTTTCTTTTCTGCTGTAAATATAGCTAAAAATACAATAACAACACATCTTATGGCGTTTTTACATCCTGAATGTATCCTGTCATTCCCGAACAAAAACCGCCAGCATTTCGAACATCCCAAAAGAAAAATCCCCCCAAAAAACTTAATGAGTTGCACGTTAATAAGTTTACATTTCTGTTTTTATTTCCGAGCCTTGCTAGGCCCTCAAAGGCTCCTCAATGAGTCCTCATCGCTCCTCATCGAGAGGCAGATGAAAATCCCATCTAAATCACACCGGCAAAGATACTGCTCTTTCTGCACAAGTGGAGGAGTTGTCCCGAGGGTTGAAGCGACTTTGTCCTGCATGTTGTCTTCTTTAGCGAAGGGAGAAAGGAGAAGGGCTGTTGTTTAGCGAAGGGAGAAGTGTCAAACGTCAAACGTCAACTCGATGGAATTTCATTTTTACAACTCCGCCACCTCATCTCCTACCTTCTTTTCCCTTAGGACTATATATACTACTTAAGTATTAAAGTATTAAACTATTAAATATTAGTATATTATAATATATAATTTATACATTATTATAAACGCGCGCGATATAGAAGTATACCAAGACCGTTTGACTTGACACCACCAAGGTCATCATGTCTTTTCCTCCTGGGACAAGTACAAAACACTTTCCTCTCTTGGGACATAGATGCAAAACAAGAATTCCATCGAGTTGACATTTGACGTTTGACGTTTTCGACGTTCGGCCTGCTTCTGCTGGAAACCATCCGTCGTGATTTCTCGGGTTACCCCTTGTCAGTCAGTATCCAAGATACTAAAATATTTCTGCGTATTTGATACCAATTTTACTGAAGGCAAAGTTTTTGTCAATTCAAGTTTAATAATAGGGACACCATCCTTCACATCTTCAGGGTTGAATGTAACAATAATTTGCCCTTTTTGGCGAGAAAAACCCACCTTAGAGAGTGCATTGTTCAGTAATTGAGCTCTTCTAACAGAGACGTTCGCATCAAGAACCAAACGTCCGTCATTCTGTTTATCAAATACACACAAATATATGTAAGACTTTTTCTTTTCATCACGTCTTACACATTCACCCCAAGGAACAACAACATCACAACGCTGAGTACCATAAATGACCTCACCATATTTGTCAAGCCAAGCCCCAACTCCATCAAGTGATTTTCTTGCCTCTGCAGGAACTAGTCCAAAAGAATCCGGACCGACATTAAGCAACAAATTACCACCACGAGATGCTATTTGAATCAACGTTTTTATGATTTCATCGGAACTTTTCCACTGAGTATCCCAACTCTTATATCCCCAAGAACTTCCAATATTCATGCAAGTCTCCCAATAGACACCGACAACATCCTCTCGCTTGGGCACTCGTCCCTCCGGGGTTTTATAATCGCCCGGGAAATTAGGACGCTTTAGTCTGTCATTGACAATAATTTGAGGATAATCCTTCAATAACTCCTGCATTTCACCGGCTTGTTTGTCCGTAATCGACATCGGTGTGTCAAAGAATATTGTAGCAACGTCCGGATAGCGAGACAGGAGTTCCTTCATTTGAGGCAATGAAACCCGATGAAAATACTCGTCAAACGAACATGAGAACTGATTGTAGTCCCATGCTCCACGATGTGCCTTCGTAAAAGCATCTATTTCCAAAGAATCACGGTTGGGCCACCCTTCCTTCATTTCCTTACGAGCCGTTGCACCTCCGGCATTGCACCAGTCCTGCGATTGTGAATAATAAAAACCAACACGCAAACCGTATCGACGACAAGCCTTGACAACCTCGTCAACTATATCCCTTTTAAACGGAGTATAATCGACTATATTAAATTTGCTGGCATCGCTTTGGAACATTGCAAAACCATCGTGGTGCTTTGTCGTGAAAACAACATATTTCATTCCGGCCTTCTTAGCCATTAAGACTAGGCTGTCAGCATTAAATTTTGTCGGATTAAATGTGCTCGCTTTTGCTCGGTATTCTCCTACCGGTATCTTGCAGCGATTCATAATCCATTCGGCACCACCACGACGCTGTTGAAAACCATTATAGACACCGCCATACAGGCAATAAGGCCCCCAATGTACAAAGAGACCAAACTTCGCCTCCTGCCACCATGCCATTTTGGAAGCATTCTCTTGAGCACTTCCATTCATGAACATGCTCAAACAAAGTAAAAGAACACAGATTTTTTTCATTGTATATAATCCAATTTTATGACTATAACGCGAATAGTCTGGTCTGCCTTATCTGTTTTTACCTTTGCAATATGCCAATCGGAAGGGAAAAAGACAATGAAACGTTCCGGAGTAGAATCAAAGAAATAAGCCTTTGCCAAATCATATTCATAGCCCTTGAAATCACGCTCTGGCAAATCCTTAACCAATTTTGAAGATGCGTGATCCAGCAATCCGAAACGTTCTGTTCCTTTGACAACATACATTAAGTCTACATGCTTTATATGAGACTCCGTGCCACGTTTGGCTAAGGGCTGATTCTCGCTATCCTCAACAGAAGCAACCAGCGTCGTTCCCTCTATCGCATGACGTCCTGGTTGAATATGCTGAATATCTTGGGTCGCGAGCCAATGAAAAGCAGCATCCCACTGTTCTTTATTCTTATTATACTGAGAACGAAACTCATATAGATTTGTTGCAACATCGGGAAGAGCATTAAACTTTCCAGCCCAGCTTCTACCCAAAACCCATGCCTGAAGATTATTGAATTCTTTGCAACACATTTGCTGTTCAGAAACTCCATTCACAGCTATACTCGAACACACATTTGACTTTTTTTTACGCTGTTGAGCACTAAAAACACACAATGGCATTAGCGAAAATGCCACAACAAAAAAACAAAATATCTTCCTTTTCATCGTATTAAATTTTTTAGTTATTATTTCTTTATTATAGTATAAGAACCCTTCAATCCGACCCAAGAACAAAGTAGGAAGCAACAGCGCTCTTTTTCTCAAAAAAATTTACATTTTTCCCTCTTTTCAACCGAGTTGAACAACAAAAATACAAAGAATACATAACATTCTCAACATCCGAGGCAAGAAAAAAGCTGTTCTTTATCTAAAGTATTTCCCTTTTAAGAATAAAAGTTACATTAGATTTATGTATTTTTGTCCAGTTTCTAAACTAAGATAATGGATTTTAAATACGATATAGTTGTTATTGGAGCGGGGCATGCTGGATGTGAAGCTGCTGCCGCTGCTGCTAATCTTGGTTCAAAAACCTGTCTGATAACAATGGACATGAATAAGATTGGCCAGATGAGTTGCAATCCTGCGGTCGGAGGAATTGCCAAAGGACAAATTGTGAGAGAGATTGATGCCCTTGGAGGACAAATGGGACTTATCACGGATAAAACCGCCATTCAATTCCGCATTCTAAACCGATCTAAAGGGCCTGCAATGTGGAGTCCGAGAGCACAATGCGACAGAGGGAAGTTCATCTGGGCATGGAGAGAAGTTTTAGAAAACACGAACAACCTGCACATATGGCAGGACACAGTTACAGAACTCATCGTCAAGAACCATGAAATTGCCGGCGCAAAAACCGCCTGGGGAGTTACATTCTACGCAAAGTGTGTTATTCTTACTGCTGGAACCTTTTTAAATGGATTGATGCACGTCGGCAAAACCATGCTTCCTGGAGGAAGAATGGCAGAACCAGCCTCATATAAGCTTACTGAATCCATAGAGGAACTGGGTATTTCACATTCGCGTATGAAAACCGGAACCCCAGTTAGGATTGACGAAAGAAGTATCCACTTCGAAGATATGGAAATACAAGAAGGAGAACAAGATTTTCACAAGTTCTCTTTCATGGATACTCCACCACGCAAGCTGAAACAACTTCCCTGTTGGACCTGTTATACAAACAACGAAGTACACGATATTTTACGCCAAGGTTTACCAGAATCTCCCCTTTTCAACGGTCAAATCCAAAGCATAGGTCCGAGATATTGCCCCAGCATAGAAACAAAAATCGTTACTTTTCCAGACAAAGAGCAACACCAACTTTTTCTTGAGCCGGAAGGAGAAAATACCCGAGAAATGTACCTAAATGGTTTTTCTTCGTCACTCCCTATGGATATTCAAATAACAGCATTAAAGAAAATCCCTGCTTTCAGAGATCTTGTTATCTATCGCCCAGGATACGCCATAGAATATGATTACTTTGATCCGACGCAACTCAAGCACAACCTTGAAACGAAAGCGGTTAGAAATCTTTTCTTTGCTGGACAAGTTAACGGAACAACTGGTTACGAAGAGGCAGCCGGACAAGGTATCATCGCAGGAATCAATGCCCACCAAAATGCTCACGGAGGAAACCCATTTACTCTTTCAAGAGACGAAGCTTATATTGGTGTGCTAATA
The DNA here is from genome assembly GCA_029227175.1 of Bacteroidales bacterium. Taxonomy (GTDB): domain Bacteria; phylum Bacteroidota; class Bacteroidia; order Bacteroidales; family Bacteroidaceae; genus Bacteroides. Next base: position 11,095 of record JAQXZK010000163.1, on the reverse strand, counting down.
GACGACCTGGTAACAAAGGGTGTTGACGAGCCCTACAGGATGTTTACATCAAGAGCTGAATACCGAATTCTATTAAGGATGGACGATGCAGACGTCCGTTTAACAGAAAAATCCTACTTGTTAGGATTGGCCAAAGAAGACCGCTTTAAAATATACACGAAAAAACAACATCACATTCAACACATTCTTGAATTTTGCAAAGACTTCTCCGTAAAACCCGCCTATATCAATCACGCATTGGAAAGTTTAGGCACAACCCCACTCTCTCGTGGATGCAAACTGAAAGAACTTATCGGTCGGCCACAAATCACATTGACAAACATCGCCCCATATATTCCGCAACTTCAAGAGGTTTTAGACAACGCAACATTCTTGCACGATGAAGTGATTGAGGCCGCCGAAATCCTTCTCAAGTATGAAGGATATATCGGAAGAGAGCGCATCATCGCCGACAAGCTGAAGCGACTTGAAAACATCAAAATAAAAGGGAAGTTCAACTATAACGAACTTCAGTCCCTGTCAACAGAAGCCCGGCAAAAACTCTCAAAGATAGATCCGGAAACGATTGCACAAGCCAGCCGTATTCCCGGTGTATCTCCAAGCGATATCAACGTTTTGTTGGTGCTTTGCGGCAGATAATGTTCCACGTGAAACAACACTATCAAATACTCAAGCAATGGATAAAGAAAAATTGATTAAGAACCTGAGAACAATCCCAAATTTTCCCATCCAGGGAATACTTTTTTACGATGTAACCACGCTACTTCAAAACCCGGAAACATTAAAGATTGTTAGTGATTCTCTTTACGAACAATTTAAGGATCAGGGTATTACCAAAGTCGTAGGTATAGAATCAAGAGGATTCATCATGGGCGCACTACTTGCAGAAAGACTCGGAGCAGGATTTGTCCCTATTAGAAAACCGGGGAAACTTCCAGCAGAAACAATTGAGGAAAGTTATAACAAGGAATACGGAAAAGATACAATACAAATGCACAAAGGAGTCATTGGTAAAGAAGACATCGTACTTCTTCATGACGACCTCCTTGCTACGGGAGGAACAATGCTTGCTGCAATCAAACTTGTTAAGCAAGAAATGCCAAAAAAAATAGCTACAAGCTTTATCATCGAGCTTAAAGAACTTGGAGGTAGAGAACTTATTGAAGAAGCAGAAGCAGAAGTAAAGAGTCTGCTACAATTCTAAACCCCAAGCGTCCAACAAATGCGCGAAAACTACAACGATCACCTTAAAAGCATTGTTAGCAACCTGCCCGAAGGACCTGGTTGCTATCAATACTTAGATGCACAAAATAAAGTAATCTATGTCGGTAAAGCCAAAAACCTCAAGCGAAGAGTAAGCTCATACTTCAACAAGAATCAAGGAAGCAGTAAAACAGCTATATTAGTCAGAAAAATCAAGGACATAAAATACATCGTTGTAAAATCGGACGAAGACGCCTTACTTTTGGAAAACAATCTCATCAAAAGGTACAAACCAAGGTACAATGTACTCCTGAAGGATGATAAAACCTACCCTTCTATCTGTATCAGCAATGAATATTTTCCTCGCATCTACAAAACGAGAAAAATCGTCAAGAACGGTTCTGTCTATTTTGGCCCGTACAGCCATGTACAAACCATGAATTCATTACTTGAACTCATCAAAAAGAGCTACAACATTCGAACCTGTAACCTGAACCTTACACCAGAAAACATTGCTTCCGGCAAATTTAAAGTCTGTCTGAAATATCACATAAAAAGATGTGATGCACCCTGTGTTGGCTATATCAATATAGCAGAGTACCAAAAAAACATCAGCAACATCAAACAGATCTTAAACGGCAATACCAATGAGGTGTGCAAGGAGCTGAAAGAGCAGATGAATGAATGTGCAGAAAAGATGGAATTTGAAAAGGCTGAGGCTTTAAAGAAGAAACTCATAGACCTTGAAAGCTATATTGCTAAATCAGAAGTGGTTAGCCGCTATATCCATAATGTAGATACATTTAACATTGAAGAAGACGAAGACAACAAAACCGTCTTCATAAACTACCTTCATGTAAATAATGGTGCTATAAATCAGGCATTTACGTTCGAATACACAAAGAAATTAGACGAGACAAAAGAAGAGCTCCTATCGCTTGGCATTGTGGAAATGCGGGAACGTTACCACAGCACGTCAAGAGAAATTATTGTTCCCTTTCAATTAGATCTTCCCTTACAAAACATCACGATAACAATTCCTCAAAGAGGAGAAAAAAAGACATTGTTAGACCTCTCCAAACTAAACGTAAAGCAATATCGTGCAGACAGACAAAAGAAGCAAGATAAACTGAACCCAGAGCAGAAACAAACTCGAATATTAAAAGAATTACAAGGTCTGCTTGGGCTGGACAAACTGCCGATGAGAATAGAATGTTTTGACAACTCTAACACAAACGGGACAAATGCCGTTGCGGGATGTGTCGTTTTCATACATGGCAAACCCTCAAAATCAGACTATCGGAAATACATCATCAAAACCGTAGAAGGTCCGGACGATTATGGGTCCATGCAAGAGGTTGTTCTAAGGAAATATTCAAGAGCTATCATCGAAAAAAAACCTCTACCAGACCTTATCATAACGGACGGAGGAAAAGGACAGATGAGTAGCGTCAAAGAAACACTCACCGAACTGGGAATTGACATTCCGGTTGCAGGATTAGCAAAAGACAGCAGGCATAAAACATCGGAACTACTTTTCGGCGATCCAATTCAAACAATCGGAACTAAACAAGGAACAGCCGTCTTCAATCTACTAACAAGGATACAAGACGAAGTACATAGATTTGCCATCACATTCCATAAAGAAAAGAGAAGCAAATCACAAATTCAGTCAGAATTAGACAACATCAAAGGTATTGGTGAAAAAACAAAAAAAGCACTGTTAAAGAAACTACAGAGTAAAAAAAGAATACAAGAAGCAAGCCTGAATACGCTACAAGATATTGTCGGGAAAAACAAAGGTGAAATCATATACAAATACTTCCATAAAGAGTAAAAATGAAAAGAAAAAACACATGAGAGCAGTCATACAGAGAGTTGCAAAAGCATCCGTTACTATAAATAAGGTTGTTAAATCGTCTATCGAAAAAGGGTATCTCATACTCCTCGGAGTTGAAGAGGCGGATACCCAAGAAGACATTGACTGGTTATGCAACAAAATTGCTAACCTGCGCATTTTTGACGATGAAAACGGCGTTATGAACAAGTCTATCCTAAACGTAAACGGAGATATACTTGTTGTCAGTCAATTCACCCTGTTTGCTTCCTACAAAAAAGGGAATCGGCCATCATACCTTAGGGCAGGGAAACACGAGATTACGATTCCGCTATACGAGAACTTCTGCGACAGTTTAGCAAAAGCCATCGGGAAACCCATTCAGACGGGAGAATTTGGAGCAGATATGAAAGTTGAACTCGTAAATGACGGTCCGGTAACAATTTGCATGGATACAAAAAACAAAGAATAATGGACACAAAAGACACCCTTACGCTATCAGATATCCAAAAGGAAGTCGACGTTTGGATAAAAGAATTTGGCGTCAGATACTTTAACGAACTGACAAACATGGCCATTCTAACGGAGGAGGTCGGCGAACTGGCGCGTGTGATTGCCAGGAAATATGGCGAGCAATCCTTTAAAGAAGGAGAAAAAGATAATCTGGAAGAAGAGATTGCGGACATTCTTTGGGTACTCACCTGCATCGCCAACCAAACCGGCGTAGACCTTACAAAGGCATTTAAGAATACCATGATAAAGAAAACACAGCGCGACAAAACAAGACATAAAAACAATATAAAACTACAATAAAATGGCTGAAAATTCTAATCGTTACATTGAGACACTGGCTAAGTATAACACGTCGGTTAGTGATGAAAACATTAAAAGAGTTGTCGATGAAATCATCAATCAAAAGGTTGCTGAGAACAACACACAAGAGGTAAAGGAGTTTCTCTTTAATTGTATTGACCTTACCTCGCTAAATACGACAGATTGCGATGAAAACATCATGAAATTCACCTCAAACGTAAACAAGTTTGACGAAACTTATCCCGACATCAAAAACGTGGCAGCAATTTGCGTATTTCCCTGTTTCGCCGAAATCGTGAAAGACACCTTGGAGGTAGAAGATGTGAATATTGCCTGTGTCTCTGCAGGATTTCCCTCCTCACAGACATTCACTGAGGTAAAGATTGCTGAGACTGCCATGGCCATCAAGGACGGAGCAGACGAAATAGATATAGTCATTCCCGTCGGGAAATTCTTGAACGGGAACTACGAAGAGATGTGCGATGAAATCGAAGAATTGAAGGCTGTCTGTGGCGAGCACCACCTGAAAGTAATCCTCGAAACAGGCGCACTAAAAACTGCAGAAAACATCAAGAAAGCCTCTATTCTATCCATGTATAGCGGTGCAGATTTTATCAAGACATCTACCGGGAAGCAACAACCGGCAGCAACACCTGAAGCAGCCTATACCATGTGTCAAGCTATTAAGGAATATCATGAAATGACCGGTAGAAAGGTTGGATTTAAACCGGCGGGAGGAATCAACAGCGTCAACGATGCGCTCATTTATTATACCATCGTTAAAGAAGTCCTGGGAGAAGAGTGGATGACGAACAAACTGTTCAGACTTGGAACCAGCAGACTTGCAAACCTGCTTCTCAGTGAAATACTTCACAAGGAAACCAAGTTCTTTTAAAAAAGTAGAAGGATAATAATAAAAGGATTTATCTTAAGCCTGATTGCACCCATGCGGTCAGGCATTTATTTTGTCAAATTGTCAATAGATTCAGAGGTTAATACTCTCGCCCTATTGCGAATGAAACAAATAATCTCAGCGAATGAATTAATTCTTCCTGTCCGTCATTCGACAAGCAAGCCAAAGCTTTTTCTGCGAAGAGTTTTATCTTCTCCTCGGCCATTTCAATTCCGTGATGTTGCTTGACAATCTCAATAAAGTATCTTATCTCTTCTGCTGAAGCTTCCAAACGCCTTATCTTTAAAGCAAGATCTCTGTACGATTCGCCATCAGGACTATTCAGAACCAAAAGAGCGGGCAACGTAAGTTTTCCCTCCCTCATGTCGTTCCCGGCAGGCTTACCTACCTTCCCCGATTCAACATAATCAAAAATATCGTCACGTATCTGAAAACAAATGCCCAGATTTTTGCCAAACTCACGAGCAAGTCTTATCTGTTCAGGCGTTGCCTCCACCGAATACGAACCACATTCGGCACACGTAGCAAACAAGGAGGCGGTCTTTCGTTCTATTATGTCAAAATAAACCTTTTCATCGAAGGAATCAGAAGAAAGATTTGAGAGTTGCAGAAGCTCTCCCTCCGCGAGTATGCCTCCTAATCTTGAAATGGAATTTATAATACTCTGGTTATTCGTTATACCAACCTGCATCAGTGCAGAAGAAAGGAAGAAATCACCGGTCAAAACAGCAACTTTGTTATCCCACAAGGCATTGACAGAACGTTGCGACCTACGCTCCATGCTCTCGTCCACAACATCATCATGAATCAAGGAGGCGGTGTGCAACAATTCCAAGGCAGCAGCCGTATGTAGCGTGTTTATAGAAACCCGACCATAGAGTTTTGCGAAGAGCAGAACCATTATCGGACGCATCATCTTCCCTTTTCTGGACAACACATGGTCGACGACCTGCTTCAGCAAGACATTATCCGACCGGAGCGACTCGACAAAAAGAGTTTCGTATTCTTTTAATTCTTTCTCAACAGATGCTTTAATGGCTTTCGGGAATTCCATGCTCTAATATTTGGTTACAAAAGTAGTAATAAAATGGGTAGCAACGTATTTTTTTGTACTTTTACACGGAAAAAATCACTGTAACCTATGCAAAATTCCAATAAGAACTTATTTCTTTTAGACGCTTACGCACTCATATACCGCGGTTATTACGCACTTATCAAGAATCCACGTGTCAACTCCAAAGGCATGAATACCTCTGCTATCCTCGGCTTTGTCAACACACTGGAAGAGGTGCTGAAGAAAGAAAATCCCCAATTCATCGCCATTGGCTTTGACCCATCCGGACCGACATTCCGCCACGAGGCTTACCCCGCATACAAGGCACAGCGCGAAGAAACCCCTGAAGATATTCGCAAGAGTGTACCCATCATCAAGAAAATCATACAAGCCTACAATATTCCCATTCTCGAGGTGCCCGGATATGAGGCAGACGACGTCATCGGAACAATGGCCCTCAAAGCCGGTGCAAGTGGAATACCTACTTACATGATTACACCAGACAAGGACTACGGACAACTTGTGCGCGATAATGTCTTTATGTACCGTCCCAAGCACAGCGGTGGATATGAGATCATGGGCATCGAGGAGGTCAAGGCCAAATTCAAAATCGAGGACACCGCGCAGGTCATAGACCTTCTGGGGTTGATGGGAGACAGTTCCGACAATATCCCCGGTTGCCCGGGCGTCGGAGAAAAGACCGCTCAGAAGCTCATCAGCGAATTTGGCTCTATCGAAAACCTGTTGTCCAATACCGACCAGCTCAAAGGAGCCCTGAAGACCAAGATCAAGGAAAACAAAGAAAAGATTGTCTTTTCCAAATTCCTTGCCACCATTAAGACCGATGTCCCCATTTCCTACGAGATTGAAGACCTCGAACGAAAGACGCCCGACATTCCGGCATTGACACAAATCTTTGAAGAACTCGAGTTCCGGACACTGCTCGAGAAAATCAAGGCTAAAGAAAAAAAACCCGCTCCTGTTCAGTACGACCTCTTCGGTCAACCGGTTTCATCCCCCACCCCGGCAAGCATTAAAACGGCAGAAACGCCTCCAGCCCAGCTTGATTTGTTTGCAGAAATCCAACCAGCGGAACAGGAAGCACAGAATTTCTCTATTCTCACGACGTTAGAAAAACAATCATATAAATACTATCTCGTTGATAATCAAGAGAAGTTGACGACTTTTATAAGAAAAATCCTGACAGTCGACACGTTTTCTTTTGATACCGAAACAACAAGCGTTGATGCTGTCAGCGCAGAGTTGGTTGGACTTAGCTTCAGTGTCAAGGCCTGGGAGGCTTATTACATCCCCATCCCCCCTTCGCGCGACGAAGCCATGCGCATATTGTCACAACTCAAGCCTGTCTACGAAAATCCATCCACGACAAAGGTCGGACAGAACATGAAGTACGACATCATCGTCCTAAGCCGTTATGGCATCGAGGTGCAAGGGTCTCTCTTCGACACCATGTTGGCCCACTATGTCATTCAACCGGAATTGAAACATAACATGGACTATCTGGCCGAAGCCTACCTTAATTACAAGACCATACATATCGAGCAGCTCATCGGCGAGCGAGGCAAGAACCAACTCAATATGCGAGACCTTACTCCGGAGCAGATTTGCAACTATGCCTGCGAGGATGCTGACATCACCCTGCAGCTCAAGCAGGTTCTTGAGACCGAACTGCGAAAGAACAATGCCGAAGAACTTTTTTACCACATCGAGATGCCGCTCGTTCCCGTTCTTGCACAGATGGAAGTCAATGGTGTGACTATCAACACCGAGAGTCTGAAGCAATCATCCGTTCACTTCAGCCAACGTCTCGCCCTGCTCGAACAGGAAATTTATCGACTCGCGGGTGAGACCTTCAACATTGCTTCGCCGAAACAGGTCGGTGATATCCTTTTTGGTAAACTCAAAATCGTGGAAAAGCCCAAGAAGACCAAAAGCGGACAGTTCATCACCAGCGAGGAGGTGTTGCAAGGTCTCAAGGGCAAGCACCCTGTTGTGGAGAAGATTCTCGACCACCGCGGTCTCAAAAAACTTCTCAGTACCTATATCTCCACCCTGCCCGACCTCATCAATCCGGAAACAGGGCGCATACACCCCTCCTTTAACCAGGCCGTAACGGCTACAGGGCGACTCAGTTCCAGCAATCCCAACTTGCAAAACATCCCTATCCGGGACGAAGACGGCAAAGAGATTCGAAAGGCCTTCATTCCCGATGCCGGTTGCACATTCTTCTCTGCCGACTACAGCCAGATAGAACTTCGCATCATGGCTCACCTCAGTCAGGACCAGGCTATGATTGAGGCTTTCAACAGCGGTCAGGATATTCATGCCGCTACCGCCGCCAAGGTCTATAAGGTTCCTATTGAGGAGGTGACGGCCGACATGCGACGCAAAGCCAAGACTGCCAACTTTGGCATTATCTATGGCATCTCTGTCTTTGGCCTTGCCGAACGCATGAACGTTTCACGCGGCGAAGCCAAGGAGCTCATCGACGAGTACTTTGCCACCTACCCCAACATCAAGGCCTATATGGAAACGTGCAAGGAAGAAGCCCGACGATTGGGATATGTTGAAACCGTCTTCCACCGCAAGCGTTACCTGCCCGATATCAACTCTCACAACGCCACCGTCCGCGGCTATGCCGAGAGAAATGCCATCAATGCCCCGATTCAAGGTTCGGCTGCCGACATTATCAAAGTGGCCATGGCACGCATCTACCGGCGCTTCAAGCAGGAGAATATCCGTTCCAAGATGATTCTTCAGGTGCACGACGAACTCAACTTCAGTGTGCTTCCCGAGGAGAAAGACCTTGTCCGACAAATCGTCATTGAGGAAATGGAACGGGCCTATCCCCTTTCCGTCCCTTTGAAGGCCGACTGCGGCTGGGGCACAAACTGGTTAGAGGCACACTGATTCTTCCTCCTCCCCACCTAAGAGATTAGGAGACGATACCCCATAAAAAAGGGGCTATGCCGCCTTGCGTGCAGCATACCCCCTTTCAAAAGAGCGGTCTATTGAACCGATTTTCGTTTATCCGCTTTAAGGATGGAATGGAGAGTCGTCGTCAGTAGAGGTACCGCCGCTTCCGCTATCGGTACCAGAACCATCACCGCTTCCGCTACCAGTGTCTGAACCGTCACCACTGCCACTATCGGTGCCTGAACCGTCACCGCTGCCGCTACCGGTATCTGAGCCATCACTGCTGCCATTGTCGGTGCCTGCACCGTCACCACTGCCGCTACCGGTGCCTGAACCATCACCCGTGCCATTGTCTGAGCCAGAATCGTTGCCATTGCCGTTTCCGCTGTCTGAAGGCTCTGTCGATTCGGTTACCGTCTTCTTCAGCTCCACCTTCATGTATCGACGTATCTGGGCGTTCTCGTATTCAATGACGTCCGTGAACTCGTTCTCTTCTTCCGAGAGAACCGAGTAGGCATTGATGACCTCCACGATGTTCTTATAGCAGGTGTCTACGTCCTGGCGTGCTTTCTTCAGGGCTTGCGGTGGTATGCTCTGTCTCTCGGCCGTGCGCACACCAATGAGGGTCTGCATGTCGGTCGACAGATTCTTCAGGCTTGTCACCTCTTCCCGTATGCCCAGCACTTCCATTTCCTCGCTGTACTGTGCAAGGATGTCGTCGGCCAGACTCTTGAACAAGGACAGTTTGCGGATGTACTTATTGACACGCGCAATCCTGTGCGAATCCAAGAAATAAATCAGTCTTGTGGCTGCGTCCTTCACCTCTTCCGTGTCGGCCATCTTTTTCTTGTAGTAGATGGTAGCCCTCATCGCACCGTAGACATTACCACACAGCGAGCAGGCCGAATGAATCTTCTCGGTGAACACGCTCCTTTCGGTCAATTTGTAGTACGTGTCTTCCTTCTGCAAGACCTGTACGTAGTTTGCCAACTGTACAGCGAGCTTTTGCTTGACAGCGTCGCTCGTCTGTAACTTCTCTAAAAACTCTTCATGAAACTGCTTGTGAGCAGCATTCGTCAGTCTCGCTGTGCGAAACTTTGAAATAATAATTTTTCCCATAAAAGAAACTTTTTAATGTAAAACATAAAATTAACCTGAAAACAGTAGACTATTTATCTCTTCCCCGGCATGACGGATTGACTCCACAAAAACAGCTGGCCAGACCTGCTCCTGTCTGCATCTCTTCATCCTGTCGTCTTCGGACGCACTTCCTCAACCATCGAGGCGCACCAATCCCTGCTTCGGAGTACTTGACGTACAACTGCCATTTACCCTTCATCAGACACTCTGTGGTCTTCTGCTGCTGATTCCCTGCAGACCGATGAAACTATCAAACTTGTCCGGATTATCTCCTTCACGTGTGGCATCTCGCAATAATAATGTCGCTTTGAAAATAGATATCTTCCATTTAGAAAAAACTTACTATTGAGATTATCTCTCTATGCTGTATTTCAAAGGACGGTTTTCCCATATTGATGGGGTATGCCCAGTGCTTAAACAATCCAAAGAACGTATGAAAATTTGGAACATTAAACATACCATTGTTTTCAATGCTGCAAACATACAAACTTTTTTTCACATAACAAAATTTTCTGCAATGTTTTTTTACTTAAAATCACCTGCCTCCATTTTCTATTTAAAGATATTTTACAGATTTGTTTCTTTATAAATTTAACTACGTGCTGTCTTGGCCGGGCGGAACATAGGGGTTCTCGACCGCGATGTAAGCTGCCACTCCATGGCAGAAGTCGGGAAAAACGCCTCCCTCTCCCGCACGAAAAGATGTGATGCAGAGGTTTTCTGTTCGCGGTGTTTGTCAGCGTGACAAAGTGGGCGGATGGCCTCACCCCGGTACTTTGTCAGTGTGGCAAAACGGGCGGATGGCCTCACCCCAGGTGTTTGCCGGCGTGACAAAGTGGACGATTCACATTCTCGTTGGCTTTGTCAAGGTGGCAAAGTACCTTATCCGATGTTTCGGTGACTTTTTCAAGGTGGCAAAGTGTCTTATCCGCTGTTTTGGTGGCTTTGTCAGGGTGGCAAAGTACCTTATACGATGTTTCGGTGGCTTTGTCAGGGTGGCAAAGTGCCTTATACGATGTTTCGGAGGCCTTGTCAGTGTGGCAAAGTATGCAAAATACGGTCTTTTGGGCTTTGCCGGCCCGACAAAGATAGGGGTGCAGACTTTTTGGAGACTTTGCAGGCTGACAAAATGAGGGGTGTTGCCCTTTCGGAGGTCTTGTCAAGTGACAAAATGGGGGGGGCGGTGTTTCGGAGGCTT
>JAQXZK010000162.1 GCA_029227175.1 Bacteroidales bacterium | reverse complement strand
ATGAAAAGCCCTCCGAAACTTGCCGTTTCGGAGGGCATGTCCATGTCTCTCCTAATTGTCGGAATAACGCTTCCAGTATCAAATCAGTATCAGGCTGACATTCATAGGCTTAAAAACCCAAAAATAGCTTGATTTCTGACGCTTGGACGCTTATTCCCACTCGCTCCTGTCAAATGTGTTTTAAACAGTTTTGCTTATGGGAGTTAGCTCGAATTATCTGGATTACTTTCATTATTCAGATGGTTTGGGCTATCTGATTTTTTGTTGCCATTGTGTTGCCATGATTGAGATATAATAGATACAAGATCCTACCGATCAATCATTGAGTTGTACGGTATACTCTTTACCAACACCAAGAATTTTCATCAGTTGCCTCTCGTTCTCCTGAATAGTTTTCTTAGTGTGGTCACCGATGGATTCCTCAAGATTGCCAGTTGCCGTATTAATTCCGAGCGAGATGATTTCATCAGCTGTGGCAAAACGATACATATCGGACTGTTGTGCCATCAACCTCTGTAAATCCTGCTCTTGCTCAGGAGTGGGTATCAATTCAACCACATCAGCAAGAAGAAGTTCATAAATCTGAAAGTGCTCTCCGAATTTCAGCTCTGTCATATGTCTACCGCAAAAACGGTATGTAATCTGTTTCCAGTTGACAATACCTGTTTTTACAAGCTCTTCCTCGAACTCTCGACTTAAGTCATCAACTCGCTCCCGTTCTGCTTTCTTGTTGAATCGTTTAACGAATTTTCGTAGGTACTGGTTCTCCATTCGAAGCCGATAATCATCACGAGAGGACTCGTCAATTGGCACCTTATTGTCATCTTTTACAAGGAAACGATTTTTCAGTTCAATTTTTTCATTTCCTTTTAGTTTATAAACGCCACCCACCGGCTGATACTTCCCGGTTCCACGTTCATTTTTAACCAGGAGATATTTGTCGTTTATCTTGATCCGATAGAGGTAGGCAAATGAAATACGGATGATGGTGTCATCTGTGATAAAACCACCACGTTTCAATCTCCTCTGAGACACCTTCCAATTTGTCGTGTCCAGAAGATCTTGAATCGAGTGCCAGAGTCCCGGAAGAGAGAAACCGAGTACGATACCTGAGAGGCTACTTCCAGCGGGCCAATTCTTTATTTCAAAAAGGAATATAATCGTGATGGAAATAGCAGAAACAAAAACAAGTCCAATTAACTTTCCAATTTTCATGAAGTTATCACCTACCAATCGGAATATCAACCCTTGTTTTTGCAACACATATTCCATTCATAATAATAAAACATTCTATATAGTGGTTGCCGAAAAATCTACTGTGTTCAACTATGACCTTCCCCTTTTCAACAATTTGTCCTCTGAGCTGATTCCGTCTTTCGGCTTCGGGCCCCACATTTTTAACCTTCCATAAAATCTTGTATGGCTGCGGACAATTTGTGTATTCCATCACACAACGAATTTCAAAATTGTGCGGTAAGTAATGCCTTAGCATTGTTAGGAATTCAGATAGTAGCTTAGGCCTCCAACCGTTTCCACTGACGTGGCAAGATATTCTACAACTATAACAAAGATTGACCGGGTACAAGTCCTCAATAAATTGCTCTGTGTCGGCAAAGGAACACACAGACTTAAAAAATTGCGTTGGCGATTGAGAATAATTAGTCGACTCAACTACCTGCTCATTCCAAAAATCATGGTTGAAGAAACCGTACCATGCTTGAAGTGCATCTTGCTTTGTGCAGTCATCCTTAAACAAAACATCCAAATCTTCCAGTTTACTTTTAAGCCGGTTCCTCCAGTTAGTCATTTTCTGCGTGTCGCTTTGCCTTGGTGTTAAGACTCTACTGTTATCTACGGGAGCAACAACAGATGTATCTGTTTCAAGTCGGTCCACGATCTCTTTCATCGTATAATAGAACAGCTCGTCGATACGATCATAGGAATATTGTAATTTTTCATCACATAGGACAGTCTGAAGCAATCCACTCGGCATATTCTTCCATGTATCTCGGGATTTACAGAACATTTTGGAGAGGCGGACTACTTTTCTAAGTTTTCCGCTGGAAGCTTCGTTCTGTGTTTTAAACCATTCGGTTAGGCCCTTAAGTTCGCGTTCTGTCCAATCAGCCCCTGCATGTTCATAAATCCAACAATTATTCTCGGCATCATAATACCGCCTATAAACAGCAAAATCGATGTGATAACCGTCCGCGTATTTTATCCGAACGCAGCTGGTTTTAACTTCTGGCTCTGCATTAAATTGCTTCGTTTTTCTCCGAAGAGCATTTGCCACCATGTTTCTGGTAGCTTGAGCACCCTTATTACCAAGAGCGGCTTTGCTAAAAACAACAGCAACATCTATGTCATAGTCACTGTCTTCATTTTGAACGACTGTAGACATTGCTACACTTCCCTGAACACAAGTTTCTACCAATGAATACGAAGTGCTGTTTTCTTCGTTATATTCATTTAATCAGTCCTTAAGGCGTTGAATATTCAGATCCTTCTTATCATACAGTTCAGCTTGAACAGTTTGCGATAGAACAACATTAGAACTGTAGAATGTGTTGAATTTTGAGGATAGGTCGTACATTTTTTGCATTTTCCTCCCCCTAAAGTTTTCCTGCATTCTGCTCCATTTAGCAAAAATTTTGGAATCTATCTGATTCTCGGCGTAGCATTTCTATTCACTCAGTGTTTTTACAATAAACTCTACTGTTTGATCAAAGATTTGCCTAATCTGGCACTCCCAAAGCACTACGACTGTCCATCCGTTAGCCTCAAGCGCCTGAATATGCTCTTGATCCCGCTGTATTGTCCGCTCAATTTTTGGTCCCCAGTAAGCCTTGTTAGACTGGCTGGAGTGTGCGTAGCGGCTTCCACAATCATGTCCATGCCAATAGCACCCGTGAATAAAAATAGCAACCTTTTTCTTTGTGAACACAATGTCAGGTTTCCCGGGGAGCGCCTTATAATTCACGCGGTAGCGGTATCCCATCGAGAACAGCCTGCGCCGCACCAAAAGCTCGATGCTGGTGTCTTTACTTTTGATGTGGGACATTATTTCACTTCTCCGTCTGGAGGAAATTGTATCAGCCATTATACAGACAGATCCAACGGCAAATCCGATATGTCTTTGAGTCGCTTGCCCTGAACAAGTGTTTCCAGCGTTTCGGCAGCATCCTCCGAACCAACCTCTCTGACTGCTCGAATCAATTCATAGAGTGCAAAATGATATACGCAGTCAATATCGCCCGTTCCAAGGGCAAGAGAGGACAAGCGATTGGGCATGGGTTCTGCGGTTACCACAACAATGTGAGGCAAGTGGCCTTTACGGTTACGGATCAAATTCAAAGCCTCTGTACGGCTGTTCTGCGCGCGGTCGCTACGCATGGTATACTTTGCAGAAACGCTTGCATGAAGGATGGGCTTTCCGCCGTTAGATTTTCGGATATCAGCCATCTTGCCGATACTATCGTCAACTATGCACTGACCAGCATTGATCTCACTGTCTCCATACAGGTCACGGTAGACCACAACATCCGGTGCAACGAGATAGTCATTACCAAGCGCAGCGGCCAATTGAGCAT
>JAQXZK010000161.1 GCA_029227175.1 Bacteroidales bacterium | reverse complement strand
GATTCCAGGTCACTTGACCGTGCGGCAGAAATGCCCGAACCCAACCGGTAGTTATTCCAGACATACGTGAGAGGCCACCGGCAAGGCAAGACACTATAGCTCTATCTATAGGTCTACCTTGTCGGTGGCCTTTTTCTTTTTTCTCACCGACAAACAACAAATACATATTCGCAGCCTGAAGTACAAGGGCCAAGGATACAAATACGCTGATTTCAAACTTTTTTGAAAAAGCAGTATGGGTACCCTTAGATTTCTGCACCCTTTTTCAGGCAGGCAGTATCGGGAGTCCTTTTCGCCAGCGTAGTTGTGTCCTTTGGACCGCAGCAGGCGGAAAGGACTTTTTATGTTGTCTCGATGGCTTTGCTATGTAGCTGAATACCCGTGATCTCCGAATTTTTGACTTTCAACACAAATTCAAAAATTCAAAGGAGATCACAAAATGAATAACATAAGAATCAGCTCGTTGGAGAATTATGACAGTTTTAAGAAGGTTTGCAAATATTTCAGATTGGAGGATGAATATCCCGGTTGGACCGGAGATGAAAAGTATGGAATCATCCCCGATGTGTGCGAGGATATTCTTCTTGCCAAATATCCTGTTATTATGCAGGCTTTGAGCCCTTATATCATTCTTGGGGCGGAGTATAGCGAGATCAGAAAGCAATCAATTAACCATGACAGAAGGCATGAACGCAATCAAGCGAATTATGAGAGTCTGTTCGCATTGGATGCTGAAACTGAGTATCACCACGACGAACTGGCTTGCCCGGATGTTGCCGAAGCATTCATAAAAAAACAGATGATTAAAGATGCGCTTTCTCGTCTTACGGATATTCAGCGAAGCCGCATTGAGAAGTATTTCTTTCAAGGAATGAACTACAGAGAGATCCGTGAGAGCGAGGGCAGAACTGCGACTATACAGGCCATAGCTGAATCCATCAAAAATTCTTTATTGAAATTGAAAATTTTCCTTTCATGAACCCTGAAAAACAAGGTCTCAAATGGCTTAACTAGTGAAGGGGTTGTTTGAATCCGGATAAAATGACCGCTTTACATCTCGAAACATGAAAGGATTTGAACAATGAATAAGGAATTGAATATCAAGCGTGGAGACATTTTCTTCTACGATTTTGGCGATAACAAAGGCAGTATTCAGAGTGGCAAAAGACCTGTTTTGGTTGTCCAAGCGGACAACTTTAATCAGAACGCCCCAACCATTATTGTTGCCGCCATTACTACGGTAATCAAAAAGCAGTATATGCCGTCCCACATAATTCTTCCTGATGACACAGGTCTCAAGCAGGCTTCGATGGTTATGTTGGAGCAGATTAGGGCGGTGAATAAGGATGACCTTACGCAGTACGTCGGAGCACTGCATGATGAACAAACCTGGAAGTATATAAACAACGGGCTCAAGAAAGTATTCGGCTTGTGGTTTTATAAGCCGGAACGTTCAGGCGATATCCGATGCTTGTGCGGAAAATGCGTCAGAGATTATATGGACAATACAAACTACGTTGTAAAACGGCTCGATCCATTCGCCAGGGTGAAAGATCACTGCATCAAGTGCAATGAACCCGGATATGACTACCTGCTTTATGACAGACGGCAGAGCCACTGAGGAGGAGATCTCATGAAATACAATAAAGACAGTCTGCTCTATGTTCCTATCTGGGAAAAGAGCAACCTCACAGTGGAGGAAGCAGCGAGTTATTCCGGCATTGGAAGAGATAAGATCAAAGAAATCAGCAATGGTGACAACTGTCCCTTTGTATTATGGATCGGGACTAAAAGACTTATAAAGCGAAAACAGTTTGACGCATATATTGACAAGATGTTTTCTCTGTGATTGTCAAATGTGCAAATGCAGGAGAATAAAGCCGTTTGCACATTGGAGTTGAGAATCCGTCCTTGGTAAAATCCTATCAAGGACGGATGATCATCACACCTTCATAAAAATGCGATAGACAAAGGAGGACTACAATGGCACAAAAAAGATTGTCAGATAAGGGGCGGCAGGTACTTCGCAAAGGCGAGGGACAACGATCAAATGGCTCCTACTATTATAGATGGACTGACCAGGCTGGTGAGCGGCATACAATCTACTCAAAGTCTCTAACCGTTCTCAGGGAACGGGAAAAGGAACTGGACTTGGATAAAGCCGATGGGATCAAATACGAAGCTATGTATGTCACGATAAATGATGTATACAAGCTTTGGAAAGATCTGAAGCGGGGGCTCAAAAACAACACCTTTGAAAATTACAAATACATGTATGAGACCTTTGTTGCCCCGACCTTCGGCAAGGAGCGTGTCAATCGGATTAAGAAATCAGACGTTAAACGCTTTTATAACAACTTGGCGGATGTTCGAGGACTAAAGGCTTCAACGATTGATAGCGTTCACACAGTTCTTCATCAGGTGTTTGAAATGGCAGTAGAGGATTCCTATATTAGAGTAAATCCCTCAAATAACGCTCTGAATGAATTGAAGCGTTCACATTTATATAAAACTGAGAAGAGGAGAGGCCTGACGATACAGGAACAGGAGCTTCTTCTCAGCTTCCTGAGAAAAGCAAAGTACAGCCACTGGTATCCGGTGTTTGCTGTACTTGTGGGAACGGGAATGCGCGTAGGAGAGGCAACAGGACTCCGCTGGCAGGATATTGATCTTGAAAACGGGATCATTGATGTGAACCACACGCTTGTTTATTACGACCACAGGACGGAAGGCTACAAGAAAGGTTGCTACTTTAATATTAACAGCCCCAAGACCGAAGCTGGCGTAAGACAGATACCGATGCTTGAGTTTGTGAAAGAAGCGTTTCTGATGGAGAAGAAATACCATCAAGAAGCAGGACTTGAGTGCCATTCTGTTATAGATGGGTATTCCGACTTTGTCTTTTTGAACCGCAATGGGGAGGTGTATGGACAGGCTTCGCTCAATAAGGCAATTAAAAGAATTATCCGCGATTGTAATGACGAGCAGTTCCTGAAAAGTGAGAGTCCGGAAGTGCTTTTGCCGAACTTTAGCTGCCATAGCCTCCGTCATACCTTTACAACCAGGTTGTGCGAAGCCGGTACGAATATCAAGCTCATGCAAGATATCCTTGGGCATCAGGATATCTCGACTACCATGAACATTTATGCTGATGTGACGAAGGAGTTGCGTGAAAAAGAGCTGGGCAATCTGGAAGCTTATTTCGCAAAGCAAAAGGGATAACGTCTTCATAAAGGATCGGGAGGTACTCTTAATACAAGAGAGCCTCCCGTTTTCCGTTTTTATTCCGATATTTTGTCGAATATATTGAAAAATGAGCTTGTCTGTGCTACAATACTTCATACTGTTAAACGAACAGTACATGAGTACACCAACACACCAAAAAGTACGCCATCCTCCAGTTAGATATGAGAAGTGATGGCGACTTATAGTTTTACGGGAAGAAGCAACGTGACGCTATTAAGGGGTTTTATTAAGGTATGGGACGTTATGGTGACTATGGAAATCTCGTCCCCACAATGAAACCGGTTGACTGATAACTGATGATGACCCAAGATACCTGTCGATATTTTGGGTTATCTTTATACCTTAACCCAGAAGTAAGCCGTTTCTTTTGCGGCATTTTGTTAATAAAAAACTTCCTCAAAACGGCGTTTACCGCAAATGCCTTTTGAGCTTGCCTGTTTATACGGCAAAACCCCGGACTTAACGGTTCGGGGT
Organism: Bacteroidales bacterium; assembly: GCA_029227175.1. GTDB lineage: Bacteria > Bacteroidota > Bacteroidia > Bacteroidales > Bacteroidaceae > Bacteroides. The sequence continues at coordinate 407 of JAQXZK010000161.1, read as the reverse complement.
TCTTTTTTGATGTTTGGTCATCGGCAGGAGAAGTCTACGCAAAACGTCAATTTACGGATGACCCTCTGATTTTTAATTTAGGAGTACAGAATCCGAAAGGATTGCAAAACAATTCCGATTCGGGGGCATAAGAGATGTTCTTGCCCTAAAATCATTATGTTGCAAATCCCGCATACTGCGTCATATACTGCTCATAGTATTTTCCTTTTCGATTCAGCAAGACATATTAATAATGCCGACAGTCATTCGCAGGTCGATATGCTTTCGATGATTGACCGGACATCTGCATCATTAAACGAGATCTCATATTCTCCGTTTTTCATAAGAATCATCACCTGAAGGACGCATCCGTCATCTTTTGCTTCCAGCATCGTATAGGGATATCCGAAGCTGGTGCAGGTATAACC
>JAQXZK010000160.1 GCA_029227175.1 Bacteroidales bacterium | reverse complement strand
ATAAAAAATATGCACATGTCAACAAAAGTTACTACCTTTGCACTCGTCAAAACAAAATAAGTGTTTGACAATGGAGAGATGGCTGAGTGGTCGATAGCGGCGGTCTTGAAAACCGTTGAGGGTCACACCTCCGGGGGTTCGAATCCCTCTCTCTCCGCAACAGAGTCCTGTAAATCTTGCGATTTACAGGACTCTGTTCTTTTTTGTGCTTTTAAGTAGTCCTCCTTTTTTTGGCTCATATAATATTTTTTCCACCAAATAAAGTGGTAAGTTACCACCTTAATTTTATTATTAACCTGAGAAGTCCATTCCCTTCTGCAGATTGTTTTTACTAACAAGGCACGACATGAGGAATAAGCAATGTTTATGTGGCATTTACGATGATATAAGAACTACTGCAAAAATAGTCGCATCATACGACTATTTTTGCAGTGATTTCATTCTGTTCTTTTATTTCAAACCAAGAACTCTACGGATTACCACATTTTTATTCGTTTATTTTGTGTAAATACGCGTTATTAACGACTACAAAGTTAGTCTTATTCCTTCTTCTTGCAAATTCATATCTTTTACCGAACAAAATGTGTTTCTTGCCGTCCGCTGTACTATCACTGGGCGCTTCCATGTATGCCACAACAAGCGTATAACAAGGAATAAGATGTTCCGTGATTATGCAGAAAGAGGTAAAAGCACCATGGGATGGTGTTTCGGTTTCAAGTTACACCTGATATGCAATGAGAGAGGTGAACTGCTTAACTTTATCCCAAATCGGTCATTAGAACTTCTCTTTGCCGTACAACACAGAGAAATCCTAATGACCGATTTGGGTTTATAGGTCTGCAGACTTGAATGACAATTAGGCAATAAAGAGAAAGGTTTGGATGGACTAAAAATAGCCTTCCAAATCTCTCTCTCTTGTTTGGCTTGCGCTAATCTGCGTATCCAAAGATAATCTCGGTTGAATAGAGCAAAATTATTTGACGACCAACATATCAGGATATTTAATAGAAAGCTTATCCAACAGAGCAATAGCTTCTTCTACATAGTCCGAACCGTTATTGTGGTAGCATAGACAGTTGACTGTATTGGCTTGCTGATTTATATCATTGTCACCTTCATCAGATGGTGTACCAACAATAGTATGTGCGATACCTAAATCTAGCAAAACATCCGAAGAAACGCCGTACAGATGCCAACCGTCGATTTCTATATCCAGTCTCACATCATTGGAGATACGTGAAAGTATGATAGGACTTCCTCCATGATTGTCTAGATATATGTAATACTTTTCATGTGAGAGCAATTCCACCAATCGGTTCAACATCTTCCAAGCCACATTTGTAGCTGAGAAATATCCACTTTGTAGAATGCATACATCCAGGGAAGATGCATTTGGGTCAAAAGAATTTTGTTCTTCAGCTCTTTGAAAATAGAGATAACCATAATCCGTAGAACGGTAGGCTACCGTAATTTCACCAGCGTATTTCACGGCATAATAGCGCCAGTTCTCAGGACACACGGACTTTGTGCGACCTACCATTGCACTTACCGGAACCGACGTGTCTATCAAGTCAAAGACTTCCATGATACGGTTACGGCTTCCGAATTTATGATAGCCGGTAAAATTTTGCCAGGAACCGTTGATAACGCCATAGTAGCGATATCCCTCATGGTTCAAGCGACACATGGAATAATCACCTAAAGAGAGAAGGGCAGACCGTTTCTGTTCTTCTCTCAACTTATCATTTGCCGATGACACAAAGAAATGTTTGGCTTTGTCCAAACGATTTTTCAGGCTCTCTACAAACGAACTTTTACTAAGGTTCAATTTGCCATCGTCATTCAAACCTGTGGTGAAAGCCTGCAGTGTTCCATTGATTTCGGAGACATCCTCATATTGATACAAACTCCTCCATATGTCTCTTGAACTTTCCTTTTGCTGTTCCTCATTCCATGAAAGTGAATTGAACCCTTTCGCTTTACTAAACTTCAGTAGTTGCCCGTGCATCAGACGCGAAGTGTCGTTCAACAAATCCGTCAATCTTTCTTCACGAGTCTGGTCTGCACTGTTGGCGATAAGATTCCGCAGATGGCGTTCGCGTATAACAAATTCCTCCTTGTCAAGGTTAAGGTACAGACCGAGGAAATAAGAATACAAACGGATGTAGTCACCTGCATGCATATCTCCCTTTATGGCAGAAGACAAACTTTCGTTGAAATCGGCTTTAAGCTCATCAGGGATATTCTGGTGGCAAGCGGACAAAGTATCCCAAACCATCTCCATCGACCTTATTCTGATAGCACTAGACAGATGGTGAGACAAACACTCGTCACTTATATCCTTATATTTCGGTTTGTCATACCCAGAGATATAATCAAAGCAAACAAATATGGCGCGTAGCATATTCATATAAGAAGGATCCACGGCTTTCAAGTCCGGCGTGTAATCAAGAGCTTCCCATATAAATTGCATCCACGAAGTATCAAACTTGATGGCGATTTTATTCGCCTTATCGATGTTATTCTTTCGTATCAGTTTGTGTATCTTCGCCTTGACAATCTCAAAAGAAGTCAGGGGCTTTCCCCGAGAGTTCATCTTGTTGTAAAGATCATCAGACAAGTCAAACCGACCGAAATCAAGAATATAGAAATTGATGGGACAATCGCATGAAGTTAGTTTGTCCCATAAATCGGTCTGATGGCCAAATGTTGCATGAATTCTATCCAGAACGACCAGCATAGACATGATAGATGGATCGGCGTAGAAAGACCCTCTAAACTCATCCAAGTTTTCCAAATATTCGCTTATGACCTTTTCTCCTATTCCATTCATACTGATTTCATTCGCCAAGTCCTTGTGCTTGGCAAAAAGGATCTGTTTACAAAAGGCCACGGTGCAGTTTCTCGTTGCATAACTGAAACGGGCCAAGGTAGCAAAATCCTCCTCTGTTGCGTCAGGAGAGATAAGTGTTGCGTAATAATGAAGCAAGAAAAGCGTTGTAAGGCGTTGCTGACCGTCAAGTGGCATGAAATCCTTCGCAATGGAATCACTACCATAGACAAAATCCAGCGTTTCCTCTTTCCTGTCATTCGGATCTTGCGTTACACTATCCAAGGCCGTCTTGAATGTTGATAACATATTGGAAAGAACCGTTTCCGTTTTCTCTGTTCCTGCCCCATAGATGTAGTCACGTTGCAGGGTCGGTATGCTGATGGGCTGTTTGCTAACCAGTTCCCAAAATGTAGTTTTATATCCTATTTGATTATCCATGATTATCAAGTTTGAATTACAATGCCGTGGCAACTATATATGGAGCCAGTTTTTTCTTAATATCCTCATAATACAGAATTCTGTCCCGTTGCCCCCAAGAATGTATCTGAAGTTCCTCTTGGTCATACATTTTCAAAAATACCTTCTGGGTGCAAATTGGATAATACTTATTTGAGGATATTTCATTGCATATCAACTGACGCTTTACTTCGAACGGTGATTTACCTACCATTGCATTTTGCCCTAAATCCAACAATGTCATATTTGACAACTGGTGTACGGCAACCGCTTTGTCGGCTTTAGCATCCAGCAAATCATAAAATCTGGCAACATCGTCAAACAAGGCTTTAATCTTGTCATATCCATATGTTTTTGAACGGCATATAGGCTCGTCACGTTCCAATGCCTCAATGATATTCTTTTGCTCTTGTGTAAGCTCGGGACTGCCTAAAGACATCTTTTTCAGAGCCTCCTTGTTGCAGACAATCCATTCGTACCACGAATCCTTTTTCTTTTCCGGGAGACAATCCGAGTTCTGTGCATGGATATGCTCCAAAGTCCAGGTCTTGTCGGTTCTTTCTTCTTTTCCGTTGACCATTTTGTAGTTATATCTAAACCTGTCGAACGAGAAGAAGTTACCTTCCTTCTGCAGTCTTGTGGTTTCCACATTATAAAGAAGCAAAAGTTTTTTGATGTACTTATAATGCGTACTTACGTCATAGCGCAATTGTTCCAAGCTCACGATAGGCATATTGGTTCCTTTGTCTTTAGGAAGCGTCATGGCATCCTTGATAAGGGTTACCATATGCTGTTCCTTCAGAACGCTCCGCTTTATTTTTGATTTCAAAAGGCTGCAAATCACATCGTCTTCCGTCCCAGGCGATGCAATGGCATTAAGAAAACCTATTCTGTGATACAAGTCCCTATCATGATACCAGTATTGCAGCTTGTCAAAAACACTAAGCACGCGCTCCCATGTATTCCAAGCATCATTGTCCTTGTCAATCAGTTTCTTGAAATAAAGATAAGTATACAGTTCGTCGTCCTTGCGCAATTGCAGGAATTCGCACTTGGCAGCTTTGTCGGAAGCATATTTTCCACTAATCAAATCAAAAAGGAGACCAATGGAATTTCGCCCGGTATCCGACCGTTTGGTGAGAAAAGACTGAAAATCTTTGTCTTTCATCTGTTGCTCCAGTTCATCCCATTTCTCGTTGATGCTTGTCTGCTTGTTTGTAAAGCGTTCTTTTTGAATTTCTTCTCTAAGAGAATCAGAGAAGCCATCCAGCGATCCCAAATCAAATTTGGTGGTCTTACTGAGGAACAATGAGCGTATAAGCTCAGAACACGACAGTTCCACTTTCAGCGAATTCATCCTGTTGAATATATCGTGTGGCTCCTTTTCTTCATTTGTTTCATACCATACGACCTGTACGGACTTTGTTCCGCTATCAGCAGTCTGGTAGAAATATTGGGAGAAAACGCCTACTCTTGACAAATCTTCCATAAACCATTTGAGAACGGTCTTTGCAGCATGATAGATATATATAGAATCTATCATGTGACTCCATTTGCTGGGAATTTCATCAATGGTGGCAGGTGATGATGCTGTAGGAGGAACAATTTTGATTGACTCAAAAATATCCACCATATCAGGACGTGTGGCATACATGATGGTGTACTTATGTGATACGGTGGTAAACATGTTGCTGTTCAACTGGTCGTATATCTGCATGATAATACGAATAGTTGTCAAGCGTTGTTGTCCATCTATCACCTCATACCACAATTCGTCGTTCATCTGTTTTTTCTTCACCACAATTGGTTGAAGACAATAAAATTGTCCTTTAGTGTCACCAATGAAGAAAGCATACAAGTCCTGCAAAAGATCCAGTACCTGCGTTTGCTCCCATCGGTAGCCTCGTTGGTATTCAGGTATGTAGTATTTCTTGTCGAGCAAGTCGGGGATTGCCCGTCTTACCATATAATTGTCTGTCATAAGTTTGTCGCTTTTATTAAGTATGTCAACGTAGAATTATGATTTTTCTTATGGGATGTCTCTTTGTTGAACCTAACATAACAATTATAGTTTTGAGGTTTCATTTTCTAAGCAAGGATAGCTTGTACCGTTTGCAATACGATTATACATCAATGATGGTTCGGCGGCTATTACGCATTTGTAGTTATACTCAACAGTAAACCTCATACTGAGTTTGTTCTGATCAGCTTCAGACAGTGGCTGAATGGATAGCCATTGGTTATAGAGTTTTTCCAATGTCATATTATTCGATGTTTTATATACCACCATGTATCTTATCGTTTGCTTCAATCCTATATTACGCCACTAAAACTAGCAAAGGTAATGCCGCAATCAGTGAGTTTAGATTTGGCATGGCCTTGGTGGGCTGGTTGACTAAATACGTATTGATGGCATTTAATTCATTCTTATAAAATATGCCGATGGCTTTGATAAACTCAGACATAACAAAATATTACTAGTTTAAGAATGTTGTGGTGTTTATACTCTCTCCTCCATGTATTTCTCCGGGTCGCGCAAAAAATCCATAAGATTTATAATATACATGCCTTCTTCATTCATGTAGGTAGGTTGTAGCCCATTTACAATTACGATTCTGCGAAATCCGTCGCGAAGTTTACGTAGTGAGGTCAGTTCTTGATCTCGTTTTTCTTCTGTTTCCATCGCATAGGCCGATTGGATGTACACTCGCTCATAGCCACGGTTGCAGACGAAATCGATTTCCAGCGTCTTGCGCTGACGGGATCCATTCTCGGATTTCACTTCGGTAAACACCTGTCCTACATCCACCTTCATTCCAATAGCACGAAGCTCGTTGTAGAGCATATTCTCCATCATATGCGTTGGTTCTACTTGCCGAAATCCTAATCGGGCATTTCTCAGTCCCAAATCCTCAAA
>JAQXZK010000159.1 GCA_029227175.1 Bacteroidales bacterium | reverse complement strand
TGTGGTTTCTACTTATGCGATGTGAGGAGGAGAAAACATGTTTGAGATTCTGGTTGTTATTGCATTCGTATTTTTGATGGTAAAGTTTTTGGGACTTGCGTTCAAAATCGCATGGGGACTGGCAAAGGTTGTTGCCTTTTTCTTGTTCATCCTTGCACTCCCTGCACTGATTGTCTGCGTCTTGTTTGCCAGCGGTCTGGTACTGTTGCTGCCCCTTGCGTTGATTCTGGCTGCTATCGGTTTGCTGGGAGCATCCAGTTGATTGAAAAGGAGGGCAAAAATGAAGATCTCAAAATCTATTAGTCTGGCGATCAATGTGGTACCTATTGCTTTTAGCCTGTTCACCATCGGCTATATCTTGACAAAACGGAAAAATGAAGATTTGGAAGTGTAGGCACTCCACTCTCTTATCATGTCAACCCAAATGGAAAGGGTCCCTATCAACGGATAGGGACCCTTAAATCATTGCAACTGCAAAAGTACATATTAGTTTATGAATTCCACATCAACAACTAGCTCCGGAAGCTGGGGGTTGAGTTGCCTAACAAGGTTCACAAGCATTTTCTCGGTTGATTCCCTTGCTCGTTTATAAAACTCCTGATCGTTGTTCACATTCTGTCTCATAGTAAGTTCTGCACTTTGCAATTGTTCCATTGCCTTATCAGCACCATACTTTGCTGAGTTCTTAAATGCGCCGCCTGCCTCAAATAACAGCAATTCAACGTTTTTGTAGTCAATCGTGAACTCAGTCAATTCTGGATTCGGCACCCGAATAAGCACATACTGACGTTCTTCGTCGATAATAAATTCACCGGCCTGCAAGTTCACAGTAAAGACACCGTTGCCGGGGACTTCAAGCCATGAAACAACATCTGCATCAAAGATACCAGTAATACTTGTAATCAGTGAATCAAACCAGCCTTGATCCGTAGGTTCAGGGGTCTCATACGCAACGTCACTAACTTTAAGAACTTCTAGTTTCTGTTCCTCTTTTAGATCACCGATTGTGATTGACACATTATTACTTACATGATGCGCTTCCTCAGCGGCAGAATAACTCATATCGTAGAAGAATTGATATGCTTCATCAGCTGCTTCATCTTTGGCTGCACCAAACGAATGCATCGCTGCACCAGTTCCAACCGCAAAAGTGTCCATAATCCAATATACACACAAGCACAGCAATACGGCAGATATAGCAAGAGACCCAAGTGTAAACTGCTTGCGAGTCAATCCGGAGGAGGCTTTCTTCGCATTTACACGGGGCGCTTTTGTCTGCTGCGCATCTTGAGGTGCTTCCATGAAAAATCGTTCTTTTAAGGTTTTCATCTCAGCATCTCCTTACTTAAACTGAACGTGTGCGATATAATTATCGCCACAGATTGTTGTAGCCAACTGCTGAACTTGTTTCTTTGCAGATTCTTTGGAATCAGCGAACAAGGAGTCGTAGTTGACCATTGTTTCTTTTACTTTCTCTACAGTTTGAGTCATAGTATTCAAATAAGCAACCAGACCATCTTCTGCAGTGACCGTGAACGAAAAGTTTTGAGATTCGGCTAATTTCTTTGTGCTGTTCTGATCGAGATATACTTCAAGATCAGGTTCCGGTATTGTGATGTAAACATCTTTTCCATCTTGGCTAAAACTGATTTCTGCTTCTGCCAAATCAACGGAGAATACCGCATTGCCGTTGATAAGGTACAAACCAGTATAACTGTCTCCGATTTTGTTGATATTTTTCAAACTAACACCGGCGACAAGAACTTCGAGTTTTCCCAAGGCTTCCATGCTGCCTTTAATGTCCACAGTGGTATCTTCTGCAGAAAGGCCTGCCTGTTCGCCAGCTTCCTTTCCCTCCTGTGTTCCTACGGTAACACCCTTTGCGGAGCCAATAGCAGTGCCGACAATTTTGCCGTTAGTTTGACCTATTGCGTTTCCAAGCGCTGCGGCTCTGTGATGTATGTAACCAGTAAATACAGTTGCCATCAAGAGCGCAGCGACTAGAAGAACGAGCAATGTCGTTTGCTTCATTTTTTTCAGCTTATCCATCTAATCACTCTCCTCTCTCAACAATGTCAAACCAGTCGTCAGGGTCAATTGTTGTTTCGTCAAGATCTGCGGTAATCGGTATGGTAATGGTTCTTTCAGATGCTTTGAATAAATCGTGGAAGAATCCACCAATTCCGCCGGATTTTTCAGCGAAAGAATAATTGTCTTTTGTGATTTTATAGGTCAATGTTAGTTTTTGGCCTTCCTGTACCTGAACTTCACCAGAAACTACATTACCATCAAGTTTATACACGCAGGTACCATAATTACAGTTGCTCCCTAAAGTTACCTTAAAGATACGGTTTACATCAACAGTCAAAGTCAGAACATCGGCAGTGTTGCTTGTGGCATTTTGCACGACTTTCAATGTATATCTGTAACCACCTGTAATGGGATCTTTGGTCGCACTAATATGACGATAATCTCCGCCAACAATGGTACATTCGCCAGCGGTTTCGACGGTAATGCTATCACCATATTGCAGCTTTCCCGGATTCCAAACTTTATTCTTCTTTACAGTTTCGGTTTCGCCTTTGTTGATGCTGACCCTGGCTTCATCGCTGAATTTAAGTGATAGTTCCAAGAACTTATGTAGCTCTACACGATAGCTCATATCAGCATCTGTTGGCTCTGCTTCCCAGAACTCCACAAATCCTGCAGTTGTCGGATCTTTCGTGAAACAGCCGGGTTCACAGCCCACGTAGAAATAGTTTTTGGTGTCATAGTCAAACTTCAAAACGTAGGATTCGATAGGACTAATCTGTGCAGAATTCCCTTCGATACTTTCGTTGTTTATGGACCAAGTGCCAGCATTGCCAAGCGAACACTCATTACCGTTATCATCAACATAGTAAACGCTCATGGAGAGGTTTCGATCGGGGTATTCGCCGACAGGCATGACAGAAAGTTCCGAACCCGAAAAGTTGTTCGGAATCTCAAACTCCAGAGTCCCATCTTTTACTTCCTGCTGATACTCTTTTTTGATATTGCCTTCCGCATCGTATTCAACAATGCGGTATTCGGCTAGGCGATACAAATTGGAATTAGGATTGATACACTCAATGACTTTTGCGTAAAGGAAATCACCGGGATTCAGATAACAGGCATCTACATCAAGCGGTGTAGTCATTGCAGCCTCGGTGTAGTAACAAATCTTTAAGTACCGATTATCGGCAAACGTCACATGAATAGTTCCGGAAGGCTCGTCTTGAAGATTAGTATCACTATCATTTGAGCCAGTAGCCTGATATTGCCCATTCTCATTAAGACTGCCTGCTTCTTGGTACTGTTTATACTGAAGATAATCTTCATGCTCAAGAATTCCGGACTTCTCCAGAATGATCTGTTCTAACTTAGCATCTACAGCAGAGCAGCCGGTCAGTATTAGCATCGTGAATGTGAGTAGTAGCACGAATGCTCTTTTCATCTTTGTTTCCTCACTCTCTTGTGTATTATTTGTTTTTGGCAGATCTGTCTGCCATGTTTCCTCCTGAAATAGGGTTTGTTTATTTCGCGTCTTTGGCATCATCATTGAACTCGAGTATGTCGTCAACACAACAATCCAGTGCGCAACAAATCTTTTCGATGCTTTCAAGAGAAATATACCGATTTCTTTTCATGCGAGTAATGATATTCGCACTGATTTGAGCTCGTTCAAGAAGGTCGCTATTCGAGATCCCTTCATCAATCAACAAATGAAACAACTTTTTATAACAAACCGACATAATTCGCCCTCCTTTGCAACAATTCTATCACGTTCGCGTGATCAAATCAACGCCAACGTTCAGCACTTACTTGCATTAAGCTAGGAATAAGCAAAGGCGTCCAGTGATTGCTCACTGAACGCCGTAATGTATTATTTCTGTGTTGTGGGAAGCTTTTCTATTTCACGTCGAACTCCGGATAGGACCCAGTGGATTGCTTTTTCTGCGTCTGATTCAGGCTTGCTGAAATCGAAGCAATCAATCAGCTTCAAAACTGACAACCTGTCAATTAGGCTACCCTCAGGGCCTTCTAGTTTCTGGATCTGAAAGAGCCTCTGCTCCATATCACGTAGGATTTGATCGCCTCTGCGGATCCAATTGTGGAACTCGCGAAAGCTGTTTTCCTCCGTCCGACGATAAAGCTCAGCTTCAACCAGGGTGCGGATGGCATCCTTTTTGGTCTTACTGAGCTCATAGGAATCCAGCTCATCCAGAAGGCGTTGCAGTGTAGACGGGCTTAGTTTACCCATGAGTATCCCTCCATTTCCCATCAAAGCCTTCGCCGGTGGCTGCGCCATCAGCATCATAGTAATTCACCCGAACCCAGCCGTTTTCCTGTTCGGTCTTCAGCACAATGCCGCTCGCTGCAATGGACAGATAAACTGTTTCACCATGCTCGTTGGTGCCGGTAAACATAGTTTCACTGTCTGCGTATAACGCGATCAGCTGCTTACGGACTGCCTGGGAGCCAAACTCCAAGGAGAGTCTATTCGGAATGCTTGTCATATTGATTACCTCCAAAAGAACGAGGTGGAAGCAATAGCCCCACCTCATACAGTTATTCTTCAATTACAGGACACAGAGAAAAAGATCTCTTGCCGGCGAAACGTTCCTTGAGGATATCCGTCTGGTGCTCGATCTCCTTGATGATCTGATCTACCTCAGACTGGGTATAGTCGTAAGAAACCAGAGAAGCACAGTTTCCAAGCTTATAGAAGTCATTGATGAGAACATCCATTCGCTTTTCAACCACACGCACAAAGCGTTCATGCTTGACTTCATCCATCGCAATTATCCTCCTCATCGGTTTCGAGAGTGAAGATCGGCAGGATATCCATGTCATAGTTACCATCTTTGGCACACGACAGTCCCTGAGCCTTCAAATAGCGCTGCTGCGCTTCGGGCGTCAGATCTGAGAAGTAGAAATCAATAGCCATATTGTTCCTCCATTATTATTTCATTCGATTCTTCTTTGCTGCAAAGAGTAGATCATCGATACCCTTGTGCTGTGGATCCCACGCCAACGGAGTCATATCGAAGCCTGCATCGCACCCTGTCTCCAGAACGCGATTTCTGGCCGCTCTGACGTTTTCATTGACGATGGCATCCATGTCAAAGGCAACCTTGATCTTCCAAATTCCGAGCTCCTGGAGCTCCTGGAGGGCCCTTAGATACTGGTTGGTATTCCCGACGCCAGTAAGACCGACAAAGGCTCTTGGACAGCCCAAGTCACGGGAAAGGCAGTATGCAATATCTGACTTCATGACGCCTTCCGTGAGGAACACAGTGTCCGTATCCTCAGTAACTCCAACGAAGTGTGGACAACACGTAGCTGATGTGCCGTAGTATCGATCCACACTGGTCAGGTTGTTGAATTTGGACTTGTGTACCTTGTCGAGCCGGATCTGAATAGCCTCAATCTGCCCCTGACTGTTCCTGTCGGGAAGCATAATGCCAGAACCACGAATATCCAACTTCCAGCGTCCGGAGTCACTATCACAGTAAAAGCCTGGCACTCCCTGCAGCTCACAACCACGCTCCAACAACTGCGTAACAATCTTGGGTGCTCTGACTGCCGGCGTGGTCTTATAGCCGAGCCGATTGATGTCCTCACTCGAGAGCCCCCGCAGAAGCAGGGACTCTCGATGGGCAGCGCCCAGGGAAAGTAAGGAAAGCAGATTGCTGTAGGTGTTATCTCTCACCTCCGTCGAGGCAAGGGGTAACTCAGGTTTTACAACCACCGGAGTCTGCTTCAGCCGCACTTCACGAGAGGTTTCCTCACCATAATTGAAAATACGGCACAACTCGTCGTAGGCAGTATTCATGCTGACATCGTACATCAGCGCATACAGGTGAAGGACTCCGCCACCACGGCCGCAGCGATTGCAGCGAAAGACATTCTTGCTGATTTTCACATTCAGGTGCGCTTTTTTGTCATCGCAAAATGGACATTTACAGTGCAACTGAGTGCCAGTGTTTCTTACTACCTTTATGCCAACGAGATTCACGACATCCTCGATAGTACACGGCATA
>JAQXZK010000158.1 GCA_029227175.1 Bacteroidales bacterium | reverse complement strand
AGTTTTTCCTATTCCACAAAAAAGTATAGACTTGAACCCAAAATTGAAACAAAATGTTGGATATAAATAACTTTAGCCTATGAGTATTCAATTTGACATTGCAAAACAGATTATAGCTGAAACATGCCCTAATCGCAAACTTAAGTTGGAGAAGGCTTAAGTTGGAGAATATTCGCCTTTTTGCAGATATTATTCAGCCTAAGAAATATCAAAAAGGTGATATAATTCTAAATGAAGGTGATATCTGTAATTGCCTATTTTATATAGAAAAGGGATTTATTAGACAGCACTACCTAAAGCATGATAAGGATGTGATAGAACATTTAGCATGTGAAAAAGATGTTGTCTGGTGTATTGACAGCTATTTTAACCGAGAGCCAACACATCTTATGATGGATGCTGTAGAAAACAGTGTTTTATGGGAAATTCCGCATGATATAATGGAAGAACTTTCTGATGCTAATGGTGATATAGCTTATCTATATCGGAGATTTTTTGAAAATTCCTTAATGTTATCACAATTAAAGGCTGATATTTTACGTTTCGAATCAGCAAATGACAGATACGCTAGATTACAGCAACATTTTCCTGAAATAACTAGAAGAGCACCTTTGACAATGATTGCTTCATATCTTCAGATGACATTGGAAACATTAAGCAGAGTACGTGCATCAATAGCTAGGGACTTACTTGGGAGGGACTTGGGAGGCACTTCCTGCCGTGTGCAGACAGCAAGAAGTATCCTCCCTAAGCGTAACCGTAACCTGTAACCGACATTGATTTTCCCCTTGGGCATATATGAGGGCGTACACGAGGAATATAACCCTTCATCTCGACAGAGCCTGCTATGTCTTCGATGATGTGGTCGCAAACAGACACAGATATAGGTAAAACGGGATTGAAATCTTAATGACCGATTTGGGTTTGACGACAGAGAGAGACTCCAAGACAATTTGTTTTTCTTTTTCATGCAAGTTTATTTTCTTCTGCTCTCGGCTTGCACTATCTTTTGATAAGCTAGGCTGCACCTCGGCATAAAAAATAAGCAAGCTTATTTTATTCTGCACTCGGTTTGCACTATCTTTGCCACTCGTTAGCGCTAACTATCAATCAATTTTTTTTATTTAAACAGTCCAAACAAATGAAAGGAAACATTCATTATGTCGGCCATCGCGAAATGCGTTTCAGACATTTCCAGAATCGCCCGTATGCAGTGTTCCGCTCATTAAAGGTGCAGGTCAACATCGGTGTCCTGGCTATTGCTTCGCTGACTTTTGCTTCAGCAGGTAAGGCGCAGGCACAGACGGTTACAACCCGCACGCATGAGCAGGAGACACTATACGAGTTGGAGGAAGTCGATGTGCGCGGAAGTCGTGCTCCGCTGACTTTGGGGCAGTCTGCCCGAATGATTACTGTACTGGACAGAGATGCCATTGCCTCTGCCCCTGTGCAAAGTGTATCAGACCTCTTGAAGTATGCCGTTGGCGTAGATGTCCGCCAACGAGGGCCCATCGGGGCGCAAACAGACATCAGCGTGCGTGGTGGCACGAGCGAACAAATCACCATTCTTCTTAACGGCATAAATATTGGTGACCCGCAGACCGGTCACAATTCTGCCGATTTCCCTGTTGATATTTCAGACATTGAGCGTATTGAGGTGCTCGAAGGACCGGCCGGTCGCGTTTATGGCACTTCTTCTTTGGTAGGTGCAATCAATATTGTTACCAAGAACGATACGGAGAACAACGCTGACGTGCATCTTGAAGGAGGCTCGTATGGCTATGTGTCGGGCGGAGGGCGTGTTAACCTTCATTCGGCTCGTTTCAACAACCATGTATCGGCCAATTACACACGTAGCGATGGCTATAGTCGCAACAAGGAAGGACGCCTGAACAGTGACTACAAGACGGTGAAGGCGTTTTACCAGGGAAAGTACACGAGCGATGACGTAGACCTGACATGGCATGCCGGTGTCAGCAACAAGAATTTTGGTTCAAACACCTTTTACAGTGCCAAGTTCGATGACCAGTTTGAACATACGCTCAAGTTCTATACAGCGGTTCAGGCCGAGACAAAAGGGTGGCTGCATGTTCAGCCCTCGGTCTATTGGAACCGCAATCATGACCGCTTCGAGCTCATTCGGGGTCAGGAGACTCCGGTCAAATTCAATTATAATCGCACAGATGTCCTGGGCTTTAATTTGAACAATTATTTTGAGACAGTTGCGGGCAAGACGGCCTTTGGCGCAGAGGTACGTAACGAAGACCTTGTCAGTGGTAACTTAGGCGAACCCCTCGGGCGCCCGCGTCCTATAGCGGGAACAGACCGAGAGTATACACTCGGACTGAATCGCACCAATGTCTCTTTCCATGTAGAGCACAATCTGGTGCTGCCTCGTTTCACGCTATCGGCCGGTGTGATTGCCGTCAAGAATACTTGGAACGAGATGAATTTCAGATTCTATCCCGGAGCCGACTTCAGTTGGCAGTTTGCCCGTAACCTCAAGCTCTATGGCTCTTTCAATACCTCATTGCGCATGCCTTCCTTTACCGAATTATACTATTCGGTAGGCGGATATAAAGCCGACAAGTATCTCAAACCGGAGGAGATGAGTGCCTTTGAGGGCGGATTGAAATACCTCACCTCTGGATTCCGCTCAACGGTCAGTGTCTATCATCATCATGGTAGCAACATGATAGACTGGATCATGGATACTACACAGGGTGAGAGCGCTGTGTGGGAGTCGGTCAATCATACCAAGGTTAACACTCTTGGTGTGGAGGTCAGCACGAATTTCGACTTCGAGGTACTCCTTCCTCGGCAACGTGTCTTGCGCAACCTCAGCCTGGCCTATAATTACATCACCCAGGATAAGGATTTGGAGCCTGGGCTGACGTCCATGTATGCGTTGGAATACTTGCGTCACAAGGTGGTGGCGCAACTCAATCTGCGCATTATCGACAGGCTCTCGCTTGGTGTCAGTTACCGCTACCATGACCGTGTGGGCAATTATACAACGGTGGACGGCAAGACCATCTCTTACGAACCATATTCCTTGCTCGATGCCCGTCTGTCGTTCGATGCTTCGCGATACAGTCTTTATGTAGAGGCTAATAATATCCTCAACAAGACCTACTGTGATTACGGCAATGTGCCGCAGCCGGGATGTTGGTTCACGGCCGGTGCTAAGTGGCGTATCAAGTGGTGATTTAGCGCGCGACCCGTTATGGGGGGAATCCCTTCGTGCTTGGTGGCCGATAGACAAGGCGTAAAGAAACTGGGCACGAGGGGATTTCTTTTTAATAGTTGTATCGAGAACATAATAATGCTTAAATTCCTCTTGATGAGCAGAAAACGTTTGGGGATGTTTCTCCATCTTTACATATCAAATTTAATGTAGCCTGATATGATGAAGCCTATTTGCTGCCTGATTGTATTGTTGTCTTATTGTGAAATCGTTTTATCCGGAACGGCCGTGCGGCCGTCCATAGCTGCCGAAGGAAAGGCCGAAGAACCTTTGAAAGTGATAGGCTTGATGCTGGAGCAGATGGATAAGTATCACAGTTTCAGCTATGACGAGGAAATGCTTTCATGGAATCCGGGAGAAAAGGAAACGGACAGCACTCCACAGACCCAACACGTGCTGGAGGTTGTCGATGGGCAGGAGCCTTATGTGGGTGCCAGATATGTGTGCACAGGTGGCGATAACCAGGGATTTTTTGCATACGATGGGAAGAAAAGGATAAGAAGCACCCAGGAGCCTAAGGTCTTTGAAGTGGATTCTCTGTTCAGGGGCATTACGGCATATCGTGTGGTCGCAAGACCTTTCTTTCAGGTTGCCGCTACCATAGGGCGGTACGTGCTCTCTACGTCCGACTCCATAACGTTGGAGATGCAGGAGACGGAGCTGGAATACCGCATTAAGGTCTCCATCTTTACGGATGAGCAAGTAGAGTTTGCGATGGGCAGATTGAGCCCTTATGTCCCCGAAGTTCCGGCGGCCGGTATATTCTTTACTCCACCTCATGTCTATATCCTTCATATTGACAAGAGCACCTATATGCCCGTTAGGTATTACAGGATATTGGACACTAACAGCTGTATGGTGCAGGTGTCAAAAGTGAAATATGACACCTGTTCCCTCGATGATTTTGATATCTGTGCCTATTTGCCGGCTGACTTTACGTTCTACAATCGGCTCCAGAAGAAAACAGTGAAGCCAAAACTGAGACGGGGAGATTCCGCCCCGGATTTTGAACTTCAGGACACAGAAGGAACGCGGCATAGGTTGAGTCAATACCGGGGGAAGATGGTGCTTGTAGAGTTTACGTCAGTGGCGTGTTCTGTCTGTCAGGTTGTGCCCACATTCCTGCATCGGCTGTCCGAGGAATTTCCCCGGCTCCAGATTCTCAGTGTGGAGGCGTGGGACATGAAGGCTGCTACCTGTACGAACTGGGTCAAGAAAAAGGGCGTGACTCATCCTTATCTATTGAATGGGAAAGGCGTGTATTCCAGTTACACGGATAAGGAAGTTGTCCCCTCGTTCTTTCTCATAGATGCCGAAGGAAAGATTGTGGCAGAGTTTGTAGGCTATCAGGAGAAGACGACCTCATCGGCCATCAGAGAAGAAATAGCGAGAATCGAAAATCTTGACTAAAAATCCTCACTGACACTTTCATCTCTTTCTCCCTGCCAGTCGTTAATCCACCGCTCTCGGAGCCGTTTGGGCAGGGCGTGTAGCACCAGGTGATAGGACTCCTCCATCCATGAGGCGAGCAGTCGGGCATCGAGCTGTTCGTAGGCAAAGTCGCTCCAGTGTTTTTTGTTCCAGTGATAGGCCGGTGTGACGGCATCGTATTTTTCTCGGAGTTCTTCGCCCCGCTCGGGCGCGAGCTTCATGGCAAAGCGCGGATTATCAGCTCCTAACCACAGGCAGAGGAAGATTTTTCCTTCGATGCGGAAGGTAACGACATCCTCTCCAAAGGGCATGTCTTCCGTTACACCCGGTAGCCGGAGACAGTGTTCTCTTATCTGTTCTATGTTCATGGTTTTGTTCCCGGTGATCATGAAATAAATATGGGCTGTTACCAGAAGAGAGCGAAGACCGAAACCCCTAATACGGTGATGAATCCCGCCACCACGATGGACAGTCCGCTCATGGCTCCTTCTATCTCGCCCATCTCCATGGCTTTCACCGTTCCGATAGCATGGGATGATGTGCCTATGGCGATACCGCGGGCTATGGGTTCATGCACACGGATAAGTTTAAGGAACTGTTCCGCCAGCACGTTGCCGATAACACCGGTGATGATGATGCAGATAACGGTGATGGGGACAATTCCTCCCAGTTCTTCGGACACACCGTAGCCGATGGCAGTCGTGATGGACTTGGGCAGGAAGGTTACGTACTCCTGGTGGGTGAATCCTAAGGCGATGGCCATGAGCAGCACACAGACCATGGAGGCCAGTGAGCCTGCAACAATGCCGCTGATGACTGCCTTGTAGTTGTGCTTCAACTGTTCGAGTTGCTGATAGAGCGGAACAGCCAGACAGATGGTCGAGGGGGTGAGCAGGTCGGAGATGATGCCGGTACTTTGGCGGTAGGAATCGTATGACATACCGGTGAGCAGCAGGAAGAGTACGACCAGAATGATGGAGACGAGCAAGGGATTGGCCAGGGAAGAACCGGTCTTCTTCCTCAGCCAGACACCGATGGCGTAAGAGCCAATGCTGATGAAGACGCCTAGGAAGGCGGAGTTTTGTAGGATTTCTGTCATGATGTCATTGCATATATTTTATCGATGATTGTGGTCTTGTCTCCTGATGATCCATTGCGTCACGATGCCCGCTGTGGCCATGACCACAAAGGTGCTGAGAAACATGACAAGACAATATTGCCACAGGTGAACACGTACATAGTCCCAAGCTGTGAGGACGCCTACTGCAGCCGGAAGGAACATGATCGGCATGGTGGCGATGAGAAAGTTGCTTGTCTCGCGTATGTGGCTCACCTTGAGCCACTTCAGTTCGAGTGCAGTAAAAAGGAGAATAATGCCGTATATGCTGGCCGGGATGGGAATGGGAATCAACAACCTGAGTATCTCGCCAACCAGTGAAAACGAAAAAATAATCAATAGTTGAAACAGATATTTCATGACTTTTGTCTTGATAATTCTCTGAAAAAGCGCACAAAGGTACACAAAGTTCAGAACCGGTGTCCACAATCACCCCGAAAAAAAAGAAAAAAAATTTTGCAGACTCGATTAAACCTTTTGCCCGAAACGCAGTCTTATCAGTGAAGCGAACATAAAAAGGAACAAAATTGAGTTGACATTAGAATTTTGGTTTCAAGAATTAGGATAAGTGATTACTATACTGGCGAAGACTCATGGTACTGATTGGTGAATCATTTAGGTTTACTTCATGTCCGCTTCGAGAAAAAAGTCTTTTTTACAGATTTGCAGGGTTGTGTCATCGTATATCGATGATACAACCCGTTTCCTTTCCCGCTCACCGTAGAGGGGTGGGGGAATGGAAAACAAAAAAGCGCAAGTTTAATGTATACCAGTATACTTGCGTTTTTCTTGTTTTCCTAATTCTTCAGTGCTTTCAGCAACTCCTCGGCCGCTCGCTTGGCATCGCCCTTGTACTCTTCCAGCAGGCTGACGAATTTGCTCCCGATGATGACGCCGGCCGCATGGGGTGCTGCTGTCTCGAGGGTCTGTTTGTTGGAGATGCCGAAGCCTATCATGCGGGGGTGGTGTAGGTTCATGGCATTGATGCGCTTGAAGTAGGCTTGTTTCTCGGCGTTGAAGTCGCTCTGTGCCCCGGTGATGGCTGCGCTTGAAACCATGTAGATGAAGCCGTCGGTGTGTGCGTCAATGTCTCGGATGCGCGTCTCGGAGGTCTCGGGGGTGATGAGCATGATGACCTTGAGATCGTATTTGTCGGCAATGGGTTTGTAGTCTGCCAGATAATCCTTGAAGGGAAGGTCCGGTATGATGACACCGTCAATACCGGTTTCCCGGCATCGCTGGCAGAAGGCTTCGAAGCCGAACTGCATGATGGGGTTCAGGTAACCCATGAGGATGAGCGGAAGGCTTGCCTTTTCACGTATTCCCTCCAGCTGTGCGAAGAGTTTGCGAAGCGTCATGCCTCCACGCAGGGCTTGTGTGGCTGCCTGCTGGATGACGGGACCGTCGGCCATTGGGTCGCTGAAGGGGATTCCGATTTCTATCATGTCTATGCCGTGGGCTTCCAGGGCTTGAATGGTGGGCACAGTGTTGTCGAAGGAGGGGTGTCCGGCGCAGAAGTAGATGGAGAGTATGTTTGCTTTCTTTTGGCTGAAGAGTTGGTTTATTCTGTTCATAATGGTTTGTTTTTGAGGTTATGGATGAATGTTTTCAGTGAGGTTACGTCTTTGGTGCCCGGTGAGGTCTCGAAGCCGCTGTTAAGGTCTATGCCCGCCCACATGGGGTGGTGAAGGTGCAGTAGGTCGTCCAGGCTTGCGGGGCTGATGCCTCCGCTGAGCAGGAACGGTGTAGAGCCGGTGTAGCCCTTCAGGATGTTCCAGTCGAAGCGTCTGCCGGAGCCTCCGTGGCCGGCACAGGCGGTATCGAACAGGAAGCAGTCGGCTGCACCTTCGTACGGAATGCTTGCGTTCAGGTCTTCGGTGGTTGCGATGGGGAGAGCCTTGACCACCTTCAGCCCTTCGGCCTGCAAGGCCAGGCATAGCTCGCGCTTTTCCCTTCCATGCAGCTGCACGGCATCCAGGGCGAAGGTCTCCACCCGTGCCAGGATGTCGGGCAGGGATGTGTCAACGAAGACTCCAACCCGATGGCAGTGTGTGGGTAGGTAGTCGGGGACGGTGCTGACGTATCGGGGCGATTGGGGGTAGAAGATGAACCCCATGAGGTCAATCCCCAAAGACTCGACGGCTCGGATGTTGTCGGCATCGCGCATGCCGCAAACTTTGATTTTCATGTCAACCGGTTTATCCATTTTTTGAGTGTCAGTCCGGGATTGGCAGTCTTCATGAAGGTCTCACCGATAAGGAATCCTCTGAACCCTGCTTGCCGCAGGGCCTGTATGGTCTCCGGGTGGGAGATGCCGCTCTCTGATACCTTTACGATTTCTTTGGGAAGCCGTTCGGCCAGTCGGAACGATTGCTCCACATCCGTGTGGAAGGTGCCAAGGTTTCGGTTGTTCACGCCCACCAGGTCGATGTGAGGGTTGAGGTGGTCCAACTCGTCTTCTTGGTGTATTTCGAGGAGCACTTCGAGCTTCAGTTCGTGTGCCTTGGCTGCCAGTGTGTTTGCCTCCTCTGTGGAGAGGCAGGCGGCAATGAGCAGGACGGCGTTGGCCCCGATAGCCTTGGCCCCGAAAAGCTGATACTCGTCGATGATGAAGTCCTTCCGAAGGATGGGCAGACTTACCATTGGGCGTGCCGTCAGGATGTCGGCTGTCGAGCCTCCGAAGAACGGACTGTCCGTCAGGATGGAGAGAGCGGAAGCGCCGGCTTGTTCATAACTTGACGGGACGAGGCTTGCATCTCCGTCTTCCTTAATCCATCCCTTAGAGGGGGAACGGCGTTTAAATTCGGCAATGATGCCGGTGGACGAGGCTGCCAAGGAGGCTTTCATGCTGATGTTTGGCGCGTCGAGGTTGCAGCGAGAGAGGAGCTCCTGTGCTGTGATGGTTTCCTTCAGCGCGGCTACTTCCTGCCGCTTGCAGGCAATGATTTCTTCTAAGATGTCTTTCATGGCTCTCAGCTATTTGTATCGATGAATTTTTTCAGGGTCTCAAGTGCCTTCCCGCTTTCCAGTGCCTCGCGGGCTGCTGCCACACAGTCTTCGATGGACAGGTGAGGCTCTATGGCCTGGATGGCAAAGGAGGCATTGATCAGTACACAGTCGGTCTGTGCCTTTGTCGCCTTATTTTGCAGCACATTATCAAAAATTCTTGCGGCTTCTTCGGGGGTGTCTCCTCCGAGCAGGTCGTTCTGGCCGGCTAGCGTGAATCCGAGGTCGGACGGATTATAGATGGTCTCGTAGCGATTGGTCATAACCTTGAAGTGGTCGGTCAGCGAGATTTCGTCATACCCGTCGAGATTGTTTACAACGGCAAAGCCCACGCCCAACCTCTGAAGCACGTTGGTATAGAGACGCATTTGCCCCAGGTCGGCCACACCCAGGAGCTGGTAGTCCGGTTTGCTGGGGTTGACCAGCGGGCCGAGCAGGTTGAACACGGTGCGCACCTGTAATGCCTTTCGGACACTGGCCACACATTTCATGGCCGGATTGAATAATGGTGCGTGCATATACACCATGCCACATGCTTCCATAGAGCGTTCCAGCTTATCCTGCTCGTTGGTGAACTTGACACCGTGCTGCTCCATGACATTGCTTGCCCCGCTGACCGAGGTGGCTCCGTAATTGCCGTGTTTGGCAACCTTATATCCGGCACCGGCCACTATAAAGCATGCGCAGGTTGAGATGTTGAATGTATTCTTCCCATCCCCACCGGTGCCTACTATGTCAATGGGGTGATAGGCCGACAGGTCTACCGGTACCCGGGTAGAGAGCAATGCCTCGCGAAAGCCTATCAGCTCGTCCACCTTGATACCGCGCATTTGGAAAACCGTCAGCAAGGAGGCTATCTGTGCTTCGTTGTACTTGTTTTGTGTAATGTTCTTCATCAGGGTTTCGGCTTCTTCCCGGCTCAAAACCTCGTGATTGAAGAGGCGTGACAATATCTGTTTCATGGTGATTACCTGTTTAAGAAGTTCTCGATGATTTTCTTTCCGTCGGGGGTCAGTACAGATTCCGGATGGAACTGGATGCCGTGGATGTCATATTCTTTGTGTCGGAGTGCCATGATGTAACCTTCTTCGCTCCGGGCTGTGACTTCAAGACACGCAGGCAGGTTTTCCGAGCTGACCACCCAGGAGTGATACCTTCCTACAAGAATCTTCTCGGGCAATCCTTCAAAGATATAGTCCCTTTCTTTCTGGGTAACGGGTGTCTGTACCCCATGAAAGACATCGGTCAGGTTGACGAGTCGGCCACCGAAGGCTTCGCCAATGGCTTGTTCGCCGAGGCACACACCGAGCATAGGCTTTGAGCCTGCATATCGGCGGATGACATCAAGCAGCAGACCGGCCTCAGAGGGAATGCCGGGACCCGGAGAGAGAATGATTTTGTCAAACTTCTGTAACGCCTCCAATTTGAATTTGTCGTTACGGACGACTTCCACCTCTGCTCCGACTTCCTTTACCAAGTGGCTGAGGTTATAGGTAAAGGAGTCGTAATTGTCTATGATAACCGTTTTCATTATTGATGTTCTTTTTATTACATTTCTTCTGCAAGAATGATAGCTTTCTTTAGGGCACCCAGTTTGTTGTTTACTTCTTGGAGCTCCATTTCCACATTGCTCTTGGCTACAATTCCTCCTCCTGCCTGGAACCACAGCTCGTTGTTGCGGCTCACAAAGGTGCGGATGGTGATGGCCTGGTTCAGCGTGCCGTTGAGTCCGATAAACCCGATGCAACCGCCGTAGGCACCTCGGCTGTGAGGCTCGTAGGCACTGATGAGTTGCATGGCACGTACCTTAGGCGCACCACTCAGTGTGCCGGCCGGAAAGGTGTCGATAAATGTTTTGATGGGGTTGGCACCCTCGTCCAGCGTGCCGCTGACCCGACTCACCAGGTGAATGACGTGACTGTAATACTGAGGTTCCTTGTAGAAGTCGACATGCACGTCGTGACAGTTCCGGCTCAGATCGTTGCGGGCCAGATCAACCAGCATCACGTGCTCGGCATTCTCCTTCGGGTCGGCCAGGAGAGCGGCAGTCAGGGCTGCATCGGTAGCTCGGTCGCCGGTGCGTCGTGTCGTGCCGGCAATGGGGTCAATCGTGACCCGGCCGTCCTCTATCTTGCAGTGGGTCTCGGGCGAAGAACCGAAGATGCGGAAGCCACCGAAGTCGAAGTAGAACAGGTAGGGAGAGGGGTTGATGCTACGCAATGCCCGATAAAGCTTGAAGTCGTCACCCTCATAATGTTGCACAAAGCGTCGTGAGAGCACTATCTGGAAGACATCTCCGCGGAGGCAATGGGCAATACCCTTGCGAATGTTGGCCTTGTGCTCTTCGTCGGTCAGCGTACTGGTGGTTTCGCCCACGGCGCGGAAGCCGTAGGTGGTGAAGTTGCGATTGTTGACAGCCTTCTCTATATGCTCCAGACGGCTTGATTCACCTTCCTGCAACATCTCGACGAGCATCATCTCGTGGCGGAAGTCGTGGAAGACAATGAGGTAGCGGTAGAGGATGTAAAGCATGTCGGGAGCATCGTTGCGAGCCTCGCGGCTATCCTTTACGTCGATATGTTCAAAGTAACGGACTGCATTGAACGTCGTGTAACCGTACAGGCCACAATAACTGCTGCCCTCGCCACTGACACGGAAATGTGCCAGGAAGTCGGTCAGTGCGTCTTCCACACGGTATGTGTCGTTCAAGGGGTGTTCCTCGACACGTCCGTCGGGGTAGGTGGCTGTGGCTATGCCATGATTGATGCCGATGCTGGCCACCGGATCGAGTCCGATGAACGAGCGGTTGTTCTCACTTCCATGATAGTCGGAACTCTCCATGAGAGCACTCTGCGGAAAAAGGTCGCGAATCTTCAGATATGTGCTGACGGGGGTGTGCAAGTCGCCCAAGAGGGTCTTGCAACGGGTTTGATAGACAAAAGTATTCATGATTCGACACATGTGAATAAAATGTTATACATGCTGATGGGCCAGATAAGTCTCCATGTCTTTATCGCCACGACCCGACACAGTCAGCACGACCACATCGTCGGGATTAAAGCTCATCTTCTCCAGTGCACCCAGTGCGTGCGAACTCTCTAAGGCAGGGATAATGCCCTCCAGACGAGTCAGCTCGTAAGCGGCTCGTACAGCCTCGTCGTCGTTAATGGCCAGGACACGTGCACG
The DNA here is from genome assembly GCA_029227175.1 of Bacteroidales bacterium. Classification (GTDB taxonomy): domain Bacteria; phylum Bacteroidota; class Bacteroidia; order Bacteroidales; family Bacteroidaceae; genus Bacteroides. The sequence goes on along the minus strand of JAQXZK010000158.1, from coordinate 4,267 downwards.
ATGTTGTTGGGCCAGATAGGCGTGCATAGGTCCGATGCCGGGATAGTCCAGACCGGCTGATAGAGAATAAGGCTCCTCTATCTGTCCGTCGGCATCCTGCATCACCAGCGTCCGAGCGCCATGAATAATGCCTAAACGTCCCAGTTGGATAGTGGCGGCCGATAGTCCGCTGTCTATGCCCTTACCACCGGCTTCGGCCAGAACTATCTTCACCCGTTCATCGTCCAGATAGTGGTAAATGGTGCCTGCCGCATTGCTGCCGCCACCGACACAGGCCATCAGATAGTCGGGATAGTCGCGACCCTCCTGCTCCAGCAGCTGGCGCTTGATTTCCTCGCTAATGACCGACTGTAGGCGAGCTACCATGTCGGGATAGGGGTGAGGACCCACCGTCGAACCGATGACGTAATACGTGTCGCTTGGGTGGCAGCACCAGTCGCGTATAGCCTCGTTAGTGGCGTCTTTCAACGTCATGTTGCCGCAGGTCACTGGGATGACCGTTGCACCGAGCATCTTCATCTTCTCCACGTTCACATGCTGGCGTTCCACATCAGTCTTGCCCATGTAGACGGCACACGGCATGTTCATCAGGGCGCAAACGGTGGCCGTTGCTACCCCATGCTGCCCTGCGCCGGTCTCGGCAATGATGCGTGTCTTGCCCATGCGCTTGGCCAGCAAGACTTGTCCGATGGCATTGTTAATCTTGTGGGCACCGGTATGATTCAGGTCCTCACGCTTCAGATAAATGCGGCATCCGTATTTCTCGCTCAGTCGGTTTGCCAGATAAAGCGGAGAGGGGCGGCCCACATAGTCACGCAGCAACTGGTGATACTCGCGCTGGAAGTCTGCGTCATCCAGCACGCTCATATAGGCTTCTCTAAGTTCCTCAACACACCGGTGGAGAATCTCGGGGATATAGGCACCGCCAAACTCCCCATAATAGCCTTCGTCGTTTGCTTGATAAGTTTTCATCTTTCTTTATGTATAAGTATTTATAAATTGTATTTGAATGTGGATACTCTATATAATGAGTAAAAGGCCTGTCGTAAGTACGACAGGCCTTCTGTTCAATTCTCTAAAAACGGATTTGTTATCTTGTTGGATGACACATACGGCTCACTGCTCTTACGACTTTGGGAGTTGCAAGAGGCGCCACCAATGTGTATTTACCATCATGTATTGCATCATCTAAATTTTTTCTTTTCTGGAAGCAAATGTATGTATACTTTTTAAAAAAGCAAAGAAATATGTCAAGAAATCTTATAATTTAATGTGATTTTGTCAAATTCTGATGATGAGTGTCGGATATCTGCCGGCCAAATACCTGTTCAAACGCAGTTTGGCTTAAATAATTTAAGGCGCGGTCTCCAATTATTTAAGGCTTAGTCTGAAATAACTTTAACACTTAACCCAATGTAGCTCGTATTCTTGTACAGAGTGAGGGGGAGTAGCCTCGTGGCAGAGGGTGCTTTTCTCTCTCAGATGAATGAGACGGTCTCAGCCAACTCCTTGCGCGAGTAGTGATTAGGCAGCGGATGAGCATCGGGAGCTGCAAACCCCAGATCCATCAGCATGAGAATTTTCTCATTAGCCGGTAATCCCAACTCTTGGGCCAGTTGCTCCGGGTCGAAGCGGTTGAGCCAGCAGCTGTCTACCCCGGCATTGGCTGCGGCCAGCAACATATGGGTAGCAACAATCGTGGCGTCTTCAATGCCCGAGTCACGCTGTCCGCCCGGGTAAGTGTAAACGTCCTCCGTGTTGAAAGCAACAACAAGCACTGTGGAGGCACCATACCGATAGGGGGTGTGCTTGTCTATCTTGGACAGTGATTCGGCAGATTGTGCCACATATATGTGCTGCTCCTGCAGATTCTTGGCAGTAGGGGCCATGCGACCTGCTTCGAGAATGGCATGAAGTTGCTCGTCCGAAATCTGACGACCGTCGAACTTCTTGCATGAATAACGCTTTTGGATGAGTTCTGTATATTCCATAACAATAAAGAAAGAAGGGTTCAATATTTGATTTCCGGCAGGTCTTCAAGTACCCGTTCGGCAAGCGCTTGCGCTCCTTTGGCCGAAGGGTGTACCATGTCCTTATACAACATATCGGGAAACCACTGGGGAGCATCGTTGTCGCTTACGGCAGCAGAGAAGTCAATATATCTCACTCCGCTTTGGCGAACCCATGCCGACTTAAAACGGTGGTTGCGGTTTGGAACAGAAGGTATCGTCGACAGGATTGGGATAATGCCGTTTTGCCGACAAAGGGAAAGAAACTCCTGTACGCAGGAGAGCCATTTCGCGTTGGGCGCATCTTTGTCACTGGCATCGTTCATACCTAATGTCCAGACTGCAAACTTAGGGCAGCCGAAGCGTAGGTCGTGCTTGAGTGCCTGTAGCATGAGGTCACTATGGCCGCCCGGTATGTGGTCGGCCATCCAGCTTTGATAACCTTGCTGAAAGAGATAGTAAGGCCAGCGCATCGGAGTCAGCCAGTTGATATAACTGTCTCCAATAATCCAAATGGAATGCTGGCAATCGCTCGGTGTGAACGATAGGGTACAGTCAATCTCTTTTTCACCCAGATTCTGGAGGAACGGCTTTCCGCCAGCCCACCATCGGATGTCTTCTGTGTGCTGCTTTCCCTTGCTCTTCAAGACGAGACTTGCTGTATTTCCCGTGGTATAGTCAATGCTTACCGTCAGCCGGTTCTGTGGCGTCAGTCCATGATGATTGCGGTATATGATGGTGTCTTTGGAGAGACACTGGTGAAGGAAGAGAGAGTCTTGCGTAATGACAATGTGATAGCCCTGATACATGCCGATACCTCGGCCAATGTCTATCTGGTCAAATTGCTTGCAACGGATGTCGGCCTTTAAATGTGTGTTTTTGCGGATGTAGGTATCGCCTAATTCCAATAAGTCACCCTGACGCAATGTGGCCGAAGAATTCTCCCGGCCATTGGTGATGGTGGAACCTTGTGTGTGTTTGGCAAATGCAAAATCTGCGATTAAGAAAGAGAAACAGAGAGTGAGTAGGATTTTTCTCATGTTATAGATTATTGAAATAGCATAATGCTATTTATAACGTTCTGGCAATGCTTCTTCCATGACCTCTCGGGCTTTCTTCATCGTTGCTTGGACATTGTCAGGACCTTTTCCGTATGGTGGTATAGGCTCCAGAAAACGTAACGTGAGCGGAAACCGCTTGATAAATGCCCGATTCTTGGGTAATACCTCATATGAGCCCTCAATGATGACCGGGACAACGGGCAGTTGGAACTCGTCAGCAAGTTGGAATGCACCTCGTTTGAAGCGTTTCATGTGACCGTCTTCAGAACGTGAGGACTCCGGGAATACAACTAACGAAACACCATTCTGTAAAGTCTTTTCTGCTTGTTCCATAGACCTCTTGAGGGAGTGCGGACTCGCATTGTTTATATAAATGTGTCCCGCACTTTCACATGCTTTCCCGACGAACGGCAACTTGCGAAGGCTTTGCTTCATCATCCATTTGAATGGCCGACCGATAAACCCATAGACGAGAAAAATATCAAAGGCACCCTGATGATTTGGCACAAAGACGTATGATGACTTTCTGTCCAGAAACTCCTTGCCCTTTATCTCAATGGGAGTAAGCAGGAGATAGCACGTCAACTTAGACCACAACTTGGCGGGATGATAACCCCAGTACTGTGCATCAAAGACACTACCGGCAATTGTGATAAGAGAGGTTATGATTGTTGCAATCAGAAAGACCGGCAAAGCAATACAAATAAGGTATATCTGATAAAACAGATTCATGGAGCTTTATACTAAAAAAAGCAGCTGAATCCCCATGTGTGGAACTCAACTGCTTGGTTTATTACAGAAATTAGTATGCAAAGAGAGGATAGGCCTTCATCGTTTCATTGACACGAGCCCGTACTTGTGCAATCACAACTTCATTTTCAGGGTTGTCCAGCACTGTTTCAATCATTTCTGCTATCTCGTACATCAAGTCTTCCTTAGCACCGCGCGTCGTGATGGCCGGAGTGCCCAGACGAATACCGCTGGTCTGGAATGCTGAACGAGTGTCAAATGGAACCATATTCTTATTAACGGTGATATCTGCTGCAACAAGTGCTTTCTCTGCTACCTTTCCGGTAAGGTCAGGATACTTGGTGCGAAGGTCTACCAGCATAGAGTGATTGTCAGTACCTCCGGAAACAATGGTGAAGCCACGTTCTATCAGTGCCTGTGCCAATGTTGCGGCATTCTTCTTAACCT
>JAQXZK010000157.1 GCA_029227175.1 Bacteroidales bacterium | reverse complement strand
AGTTGTGGATTGGTGCCTTGCTGCGCATCAACGGTGCCGGCCTGCAACGTATTGGTGCGATCCATCGTGGTTTCTCCACCTACGATAAGAAAATCTATCGCAACTTGCCACAGTGGCATATCCCCATCGAACTGCGCCGTCGCATCCCGAACCTGCCTATCCTCTGTGACCCGAGCCACATCGGTGGAAAGCGTGAACTTATCGCTCCGCTTTGTCAGCAGGCTATGGACTTGGGCTTTGACGGCTTGATTGTCGAGAGTCATTGCAACCCGGATGCAGCGTGGAGTGACGCTTCCCAGCAGGTAACTCCTGACATCCTGGATTATATCCTCAAACTATTAGTGATTCGCACCGGCAAGCAGTCCACCGAGAGCCTGGCCGAGTTGCGCTCTCAGATTGACGAGTGTGACAACAACCTCATTCAGGAGTTGGCTAAGCGCATGCGTGTCGCCCGTGAAATCGGTACGTTCAAGAAAGAACATAACATGACCATTCTGCAGACCGGCCGTTACAGTGAGATCTTGGAGAAGCGTGGTTCACAGGCTTCACTCTGTGGCATGGACCCCGATTTTGTCAAGAAAGTGTTTGAGGCCATACACGAAGAGAGTGTGCGCCAGCAGATGGAAATCATAAACAAGTAAGGCATTATGCGTGTTTTGATACTGGGAGCCGGTAAGATGGGCTCTTTCTTTGCGGATGTCATTAGTTTTCAGCATGAGACGGCGGTGTACGATGTGCGGCCGGAACGTCTGCGATTCATGTATAACTGCTATCGCTTTACGGAGTTGGACGAGATTCGGGATTTCAAGCCCGAACTCGTCATCAATGCAGTGACGGTCAAGTACACCATTGAAGCCTTCCGGAAAGTACTGCCTTGTCTGCCGCCCGACTGCATCATCAGCGACATCGCTTCGGTCAAGACAGGTTTGAAGGAGTTCTATAGCGATTGTGGTTTCCGATTTGTCTCCACGCACCCTATGTTCGGACCAACATTTGCTAATCTCGACAAATTAAGCACCGAAAACGCCATCATCATCAGTGAAGGTGACCATTTGGGAAAAGTTTTCTTCAAGGATTTGTATCAACAACTAAATCTTAATATCTTTGAATACACTTTTGAGGGTCATGACGAGACGGTGGCATATTCGTTGTCCATTCCTTTTGTCTCCACCTTTGTCTTTGCGGCTGTGATGAAGCATCAGGATGCTCCCGGTACTACTTTCAAGAAGCACATGGCCATTGCCAAGGGTGTGATGGGCGAGGACGATTATCTGTTGCAGGAAATCCTTTTCAACCCGAGAACACCTGCCCAGGTGGAGGGCATCCGCACGGAACTCGACGAGTTGCTTGGTATAATCAACAACAGGGATGCCGAGGGCATGAAACGATACCTCGAAAAGATTAGAGCAAACATTAAATAATGATTGATTCGGTAACAGTATCACGTATATTAGACGCTGCACAGATTTACGATGTGGTTTCGGACTTCGTCTCGTTGCGCAAGCGAGGAGCCAACTTCGTGGGTCTGTGCCCGTTTCATGATGATACGACACCGTCATTCTATGTATCGCCCGCCAAGGGTTTCTGCAAGTGCTTCGCCTGTGGAAAGGGTGGCAATGCCGTCGGCTTCATCATGGAGCATGAGCAGCTTGACTATCCGGGCGCACTCCGTTACCTGGCCAAGAAGTATGGCATCGAGATTCAGGAACGCGAATTGAGCGATGACGAGAAACGTGCGCAGAACGAGCGAGAGAGCCTCTTCATCGTCAATCAGTATGCCAACGACTATTTCCACGACACCTTGTTGAACAATCCGGAGGGACGTTCCATCGGCTTGGCCTATTTCCGCAGTCGCGGCTTCCGCGACGACATCATTGAGAAGTTCCATCTGGGCTTCTCGTTAGAGCAGTGGGACGCTTTTGCCAAGACCGCACTGGCGAAGGGTTATCAACGTGACTTTCTCATAAAAACCGGCCTCTGCTTCGAGAATGGAGACAAGTCGTTGACCGACCGCTTCCGTGGGCGTGCCATGTTCCCCATCTACACCCTCTCGGGCAAGGTGGTGGGTTTCAGTGGGCGTGTCCTGTCCAAGCAGACGAAGGGTGTCGCGCAGAAGTATGTCAATTCGCCCGACTCGGAGGTCTACCACAAGAGCAACGAGCTCTTCGGCATTTATCAGGCTCGCACGGCAATCAGCCGCCATGATGTCTGCTACATTGTCGAGGGACAGACAGACGTCATCTCGATGTTCCAGTGCGGCATCGAGCATGTGGTCGCTCCACTTGGCACAGCCTTGACCGAGCAGCAAATTAAAGTCATCCATCGCTTGACCGACAATGTTGTCCTGCTCAACGATGGTGACGAAGCCGGCATCCATGCTACGCTCAAAGATGTCGAGCTTCTGCTGAAGGAGGATATGAATGTAAAAATCTGCCTCCTGCCCGACAAGGAAGACCCGGACTCCTTCGCCCGCAAGCACAACAGTGAGGAGTTCAAGGCGTATATTGACACGCACTCCACTGATCTAATCCGTTTTCAGATTAACCTCTTCGAGCAGGGAGCCGACAAAGGTCCCGGCAAGCGGGCGGAATTGGTACAGACTATTGTAAACAGCATTGCCTGCATCAAGAGCGACATCACGCGCGATGTCTACATACGCGATGCCGCCCAGTTGCTGAAGACCGAAGACCGTCTCATCGTGCAGGAGGTTGCCAAGGCCCGCAATCGCCTGAAGGAAGAGAAGAAGACCGAACAGGCACGCGAGCAGGCACGTCAGGAGCGTCTGAACGTGCAGGAAGCCCCGGCAGAGGTTGTTCCCGCGCCTGAGCCCGAAGTGGTCAGTCCGCAGGTGCAGGCTCTTGACGCTCCGAATCCGTTCTACGTGTACGAGCGGCAAATTATTCAGGTGGTGGTACGCTATGGCGAGCGCCGCTTTGGCGAGGCGGTACCGCGTGAGGATGGGTTGGCTGCGCCGCTCTCTGTAATCGAGTTTGTGCAGTCGGAGCTGGAGATTGACGGACTCTGCTTTCGGACACCGCTTTTCAGTAAGATTATGAGTGAAGGCATGGCGCACATGCTGGATGATGACTTTGTGGCTGAGAGGTATTTCATCAACCATCCGGATTCCGACATCAGTGCCCTTTCCATCGACCTTTGCAGCGAGCGTTACCAGTTGAGCAAGTACCATAGTAAGAATCAGAAAATTCAGAAGGACGAGGAGCGTCTGGAGGAACTGGTGCCCAAGTTGACGCTTAATTACAAGTATGCCATCGTCAAGGATATGGAACGGCAGAAGTTGAGGGAACTGACAGACCCGGCTGTGATGAACGATGTGGAGAGATGTAACGACATCATGAACCAGATTAAGGATTTGCGTGACTTGTTGGCTCGGATGTCCCATCTCTTGGGCGACAGAGTGGTGGTATTGCATTAGAAAATGCTATCTTTGCGCACGCGAACACATTGATTGAACAAGACTATGTTGGATAAAATCAGTTCCGCAATCACGGAGTTAAGTGATTTTGTGTGCGGTTACCCTTTATTCTTTTTATTGATTGGCGGAGGCCTCTTCCTGTTTTGTTATTCGGGAGCGGTCTCGTTGCGTTATCTGCGTTCGTCTCTGGCGGCGTTGCGCGACCGTTCGTCGGCCACGTCCGACAAGGGACAGATTAGTTCGGCTCAGGCATTGATGAGTGCCATAGCCTCTACGGTGGGCATGGGCAACATCGCGGGCGTGGCCATTGCGTTGACTGTTGGCGGTCCCGGTGCCATCTTCTGGATGTGGGTGAGTGCCTTGGTCGGCATGTCGACCAAGTTTTTTGAGGGCGCGCTGTCCATCCTCTACAAGGGAAGAGACTCTGCCGGTGAGTTGCAGGGCGGAACCATGTATATCATCCGCGAGGGGTTGGGACGCCGTTGGCGTCCGTTGGCCTATTTCTTCGCCACTTTCGCGCTGATCGGCACGCTCTGCGTCATGCAGGTCAATCAGCTGGTCGAGTCGGTGACAACGGTTTTCACCACACCGGCTGGCATCGAGAACACGCCTCAGCTCCGCTTGCTCATGGGTGTGTGTATCGGTTTTGTCGTGGCGGTCGTTATCCTGGGCGGAATCAGGCGCATCTCTGCCATCTCTGCCCGGATAGTACCCTTGATGGTGACGTGCTACATGTTGCTGGTGTTGCTCATTATCGTGATGAACATTGATAAGATTCCCGGTGTATTTGCTTCCATCTTTACCGAGGCGTTTAGTCTGAAGGCCGGTATCGGTGGCGTTCTGGCAACCGCCTTGACCGGTGCCCGTCGGGCCGCTTATGTCAATGAGGCAGGCGTGGGCACAGCCTCTATGATGCACGGAGCTTCGCGCAATGACAATCCCATCCGCGAGGGACTCATTGCCATGATTGGTCCGGCCATCGACTCCGGACTGGTGTGCACGTTGACGGCCATCCCCATTCTTATTGCCGGCAACTACGCCGATTGCGAGGGTATCAAGGGCCTGTACATCGCGCTCGGTGCCTTTGAACAACTGCTTCCCGGTTATGGCCAGTACGCGCTGATGGTGATGGTGTTCTTTTTCGCTTTCAGTACCATGTTCTCCTATTCGTATTACGGCCAGAAGTGTACGAACTTCCTTTTCGGGGCGCAACATGCCTATAAGTACAACTATTTCTACCTGTTCATGATTGTTGTCGCGGCAGTCGTGCCGTTGGGCACGGTCGTGGCAGTCATGGATCTCTCCTTTGCCCTGATGGCCCTGCCTACGATGACTTCCTTGCTGCTGCTTGCTCCACGGGTGAAGGCGTTGATGAAAGACTATTTTCGGAATCATTGATTGACGAGCCTTCGTATGGACAGCCCCTACAACGACTTTTCCTCTTTTCTCTCGACGCGTTTCCCCTATAAGGTGCAGAAGATTTCGCTCAATGCCGGGTTCACTTGTCCCAACCGTGACGGTACCGTGGGCTACGGTGGCTGCACTTATTGCAACAACCAGACCTTCAACCCGGACTATTGCCGTACGGAGAAGAGCATCCGGAGGCAGTTGGAGGAGGGGATGGACTTCTTCCGCCACAAATACCCGCACATGAAATACCTGGCCTACTTCCAGGCTTATACCAACACCTACGATTCTCTGCCTGCGCTTGTCAGCCGTTACGAGGAGGCTCTCTCGGTTGAGGGAGTTGTGGGCCTTGTCGTGGGGACTCGTCCCGACTGCATGCCCGATGCGCTACTCGATTATCTGGAGGATCTTTCCCGCCGCACCTTTGTGCTGGTCGAGTATGGCATTGAGAGCATCCACGAGAAGACTTTGACGCGCATCCATCGCGGTCATACCTTTGCCCAGACTGTCGATGCTGTCACGCGCACGGCTCAGCGTGACATTCCAGTTGGGGGGCATATCATATTGGGTCTACCGGGCGAGTCGCGCGAGGAGATGCTGCAGGGGGCTTCCGTCTTGTCGGGCCTTCCGCTTCACACGCTGAAGATTCATCAGCTCCAGCTCATCCGTGGCACACACATGGCTCGTGAGTATGCCCTCCGGCCTGCCGACTTCCATCTCTTCACGGTCAACGAGTACATAGATCTCGTCATCGACTTTGTTCGCCGTGTGCGTCCCGACATGGTCTTGGAGCGCTTCGTCTCCCAGTCGCCGCGCTCGTTGCTCATTGCTCCCGACTGGGGCTTGAAGAACTATGAGTTCAACCACAAGCTGCTGAAGCGTATGCGCGAACTGAACGCCGTGCAGGGCGACTGTTTCCAAAAAAACGTATCGGCTTGAAGAACCCACTGAAGACCTTCACAAGATGAAGAACATACCTGCCTGTCTCCAGCAAGCATTATGCCCAAACGGATAGCAATAGTTCTAATCCGTCTTTACCTATATTTAATCAGGCCGCTTCCTTGTGGGGTGACATTGTCGGGGGGAATATTCCAGTCTGGCAGAAATTTACTTCAACTTGTCTTTGTGTTTGCGGTAAAAATGCTATACATTTGTAGGCAGAAAAGAAAAACATATTCAATCCTTAAAACATATAATCTTATGAGAGTTATTATAGAGCCGGATTACCAGTCTCTGTCACAGTGGACTGCTAATTATGTAGCGTCTAAAATCAACGCGGCAAATCCAACTCCGGAAAAGCCGTTTGTGTTGGGTTGCCCAACAGGTTCTTCACCGCTTGGCACTTACAAGGCGTTGATAGAATTGAACAAGAAGGGTGTCGTTTCCTTCCAGAATGTTGTTACGTTCAATATGGACGAGTACGTAGGTCTCCCGAAGGAACATCCCGAGAGCTATTACAGCTTCATGTGGAACAACTTCTTCAGCCACATCGACATCAAGCCTGAAAACACGAATATCCTGAACGGAAACGCTCCTGACCTTATTGCCGAGTGTGCGCGTTTCGAAGAGAAAATCAAGTCTTACGGTGGCATCGACCTCTTTATGGGCGGTATTGGCCCCGACGGTCACATCGCCTTCAACGAGCCGGGTTCTTCACTGACCTCACGCACTCGCCTGAAGAGCCTTACCACTGACACCATCATCGCCAACTCACGTTTCTTCGATAACGATGTGAACAAGGTGCCTAAGACAGCCCTCACTGTAGGCGTAGGTACTGTGCTCGATGCCAAGGAAGTGGTTATCATGGTCAACGGTCACAACAAGGCACGTGCCCTCTATCACGCAGTGGAAGGTCCGGTGATGCAGATGTGGACCATCAGTGCGTTGCAGATGCACCAGCATGGCATTATCGTGTGTGATGAGGCTGCTACCGACGAGCTTACTCACGGCACATACAAGTACTTCAAAGATATCGAGAAGGACAACCTCTGATTGTCGGCAGGTACTTTCGTTTACTTATAGAGCAGGAGGACTCATGACGGGTCCTCCTGTTTTTTGTGCAAATGCTTGCGCGTGTCATTGCTAATTGATAGATTTGCGTATTGAAAAACACAGACTTATGAAACGATTCGCTTTTAAGATGTTCCTCAAACCGGGTTTCGAGGAAGAATATCAACGCCGGCACGCTGCGCTATGGCCCGAATTGAAGCGTCAAATCAAGGAAGCCGGGATAGGAAACTACAGCATTTTCTGGGATCGTGATACCAACATTCTCTTTGCCTGCCAGGAGATGGCGGACGACGGACAGAGTTCGCAGGACATGGGTGCCGACGAGATTACTCGGAAGTGGTGGGACTACATGGCCGATATCATGGAGACCAATCCGGACAACAGCCCCGTCACCATTCCCCTGCGTGAGGTGTTCCATCTTGACTGATACATCGCTCTTTTCTTCTATTGTGCATAAGCTATCTACAAACAAACCTTTTTCTTTACGATGAAACGTCTATACTTTTTTCTCGCACTCGTTGCGACTCTCTGCCTCTGTGGTAGTTCCCTGCACGCCCAGCATGCTAGCTTTGCCAACTACAAGCGTTACCATGAGGCCAACCTGAAACTTCCCGAACCCACCAGGAAAGAATGTAGGGTGGTCTTCCTGGGCAACTCCATCACAGATAACTGGGCGCGCATGCGTCCTGACTTCTTTGCTCCCAACGGCTTTGTGGGGCGTGGCATCAGCGGCCAGACAACCTATCAGTTCCTGCTTCGCTTTCGCGAGGATGTTATCAACCTTCATCCGCGCGTGCTGGTGTTGAATGGTGGCACCAACGACATTGCCGAGAACACAGGCCCCTATGACGAGGACATTACCTTCGGTAACATCTGCTCCATGGTTGAGTTGGCACGTTACCACAAGATTCGCGTCGTACTCACCTCGCTGCTCCCAGCTGGGAGCTTTCCCTGGCGCAGGGAGATAGAAGACTCGATGGAGAAGATACGTCGGCTCAACGCGCGCATTAAGGCTTATGCCGAAGAGCATCACCTCACCTATGTCGACTATTTCACGCCGTTGCTCTCTGACGACGGTACCGCGCTCCGTGCCGACTACTCTTCTGACGGTGTTCACCCCAACGTAGCCGGTTATGAAGTCATGGAGGCATTGGTGCTTCGGGCCTTGAAGAAGTGAACCGTCTTTTTTTCCACATTCCGACTTTTATGTTACCCTAATTCTATACTAATATGTTGAAAAGAATCTTTTGGGCGGTCCTGACCTGTTGTTTTGTTACGGCTGCCTTTGCACAGAAAATTTACGTCAGCAAGGCTGACAAGTTACCCAACCATCCGCGCCTTCTCATGCTCAAGGGCGAGGAAAAAGTTGTCATGCAGCAAGTGAAGAAGGACCCTTACTGGAAGGTCATGCAGGCCAATCTCGTGGAGGAGTGTGACCGCATATTGGAACTCCCCCTCTTAGAGCGTAAGCAAATAGGGCGCCGCCTGCTCTCCGTCTCTCAGGAGGCCCTGCGCCGTGTCTTCTATCTGGGTTATGCTTACCGCACTACGGGGCAGAAGAAATATGCCCTGCGTGCTGAGCAGGACATGCTGGCTTGTGCCGCCTTCTCCGATTGGAACCCCAGCCACTTCCTCGACGTGGGAGAGATGACCATGGCGCTGGCCATCGGCTACGACTGGCTCTACCAGCTTCTGCCCGAGTCTTCTCGTACTGCCATCCGCACGGCCATTATCGAGAAGGGCATGAAGGCCTCCTTGAACGATAACGACGCGTGGTTCCATCGTGCGGCTCACAACTGGAATCAGGTATGCAACGCCGGCATCACCTTCGGTGCATTGGCTGTCTATGAAGATGCGACCGACTTCTCCCTCGAACTCATCAACAAAGCCCTCAACACCATCCGTCCGGCCATGCACGAGTATGCTCCCGATGGTGCTTATCCTGAAGGTCCTGGCTACTGGGGATACGGAACCACCTTCAACGTATTTTTCAATGCAGCCATTGAGAAGGCTTATGGCAAGGACTTCGGGCTGAACGCCGAGAAGGGCTTCCTCGAGACCGGCCTCTACTCACAACACATCATCACCCCGGGTTACAACCAGTTCAACTATTCTGACAACGGCTATCGCGCTGGCTTCTCGCCCATCATTTTCTGGTTCTACAGCAAGACCCACGACCCGGCACTGCTCTACATGCAGAAAGGCCTCTATGAGCAGACCGACAAGAGTAGCTATCTCCGCAACCGCATTCTCCCGATGGCGCTCATCTTCGGCGCGGGCTCCAAGGCATCGCTCGCTGCTGCCGCTGAACCGACCTCCATCTTCTGGAAGGGTGGTGGCCGCACTCCGGTAGTCTTCATGCGTGGTGCGTGGACTTCCGGATCTTCCTTCCTCGGTTTCAAGGCAGGTACGCCGTCTGCCAACCATGGTCATATGGACGTCGGCTCATTCATCTTCGAGGCCGACAACGTGCGTTGGGCACTTGATCTCGGAGGCGAAAACTACAACAGCCTCGAGACCAAGGGCGTAGACCTCTGGAACATGAAACAGAACTCACAGCGTTGGGATGTCTATCGCTATTGCACCACTTCCCACAATACTCTCTCCTTCAACGACAAACCGCAACTCGTGGCGGGCAAGGCTCCTATGCTCGATGCTGGCGAGAAGGACAACTATATGTATGCTGTGAGCGACCTCTCACCGGTCTATGCCGACCAGATTCCGGGCGTGAAGCGTGCCGTTTCCTTGGTCAATAAGGATTACGCGGTCATTCAAGATCTCTACACCACGGGCAAGCGCTTCACCAAAGCAGGCTGGCATATGGTGACCGAGGCTTCCAAAATCACCATCCTGAGCGAGAACACTGCACTCCTCGAGTCGGGCGACAAGAAACTCTATGTCAAGATAGAGTCACCCGTTCCCGTTCGCCTCTACGTCCGTCCTTATGCTGCCACCAATACTTATGACAACAAACCGGCACATAACGCGCAGTTCCTCTGCTACGATGCCGACCTCGAGCGAAACAAGACACAGGAGATTCGTGTCTACCTCATGCCGCGCGAAATGAAAGCCAATCCGGTGGCACCCTATAAATTCTGAACTGCAGAGGCGCATGCATAGGCATGCGTTTACATCACCAAACAGAAAGGCAGGACTTCGGTCCTGCCTTTCTGTTTTTCCGCTGTGCGAAAGTTCCGTTAACCGGTGCATGGCGGTTTTTCCGCTGTGCGAAAGTTCCGTTAACCGGTGCATGGCGATATTTCCGCCGTGCGACAGAGCCGTTAACCGGTGCATGGCAGTTTTTCCACCGTGCGAAAGTTCCGTTAACCGGTGCATGGCGGTTTTTCCACCG
>JAQXZK010000156.1 GCA_029227175.1 Bacteroidales bacterium | reverse complement strand
TTCTGGCTTCCGGCTTGTCCTCCGTGGTTGTAATGCGAACAATGGCGGTCAATCGGGTCCTGGAGAAGTCAACGTGAACAATGATGTCACGAATTCCAATGTGAACATCGGGTCGCCTCTCAACTTTTCAACCTGGTGTGAGGCCTCGCCCCATGGCGAAAAATAAACAGGGTTGATGTGCCAGTAGGCTTTTGCTCGACAGCATTGACACCAAATAAAAAAGCAGACTTGACCCCGAAAAGACCCAGTAAAAATGAAACGCAAAGGTTTTATCTCTGAAAAAATTGAAACGAAAGAGAACTTCAGAACAGCATTCGAAGGTTTTGCGGACGGCAAACACAAAAGGTCTGCCGTCCGTAAATTCGAAGACAACCTTGAAGACAATCTTGACAGGTTGTTAAGAGATTATGCTAATGGTACTTGGCATACATCTGAGTATGTAGATGAGATTATTCATGAGGTAAAGAGAAGAATAATTAGCAAGGTACCAGTGGATGACCATGTTATCCAATGGGCGGCTTGCAACTTTGTAGAGCCAATACTTACAGATACTTACATTAGAAATAGTTGTTCTTGTGTTAAAGGGAGAGGCACTCATGATTTTAACAAACTCTTGGCAAAGGATTTGTATCTCAATTATGAAGACACGTTTTATTTCGTTCAACTTGATGCTCACCATTTCTTTCAAAGCATTTCTCATGTTTTGATGAAGGAGAGGATTCGGACAAAAATCAAAGATCCTAAACTCTTGACTTTTCTCGATGAATTTATTTCAAGTTATAAACAGGGACTCCCTCTTGGAGTTAAAATATCACAGATTCTTGCAAATTTTTTCTTGGCTAAGTTTGACCATGATGCTATTAAGCTGTTTTCAATTGAAGATGACTTAGATAAAATGGCATATTGGCGTAATAGGTTTGTGAGCGACTCATTTGTTTCTTGCAGAACAGAACATCAGGCAAAAGAACTTGCCAAAGGCGTGGCTTATCTCAACAAGAAATTTGATGATTTCGTTCATCGTGGTTTGGCTCATTATTATCGGTTTGCCGACAATATCGTTGTTTTACACTCTGACAAGACTTTCCTTCATATAGTGACTGAAATGATGATTATGGTTCTTGCACGTGACTACTTGATTCAGGTGAACGATAATTGGAATGTTCGTCCTGTATATGCTGGTGGCATCGATGTTTGTGGCTATGTTTTTTTCCACGATCATGTTCGACTTAGAAAGAGGAACAAAAAGGCATTATGCAGGCAAGTCGCAAGATACAAGAAAAAGGGAATGACTCCAGAAGAGACCAGAAGAAAATGTGCAAGCCGTATTGGTTTCGCTATACATGCAAATTGCAACAACTTATTAAAAAACTTAGACATAAATATGGAAAAAAGATTAGGTACGGTAATCAAGAACCGCAAAGTAAACATTCCTTTCAAAGGTATGAGGTATGACCAGATAAGAACTTTTTCTTATATTGTTTGCAAGGACGGTCAAGATGAGGATAAGTTTAAGATTCTGCTCGAAGACTTTGTGGAAGATGACAGCATCATCGAAAAAGAGACAGTGATAAGCCAAGTTCCTGATGGGAGTGGTGGTGTCAAGACGGAACAAATAGTCCGTCCAAAAAAAAGGCTGGCAATACGATATAAACAGATCGTAAAAGTTACCACTACATTAAATGATAACGGCGAAGAGGTTGATACGTATGAGTTCGTAAAAGAATTGGACAAGAAAACGGGACAACAAACAGGTAGAGATGCTGAATGGTATTCCTATTCTGGAAGTTCCGTAATGCTCGATCAAGCGGGACAGGATTTCACTCGTGAAGATTTACCCTGTCTGACGGTGATTAAGGAATTCAGTAATAAACAAGGAAAGAAATTTTTGAAATTTACATGAGAAAAATTTATTTGGAAAGAAAGAGCTATATCAAATACGATGAGCAAAAATATGCAGTATACCTGAATGAGGAGGTGGTTCAGAACTATGTGCCTGAAGGTGAATTTGGGGGTAATGCTATTCCTGTAACGGCATATTCATACGAAGGAACAATGACGGACGGCAGCACAATCATAGATGCAGTTGACGCTTCTCGTGACTCATTGATAAATGGTATCATAAGGTCAAAATTCTCCCAAAGCGAGGAAGACGCAATTAAAACTCATCAGTTGCAGGTTTTGAGGGGAGACATAGATGATGCTCAGAAACAGTTGTATGATGCTGAGTGGGGCGCATTTAATGAATTCAGAGAGTTTGCAAAGGCGTCAGTTGATGCATGGTTAGACTCTTAATATTTTAATACGCAGTCGTTTCGTCAGCGGCTGCGTATTTTTATTTTTTAATATTTCTTGTAAATTTGCACTGTTAATTAATTCAAGAAAGCAATATGAAGACGAATACCAAGGAGTGGATACAGTATGGCACGGCCATCATGATGCTCGTGAGCGGAGTGGTGCTGGCGTTCCTCTGCTTCTTCCTCAACAACTACAACATCCACGACTCCGTGCTGTGGTACACATCGCAGAGCCTCGTGTATGCAGGCTCCATCTTCGGTGTGAGCATCTATGTGCGGAACAAGTTCGCCGAAATTAAAAAGGACATAGAACAAAACAAATGATATGGGAAATTTCAAGGCAAGCGACACGCTGATGTCGAAACTGATAGAGTTTGAGGGCTGCAGGCTCACTGCATATCGATGCCCTGCAGGAGTGTGGACCATCGGCGTAGGACACACAAGGGGAGTAAAGAAGGGGCAACGTATCACTGAGGCGCAGGCCTTGCAGCTGCTGAAAGGCGACCTGCTGCCTTGCGAACAGAGCGTAAACAACCTGAAGGTCTGCAAGACGCAGGGCGAGTTCGACGCACTGGTTGACTTCACGTTCAACCTCGGCGCGGCAGCTCTTGCCAAGTCAACATTGCTCGCCAAGATACGGATGGGCGCAAGCGAGATGGAGATACGCAAGGAGTTCTCGCGCTGGGTGTATGCCAACAAGGTAAAGCTCGCAGGTCTCGTGAAGCGGCGCCAATGGGAAGCCGACTGCTACTTCGGCAAAGAATCATGAACTTAAGAACGACATCATGAAGAAGAACGACATCTCATACATCATCAAACTGTTAATCCTCGCTATGTGTCTCTACGCCCTTCACTCGTGCAAGACCATAGACCACGTCGATTACATTCCTGTAGAAACGGTCAAGACCGAATACCGGGACCGCCTTGTGGAGACCTACGACTCCATTCACGTCCATGACAGCGTATTCGTTGCCGTAAAGGGTGATACGATATATAAATACAAACAGCAACTTATAT
>JAQXZK010000155.1 GCA_029227175.1 Bacteroidales bacterium | reverse complement strand
CGGTGGAAAAACCTCCATGCACCGGTTAACGGCTCTGTCGCACGGTGGAAAAACCTTCATGCACCGGTTAACGGCTCTTTCGCACGGCGGAAAAACTGCGATGCACCGGTTAACGGCTCTGTCGCACGGCGGAAAAACCTCCATGCACCGGTTAACGGAACTTTCGCACAGCGGAAAAACTGCGATGCACCGGTTAACGGAACTTTCGCACGGCGGAAAAACTGCGATGCACCGGTTAACGGAACTTTCGCACGGTGGAAAAACTGCGATTCACCGGTTAACGGCACTTTCGCACGGTGGAAAAGTCTGCGTTACCCGTGGTTGCCTTGTTCGGCAGCGGAGTTGTTGTAGTTATAAAAGATTGTTCCTACTTTCGCCTGACATCCCGTCCCTCAAAGCGGCAAATGGCATCAATCCACTCCTGCGGGATGTCCTGCGAGGTTCGCTCCTTGAGATTGTAGTAGACCATTACCGTGTGGCAGACACACTTTACCTCCTGTGTGTCGAGGCTAATCAGTCGCTGCAGCAAGTGTATGCTTTTGTTCCCCAATTCGGTGATGGCAGTCTCTACCGCCACATTTTCATGAGGAAACACCTGGCTGAAGAAATCTACATCGACATGTACCACCATCACCGCCGTCTCTTTCATCATCCAGTCAGGAAACAGTGTAGAGAAGTAAGCCGTCTTGCCCAGGTCATAGTAAGAGAGGTAGACCGTGTTATTCACATGACCCAACGAATCGAAGTCGCTAAACCTTAACTGAATCGGCAGCGTATGATGAAATGTGATGTTTTCCATTTTACCGAAGATTTGAGAGTTTGTCTGTTACTTGAGGCAAAGGTAAAGAAAAATGCCTTATATTTGCATGAGAATAAACAACCATTAGCAATCCTTAAACTATCAAGATGAGAAAAATCAGAACCATATGGGTAGCACTTGTCTGCCTCGTTTCCCTTACCATCCAGGCCGGCCAGCCCCTGCAGTTAGACGACGTATTGAACGGTTCTTTTGCCGCAAAGAATATATACGGCGTCATTCCTATTCCCGGTGACGGCGAGCACTACTCGCAGCTGAGTGCTGACCGCACGCGCATCGTGAAGTATTCGTACAAGACCGGCAAAGAGGTGGAGGTACTCTTCGACACCCAGAAGGCACGCAAATGCACCTTCAAGACCATCGACAGTTACTCTTTCGCCCCAGACGGTTCGACCCTGCTCATCGCCACCGAGACAAAAGCCATCTACCGCCACTCGTACACAGCTGTGCACTATATCTACAGCCTGCGCCGTAGTGTGGAGGGAAATATCAACAACATCGTAGAGAAGCTCTCGGACGGAGGGCCTCAACAGGTGCCTGTCTTCTCCCCCGACGGCAGCATGATTGCCTTTGTGCGTGATAACAACATCTTCCTCGTCAAACGCCATTTCAACAACAGCGAAAGCCAGGTAACGGAAGACGGCAAACGTAACGAGATCATCAACGGTGCACCCGACTGGGTCTACGAAGAGGAGTTCAGCTTCAACCGCGCACTTGAGTTCAGCCCCGACAGCAAGATGCTGGCCTTCATCCGCTGGGACGAGTCACAGGTTCAGTCATATACCTTCCCGCTCTTTGCCGGTGCTGCACCAACCCATGATGCCTTCCAGAAATATCCGGGTTCCTACACCTATAAATACCCGAAGACCGGAGAAGTAAACTCTAAAGTAAGCGTACACACCTTTGACATCAAGAGCCGGGTGACACGCAAGATGAACCTGCCCCTGGACGAAGGCGGCTACATTCCCCGCATACGCTTTACCAAAGACGCCACGAAACTGGCTATCATGACACTGAACCGGCATCAGAACCGCTTCGACCTCTACTTTGCCGACCCGAGAAGTACCGTCTGCAAACTCATCCTACGCGACGAAGATGACAAATACATCAAGGAAGATGTCTTTGACCAGATCCACTTCTACGACAATAACTTCACCTTCGTCAGCGAACGAAGCGGCTACAACCACCTCTACTGGTACAACCTCAACGGAGGACTGGTCAAACAGGTGACCGGCGGCAACTACGAGATGAAGGAGTTCCTGGGTTATGACGAGGCAACCTCTACCTTCTACTTCAGCAGCAACGAAGAGAGTCCGTTACGTAAGGCCATCTACAAGATCGACGCCAAGAACCGTAAGACCAAATTGTCTACCATGGCCGGCACCAACTCAGCGCAGTTCAGCTCGAACATGAAGTACTACATGAACCGCTATACAAGCCTTGACACACCGACCATCATCACCCTGAACGACAACAACGGCAAGACACTGGTCACCCTTCTCGACAACAAGGAACTGGTCGGAAAGCTCAAAGCCTACGACATACCGCGCAAAGAGTTCTTCCAATTCACCACCACCGGTGGCATACAACTGAACGGCTACATGATGAAGCCCACAGACTTCGACGCGACCCGTAAGTATCCGGTGCTGATGTATCAGTACAGCGGGCCGGGCTCACAACAGGTGACTGACCGATACGGTATCAGCTGGGAGACCTATATGGCCTCACAAGGCTACGTTGTGGTGTGCGTGGACGGACGCGGCACAGGCGGACGCGGTGCCGACTTCGAAAAGTGCACCTACATGAACCTCGGTGTGAAGGAAGCGAGAGACCAGGTAGAGACAGCCCTGTACATGGGACAGCAGAGTTATGTAGACAAAGACAGAATCGCCATTTGGGGATGGAGCTTCGGCGGATACATGACCCTCATGAGCATGAGCGAAGGCACACCGGTCTTCAAGGCCGGCATCGCCGTGGCTGCCGTAACCGACTGGAATTACTATGACACGGTCTACGGTGAACGCTTCATGCGTACGCCTCAGGAGAACGGGCCCGGCTATAAAGAGAGCTCTGCCATGAACCGTGCCGACAAACTGCACGGCCGACTGTTGCTCGTACATGGAATGGCCGACGACAACGTGCACTTCCAGAATGTAGCCGAGTATGCAGAAACACTGGTTCAGCTGGGCAAGCAGTTTGACATGCAGATTTACACCAACAGAGACCACAGCATCTACGGCGGCAACACACGTAAACACCTCTACACACGCCTCACCAACTTCCTCAAGGAGAACCTCTGAGGAAGAGGTGGCATCAGCATCAGCCTTTATAAATAAGGAATATACAAGGGATTTTGGTCAGGTCGGGAAGATGATTCCTCCACTCTCTGACTGAACGGGTACAGATATACTCGTCGGGACAGGTGATATTGGCCGCCACGCACAGTCGCGTCTGGGGCTTGCAATGGTGGAGAATGTCTTCCAGCAACTTATTGTTGCGATAAGGAGTCTCAATGAAGAGTTGTGTCTGGGACTCGGCATAAGCACGCTGCTCCAGCAGCTTGAGACGCTTGGCACGTTCGGTCGGCTCAATGGGCAGATAACCGTTAAAGGCGAAACTCTGGCCATTGAACCCAGAGCCCATCACCGAGAGAATGATAGACGACGGCCCCACCAACGGGACCACCTTCAACCCCTTGCGCTGGGCAATAGCCACCACATCGGCACCCGGATCGGCCACAGCCGGACAGCCGGCCTCCGAGATAACGCCCATCGCGTTACCCTCTACCAAAGGCTTCAGGTAGGTGGAGACCGCCTCGGGCGAGGTGTGCTTGTTCAGCGAATAGAAGATAGAACCGTCAATGTCAAAATCCTTGTTGACACGCTTCAAGAATCGACGGGCGGAACGCACATCCTCGACAATGAAATGACGGATTGAATTTATCACCTCGATATTATGGGCCGGAAGCACCTGCTCTATCGGGGTGTCTCCCAAGGTCACGGGTAAGAGATATAATGCCGGAGTCATAAGAAGAACATTTTTTTTCCTGTTGTTTTTAACCCTGCAAAAATAAGGCATTTTGACAGATTATGATTACTTTTGCGACTGCTAAATGATAACGCCGGCTACAAAAGAACATATCCTGCAAAACCGCCGGCACTGATTCCACAGACAAGAACAAATATACAGACCCTACCCCATGAAGAAACTTGTCATCTTTGACCTGGACGGCACGCTCCTCAACACCATCGACGACCTGGCGCAGGCCTGCAACCATGCACTGACCCAACTGGGGTTTCCCACGCATCCTCTGTCGGCCTACCCCTTCATGGTGGGCAACGGCATCAACAAACTCTTTGAACGCGCCCTCCCTGAAGGCTCCAAGACTCCGGAAAACATCCTACGCATGCGTGCTGAATTCGTATCCTACTACGACCGGCACAACGCAGACCTGAGCCGTCCCTATCCAGGCATCAACGGGATGCTCGAGACCCTGCAGCAAGGAGGTTGCCAACTGGCTGTAGCCTCCAACAAATATCATGAAGCGACAACCGCACTCATACGGCACTACTTTCCGCAAATCCACTGGAGCGCCATCTTAGGACAGCGTGAAGGCATTCCGACGAAACCGGACCCCACCATTGTGCAAGACATCCTGCAACAGACACATGTATGTGCCAACGACACGCTGTACGTAGGAGACTCGGGAGTAGACATGCAGACCGCCCACAACGCACGCGTCACTGCTTGCGGAGTCACCTGGGGATTCCGTCCGCGCCAAGAACTGCTCATGCTCAATCCGTCATACATCGTGGACCGCCCGCAGGAGATTGTGGAGATTGTCCTCGGCAAGTAAAAACATCTCACCTGAGAAGAGACTCGCTCAACAAAAAAATGTAAAGTAATCCTTACCCGACAAAAGGAAACTCAATTTTTTGTTAAAAGCCTGCCTGCTGCCCACATAAAAACACACCTTTCTTCACATTTTTTCTTAAATTTGCAATTCATTAACCACCGCACGACAAGCGGTTATCGTTAAAGCTGAAGCAACGAAGAAAAAAATGAACGTCAAACAGCAACCACCCACATGGGCAGTCATCATCGGCAGTGGCTTCGGTGCAGGATTCTGGCCTTGGGGACCCGGCACTGCCGGGGCGCTACTTGCCACCGTCATCTGGTTCGGCCTCTCCCTGATACCACTTGGAGAATGGTTGCAACCGGTCACCATCGCACTTATTCTCACATTCTACGCAGCCGGCGCACAAGCAGCCAACAAACTGGAACCTTACTGGGGTAAAGACCCTTCGCGCATCGTAGTTGACGAAATGGTCGGTGTCTGGATAAGCCTTCTTGCCGCTCCTGCCGGTCACTTATACTACGCCCTGACAGCCTTCCTACTGTTTCGCTTCTTCGACATCATCAAACCACTAGGCGTCCGCCGTATGGAACAGTTGCCGGGAGGCAAAGGAGTCATGATGGATGACGTGCTGGCTGGAATCTACGGACTCATTGTCCTATGCATCATACGTTGTTGCGTAGTCTTCTTATGCGAATAATCAAAGCCTTCTCCTCTGCCCAGGTCTGCAGTCTCATCGACTTCGCCATCACCGTATTTCTCTCTTCCGTAGTAGGCATCTACTATGTAGCAGCCACCGCTATCGGTTCCGTCTGCGGAGGCATCTGCAACTGCATCATCAACTACCGATGGGTGTTTCCGAAATCCGGAAGCAAGAAATGCTATATCGCCATCAAATATCTCACCGTGTGGGTGCTGAGCATCGTATTCAACACCTACGGGACCTACCTGCTGACCGAGGTCACAAAGAACAGTTCCTTCCTCGTCGGCCTGCTCGGCAGCTATAACGACCACATATATATCGTCTACAAATGTGTGGTGGCCATTCTCGTGGCCTTTCTCTGGAACTACCCCATGCAGCGGTTCTTCGTCTACCGCAGAATCCATCTGAACATTAAAAAAAATAAGATATGAACTACAGAGATTTTTTGCAGAAATTGATTTACCAGGTCATCAACCCTGTGGTCAAACTGATGATAAAGGCAGGTATTACACCGAACATCATCACCTTTGTCGGACTTTTGGGCAACATCGCAGCTGCCGCCCTGCTGGTCTATGCCGGCATGAACCATAGCAAAGACCTCACCTACATGGGCTGGGCCGGAGCCATTATCCTCTTTGCCGGACTCTTTGACATGATGGACGGGCGCGTGGCACGGTTGGGCAACATGTCCAGCACCTTCGGCGCACTGTTCGACTCTGTCCTCGACCGTTACAGTGAACTCATCACCCTTTTCGGCATCTTCTTCTGGCTCATTCTCTCGGGATATATGTGGGGAGCGTTGATTACCTTTACCGCCCTGATAGGAAGCATCATGGTGAGCTACGTGCGCGCACGTGCCGAAGGTCTGGGGCTGGACTGCAAAGTGGGACTCATGCAGCGACCAGAGCGTGTTGTAGTGACTGCCGTGGCTGCCATCCTCAGCGGGACCCTGGACGGCAACGGCTTTGACAGCACCCTCATCCTCATCTATGCCATGGGACTGATTGCCATTCTTGCCAACCTGACAGCGTTCTGGCGCATCGCTCATTGCTACAAACAACTACAAGGGAAGTAATTCATCTATCACGTCATTGACATGAATTGTCCCATTCAACTTCCTACACGCAAGGAATCAATCATCTACCTGCTGTCGGCAGGACTATACCTCTCCTTCTGTTTTTTCGTAATGGGGGGAGCAAAGCTTGAGCATGCGCTCATCCTCATTCTATTCTCACTCCTTTTCTTCGTTCATGGCTACACGCGCAAACTGGCGATGTGCCTGTTGCCGTTCCTAATCTTTGCCATCTCGTACGATGTTATGCGGCTCTATCCCAACTACCTGGTCAATCCGGTAGATATCAATGGATTACACGAGGCCGACAAGTCTCTGTTCGGAATCACGATAGCCGGCGAGTCCATGACCCTGAACGAATACTTCGCCCAACACACCTGCGCCCTGGCCGACTTCATGGCCGGCATCTTCTACCTCTGCTGGGTTCCCGGTCCGATAGCTTTCGGCGTCTACTGCTTCATCACCGGCAGACGCGGCCTGCTCGTGCGCTTTGCCTGGGCCTTTCTCTTCCTGAATCTCATCGGTTTTGCCGGATACTACATCCACCCGGCAGCACCACCCTGGTTCTACGCCCAGTGCGGAGGCACCTACGATCCCGCCCTTTACGGGCACACGATGGGCAACGAAGCCGGGCTGGCACGCTTTGACGCCTTGACCGGGCTGAACATCTTCCACAGCATCTACGCCAAGAACGCCAATGTCTTTGCCGCCGTGCCATCCCTGCACGCCGCCTACTGTCCATGCGCCTTTCTCTATGCCTACTTCGGCAAATGCAACCGTATGGTTCGCTGGCCGCTGGCCATCCTTTCAATCGGCATCTGTTGGACTGCCATCTACAGCAGTCACCATTATGTCATTGACGTCTTGCTGGGCTTTAGTCTGTCCGTCATCTTCGTCCTTGCCTGGGAGAAGGTGCTGCTACAATGGCCACCCATCCGTCGGTTCATCACACACTACGAGCAGTATGTGTCGTAACGAAAGACATCCTGCAAGCACCCCGTACAAGCACTCAAGCAACTATTTCCTTCAACCTGACAATATAATATGAAACATCAATCAGCCGGAATTACCAACAAACAATGCCTGATTCCGTTTATCTTAGTGACCTGCCTCTTCTTCCTGTGGGGCTTTGCACGTGCCATCCTGGACGTTCTCAATAAGCACTTCCAGACAACCCTTCACGTCGGGATAACTGAGTCGGCCTGGATTCAGGTCGTCACCTACTTGGGTTACTTCCTGATGGCTATTCCGGCCGGACTGTTCATCAACAGATTCGGCTATCGCAAAGGCGTGGTCTTCGGCCTGTCACTCTTTGCCATCGGCGCCTTCCTATTTGTACCCGGTGCACAGACAGGCACCCTTGAGGCCTTCCTCTGCTGCCTGTTCATCATCGCCTGCGGTCTGGCATTCCTGGAGACATCGGCCAATCCCTACTCCGCACTCTTAGGTCCGCAAGAGACCTCCACCTCCCGGTTGAACCTCTCCCAATCGTTTAACGGCATGGGTAGTTTCCTGGCTCCGCTCATTGTAGGCGGATTCCTCTTCAACAGCGGCAGCGAAGACAGCCCGGCGGATGTTTCCCTACCCTACATCTACATGGGAGTGCTCGTCATCATCATCGCCATCATCTTCTCCTTTGTCAACCTGCCTGAAATCAAGACTACCGACGAGGCCGACAGTCGGGAACAGACATCGGGCATGGACAGCCTGCGGGCATTGCTGCGCAAACCTATCTTCCTGTTAGGTCTTGTGGCACTGCTCTGTTACGAGATAGGCGAAATCAGCATCAACAGTTATTTCGTAAACTTCGCCACAGACACCGGTATGGCTTCACCCGCCACTGCCAGCTACATTCTTTCCTTAGCACTGATTATCTTCATGCTGGGACGCTTTCTCGGCTCTGGACTCATGTTGCTCATACGGGCGGAACGGATGTTGCTACTATGCGCTTCAGGCTGTGTGTGCTGCATGGTCATGATACTCTGCACCGGATTATTGGCCGACCGGATAGACGCTACATGGATAGGAAACCTCTCCATATTCTTCCTCATCTGCAACTACCTATTTGAGAGCATCATGTTCCCCACCATCTTCTCCCTGGCCCTGCAAGGATTAGGCAGACATACCAAAACGGGGTCATCACTGCTCATGATGACCCCGATTGGAGGTTGTGGGTTTATGCTTGTGGCATGGGTGGCCGAACAGACCACTCCATTCATTCCTTTTGTCATTCCCCTGCTGGCATTCCTCGTTGTCTGGATTTATGCCTGGAACAAAGATCGGGCTTCGTCAATACGTGCCTGAGCCTCATCTTCCGTACCACTGAAAGGGCCTGATGATTCAAGCTTGATTGTGGCAACGGAGGCTGCAAAGCAGGCAGCCTCAGGAATCGAAGCACCCTGTACGCGTTTATATACATATCCCATCACATAGGTGTCACCGCATCCGGTGGCATCTTTTGCTTGGTGCGGCTGGTAGGCCGGGATTTCATAGAACGTGCCATCGGCCAATACCAGACTTCCGTAGGAGCCCAAGGTCAGCAGCACTTCCTTTACGCCCCACTCAGCCAGTTGCAGACAAGCCTCGCGCAGGTCTTCCTTGCCCGTCAGCACAGCTGCTTCATGCTCGTTCACCTTTAGGATGTCGATGTATTGCAGTGCTTCCAACTTGTCTTTCCAGTCAACGGCAAACACTTCTTCGTGACGTACCTCCCGCAGGTAGCCTTGAGCATCGACGACCAGCATTCCCCGGGTTGAGAGATACTTCAGCACCTCCATCGGGAAGTCATCAGCCAATAGCGATCCCAGTACGATGTACTTTGCCTCAATGTCACGTATCGTTTCCAGGCTGAAAGGATCTGCCTTGGCACGCACACGCTGCTGGCGGTCGTTCATGTTTTCGCCATATATATTCTCGAAAAAGACGGTCCTGCGACTGGGAATCACACTGATCTCGATACCAGCCTGGCGCATGTCCTCGACAGCCTTCATGTCTTCTTCTGCCAATGAGGTGACCAACTGATAACTCACCTTTTCCTGATTCAGGTGGCTGATTCCCCACGAAAAGTAGTAAGAAGTTCCTCCGGGCATATACACCTCGTGATGAGGGAAAGTCACTATCTTGTCCTTGGTGATATGGCCAATGCAAACAATATCTTTTTTCATGCGAGAAAAAGAATAAACTGCTTTGGTTTACTTAGCCTCCTCAACAGCCTTGAAGGTATTGAGGTCCCACTTGTCCATATACTCGAGGAAAGGAACACCGTTTTCGTCGAACTGAATCGGCAACCACAGGTAGCGGGCATCGCTCGGATGCTTCGGACGCCAGATGTCAGCCATGAAGATGAAGTTATCGCCGTAAGGAAGGATATAGGTGCTCTGACCGCCGTAGGTAATCTCGGCCCCTTCACCACGACATGGGTTCTCGTGCTGTGTCCAAGGGCCCCAGATGGATGGAGCGGAGAACATGCGGGCCGCATTGGGAGCCCAGCCTGTGCAGCCGGAAGTAATCATCCAATACGTACCGTCCTTCAGGAAGATAGCCGGAGCTTCATTATGTCCGGCCGGACACATACGCATGTACTTGCCGGTGTGAGAGAGGTAGTCGTCGCTCAACTCGGCGATATTCAATGTCAGATTCTCTTCTGATGAATAGATGTGGTAAGCCTTACCGTCAACGTCAACATACAAGGTCATATCGCGTGCCATCTGACCGCCATCGAAATCGCGTTTGCATAGCAGACCGTTATTGATGTCTTCGCGCCATTCGGGTGTCCACCACTCTTCGGCTTGCGGATTCCTGTTCTTGTCGTATTTGTCTATATCCAGCGCATCCCACTTGGCTTTTGCCTCCTCACCCTGAAGATCCAAAGGCATCACACCCGGATTCACTCGGCCTGAACGCAAGAAGCGGAACGGTCCTGTCGGACTGTCAGCGACTGCCACTCCGGCACGTGCTGCACTATAGCCTTTTCCTTTCAACTCCAGGTGAAACCACATCACGAACTTGCCGGTTTTCTCATTGTAGATTACCTTCGGACGTTCCAGCACGCAACCGCGCACGATGTCACTCTCTGCATCGTCCGATACAGCCAGTGCCACTCCTTCGTTCGTCCAGTTTACCAAGTCCTTGGACGAATAGCAGTCGACACCCACCATCGCCGATGAGGTCGTGTCGCACTTATTCTCACCATACCAATAATAGATACCGTTGTGCAACAGCAGACCTCCACCGTGCGCATTGACATGCACACCATTGTTGTCCGGCCAAATCTCACCGGGAGCAATTATGCGAGGCTCCACGTTGCCACAGGATGTCAGTAGCACTACCGCCAACAGACATAACGAAATAATGTTTCTCATTGCTTATTCTATAAAAATATGTTTATGATACAAATATACGTCTTTTTTCAACTGCCTAACGCAAATCGGTCAATAGATTTGGATTTAAACCGTTTACTGACACACGCGAGCCCGACAAAAACACTGTTTTATTGCCAAATAGTCCTTTTTCCACACACTTTTTTTTGCGAAAAAATCCGAAATTTGCACTCCAGACAATGATTAAGCTACAATATGTTAGGAACCATCGTAAACACATGCACCATCCTCATTGGCGGAGCTGTCGGAGCAACCGCACGCCAACTGATTAAGGATAAATACAAGAAATCGCTCTTTGATGCACTTGGGCTGGCCTGTATCGTACTTGGCGCAAATGCCGCGCTACCCAATATGCAGAAGAGCGAATACCCTGTTCTCTTCATTCTCTCCCTGGCTATCGGGTCGGTCATCGGCACGCGCCTCGACTTCGACGGACGGCTGAAACGTTACGAGGAGCAACGTCGTCAACGGCAGTCGAGTACCGACAAGCCCAAGTTGATTGAAGGACTGACAACGGCCTGCCTGCTGTATTGCATCGGCACCTTCAGCATCGTAGGTCCTGTGCTGAGTTGTCTCTCGCCCACTCAGGGATGGGCATTGGGCGAACCAGGGAACACTTTCCTCTATACAAACGCCACTCTCGACCTCGTCACGTCGGCCGTCCTGGCTGCCACCTATGGCTGGGGCATGCTATTAGCCGCACCGATACTCTTCTGCTGGCAAGGTATGTTCTACCTGATTGCCTTCTGTTTCAGTGCAGCCATGCCTGAGCCCATGCGCTGCGAACTGAGCATCGTAGGCGGTGTGCTCATCGTCAGTTCCGGACTCTCCATTCTCGGCATCAATGACTGCAAGACCATTAACCTGCTGCCCTCTCTGCTTGTTCCTGTTGTCTTCTACCTGATTAAGGGTTACCTCTGCTGAAGCACCGTGTGAATGGGTGTCTCCCAAGTCAAACATAAAGGGCAACCCACATGCGCCGTGCATGGGTTGCTCGCCCGAGAGAATATCAAGAATGTCCGCACCTGCAAGGGTGCGGACATTCTCTATGTCTGCATACAGTTCCGCGCCACTCCCCCACCGAAGGGGGGGGAAGGAAGGGGGGAGGGGGAATAGGGAAATGGAAGGGGCGTGACGGGGAACAACGCATGCTTTACCACCAATCGGCCTATGGATTCTTTGGTCGACCCGAGGTAGGTGCTTCCGGTCCATTTTCGTCTCTCTCTGCGCCAACCTGCTTCCCGCATCATCGTGACATTGCCGGCTATGCCTTCGATGAAGGGGTCGCAAACTGACACAGGGATGGACAAAACCGAACCTGAATCTACATGACCGCTTCAGGCTTACGGATGGAACGGACTGTCATCATCGGTTCCGCTGCCGCTTCCGCTATCACTGCTTCCGCTGCCGTTGCCGCTATCACTGCTTCCGCTGCCGCTGCCACTATCATTGCTTCCGCTGCCACTTCCGCTATCACTGCTTCCGCTGCCACTGCCGCCATCATTGCTGCCGCTGCCACTGCCACTATCACTGCTTCCGCCATCACCTGATGTTCCGGAATCACTTCCGGCATTTCCGCTACCGGTAGAGTCAGAGCCATTCGGGCTGTCCGTGGCCGGTGTCTCCTCCTTGCCTGCCATGCTATTCAACTCGGAGAGCGAGTAGCGACGTATCTGGGCATTGAAGAAGTCGATGACCGTCTGGAACTCCGTCTTGTCAGTCGACATGGCCATCAAACCGTTAATAGCGAGCACAAGATTCTTGTAGCTGCTGTCTACCGTATTCCTGGCCGACTTCAGCGCACCGTTCGGGATGCTCATCTTCTCGGCCATTCTGATTGTAGCGTAGGACGATGTCGTGGTAGAAATCTTCTTCAGTTCCTCTGCCATATCGCTGATACCCAGCAGCACGGCATCCTCCTTATAGGTCGTCAGGATATCGTCCGACAGACTCTTGAACAACGACAGTCTGTTTATGTACGACCTACCCTTGAGCGGGGCATACATCTTCAGGAAGTAATCCAGCCTCTTGGCGGCCGTCAATTCCTCCTCGTCCGCCGTCATTTTCAGTCTGAAACCGACCTGAGATTTCATCATGACATAAAGGGTGCTGCAGACCTTACATGACTCGGCAATCTTCTCCGTATAGAGGCTCTTGTGAGCCAGCTTGTGATACCTGTCTTCCTCGACAAGGGCAGACTCATACACGGTTACCATACTTCCGAGCTTCTGCATGACTGCATCGCTCGCCTTCAAATTCTCTAACAACTCTTCGTGAAACAGCTTATGCGCTGAATTCTTCAACTTCTTCGAACTAAAACTTGTAATCAAATTCATACACTTAATTCTTTGTAGGTTAAACAAATATTTTACTTCTAAAAACGAAGAGCTTTTATTATGCTTTCTCAGCCGAACGGACACACCTCACCCCTACACACGCAGGCACAGGACCTTACGGAATAACAAGTGCGGCTACCCGTCCGCCGCCACCGGACATACCATTCCCCTCTTGGCAAGTCCCGACCCATCGCCATGCTGCGGACGAAGCGTACGAATGCTTTTCACCCTTGCACCGGGTCAAGATCGGAATTCGACTGCCCCCTTCAGCAGTCCAGTGATTCCACAATTGTAATTGGATTTCTCTCCATCATCTTCGGCATCTCACTTCTAATAATGAATGTAATACTTTGAAAATAGAATATCATCCGGAAAAAACAACTCTATTTAAAAACTAAATACTATCAAAGCACGTTTCACTTACCATGTGAATGCCTCACAGATAAAGCAACCCATAGATCGCAGAAATCGGAGTAACATACTAATTGCTCTGTTTCGACTGCAAACATACAACATTTTTCATTAATATCCAAACATTTTTAAACATTTTTTTTCTTACATAAGCAAAAACCGTCGTACAGCATACTCTACGGAACTTCTATTAATATAGTTTAACCACTTCTTAGGGGGAAAGGGGCAAAATTGTTACATCTCCAAAGCAATTCAGAGAATGCAGCAAATGGGTGATTAAAGGCTAAAAAAAAGAACTACTCCCTCACCCCCGATGCCTACGTCGGTGTTGCACTATATATATAATAAGGTATAGCGCGCATAAGGAGAGAACGCTCGCGTCGCACGGCGGAAAAGTCACCATGCACCGGTTAACGGAACTTTCGCACGGCGGAAAAGTCACCATGCACTGGTTAACGGAACTTTCGCACAACGGAAAAGTCTCCATGCACCGGTTAACGGAACTTTCGCACGGCGGAAAAACCTCCATGCACTGGTTAACGGAACTTTCGCACGGCGGAAAAACCTCCATGCACCAGTTAACGGAACTTTCGCACGGCGGAAAAACCTCCATGCACCAGTTA
>JAQXZK010000154.1 GCA_029227175.1 Bacteroidales bacterium | reverse complement strand
GACTCTATGTTTAATAAAATGACAATAATTGTCTTCAGCAAAGGCAAAAATACGCAAATTTATTGTGTGGTAGCTGGTTTTGTAAAGGATTTGCGGTATCTCCTTTAACCATCCTGAGATGTGCGTGATGGATGTTATGATGTTTTACTTCCAAGCGCGGAGTAAGTGGCAATTTTTTCAAACCTGATTAGAATGCTGTTCAACCTCTCTTCGAACACAGTTCGAACGACACATTGCCCCATAACGGTCTAACGGCCCAGGGTTAACGTTGCTCGGGGTGGATGAAGTTCTTGTCACGCTCCTTGCCGCGCAGCCACCACTCGTGGGGGAGGATGGTCCAGTCATTGCGCAGGTGAGGCGTGATGGTCTGCTTCAGCTGTATGTATTCGGCGATGTAGCGTCGCACGTCCTTGGGTGTAGTGTCGAGGGTGTGCTGTTTGAGTGTCTCGTCATCCCATCCCAGTCCTTTGGGGACAAAGTCTCCTCCACCGCTTGCCTGATAGCTGTTAATGGCAACGGTGTAGTGCTTGTCCATGTCGAATGGTGTTCCGTCAGAAAGAGACAGGATGGAGACGCGGTCTCCTGTCGGTCTGGTGAGGTCGAGGGTGTACTTGATTCCTGCTGCTGAGGTGAAGTTAAACGTGGGGGTGAGGTAAACGGGGCCATAGGAGTTGGTCTCTATCTCTCCGTTGGCGTTGTACTTGAAGGCCAGAAGATGGTCTTCCGCCGACTTCATCGTGGCAAATTGGCGGTCAAAGCCGAACTCCAGGTATTTCTTTATGTCCGAACCGCTCATAGACAGCTTGAACAGCTGGTTTTCATATTTATATAGGGAGAAGAGGTGCCGCATGGTGATGGGGCCGGCAGGCACGATGTCGTGTGGCGAGAGCACTGCCGCCAGAGAGATGTCGGCTCCGGTTGCCCACAGCTGGGCATCGTGGATGAAGTCCATGAAGGTACTCGGGCCAAATAGTCCGTCTTCTCCGACCAGGTCTTCGGTGAGTTGCCCAAGGGGTGTGTCGACAAAATCGTTGACCCTGTCAATGTTCCCTTGAAAGTGGGTGCAGAAGGTCGAGTCGGGCGCGTAGTCGGCCATGTCGACCAGTGAGGTACGGAAGGTTTTCTGGTAACTGTTGTCTTGTTTCCGGCTGAGGTGTATGTCTATGCGTCCCACCATGCGCGATTGGGTTTGTGCATCGACAATCCTGACGGTATCTCCTGCCGTGTTGACCACGTCAAACTGTCGGGCAAGGTGGTCGTGTCCGCAGAGTACGATATCAAAGCCCGGCACTTTTGTGGCAACAGGTATCGAGCCGTTCTCGTTGAAGGGTGTGTCCATGTCGTTGCCCTGTGAGTTATACTCCACACCGGCATGGAAGAGTCCCACTAATACGTCCGGCTTCTCCTGTTCTCGTATAATCGGCACCCAATGGCGTGCACATTCCACCATGTCTTGAAATTCCAGATTCGGCCATAGGGATTTGGGAAGCCATGCATGGATGTGTGGGGTAATCATGCCCAGAACCGCGATTTTCATTCCTTGACGCTTGATGATGCAATAGGGCTTGAACATCGGTTCCCCTGTCCGCTGGTCAATGGCATTGGCACAGAGCCAGGGCATATTGAGTTGTCGGGGAAGTCGTTTGTTGTAGACGTCTTCTCCGGGTTCGATGTCGTGATTCCCTACGGTCATGGCGTCATACTGCATGTAGTTGTTTACTTCGGCAACCAGATGCTGTTGCAGGGTGTCAATGAAGTTTGAGAAGTAAATGGATGGTTGCCCTTGCAGTACGTCTCCGTTGTCAAGCAGGATGACTTGGTCCGGATTCTCCTTGCGCTGTTGCCGTACGTAGGAGCATACGTTGGCCAGACTGGTCTTTGCCGGTTTGTTGAGCTTGAAGTCAAGGGGCAGGCAGGCTCCGTGTACGTCCGTGGTGTAGAGGATGACGAGATTCGCTTCTTCGGGTTTTTGCCGGCACGAGAAGAGGGTGGCCAGCATCAGCAGACAGAGAAGGAGTGAGGTGTGTTTCATTAGGCGTTGAGTTGTTCTTTGATGAGTGTAGACAGGAGTTTGATTCCCGGTTCCATGCGTTCTTCTTTCATGAAAGAGAAGTTCAGTCTCATGGTGTTCTTGCCTTGCTTGTCCGTGCGGAAGAAGCTTCCTGCTACGTAGGCCACACCTGCTGTCAGGGCTTTGTCGTAGAAGGCTACGGAGTCGAATCCTTCCGGCAGGGTGAGGTAAAGGAACAATCCTCCTTCGGGGTGTGTCCAGATTACTTCTTCGGGCATGTATTGCTTCAGCAGACCAAGCAGGATGTCGCGTTTGTGCCGGTAGAGGCTGATGTTTCGTTCGATATTCCTGTCAATGCGTCCGGAGGCCATGAATTCGGCTGCAATATATTGGTCCATGATGGGCGGACAGAGGTCGAGTGATTGTTTGCAGACGTAGATTTTGTCCAGCAGTTCCGGTGCTCCCAGTATCCAGCCCAAGCGGAATCCCGGGGCGAATATTTTGGAGAACGAGCCCAGATGCAGTACTCTGTCCGGTGCTAAGGAATACATAGTAGGAACGGCTTCTCCTTCGTAGCGCAGTTCCCGGTAGGGGCTGTCCTCGATGATGAGGAAGTCATATTCTCGGGCCAGGTTCACGAGGAGCTTGCGTTCTTCAAGGGTGAGTGTTTCGCCCGACGGATTCTGGAAGTCGGGAATCATGTAGAGGAACTTGATGTGCTTCTGCTTCTTCAGACATTGTTCGATGGCAAGTCTCCATGATTGTTCGTAGGTATGGAGAACATTGCTGTGGCTTACTCCCACGATGTCGGCCCGGTAAGAGCTGAACGACTGTAGGGCTCCGAGGTAAGAGGGGTTGGAGGTCAGTACAACATCTCCCGGGTTGACAAGGATGCGTGTGCATACGTCAATGCCCTGTTGGGATGAGGAGGTAATCTGAACTCTCTCTATGTTTTCGCTGTAGCGGTCTGCAATGGCCTGTCGCAGTTCAGTGACACCTTGGGTCGCACCGTATTGGAAGCATTTGGCTCCGTATTTATCTATGACTTCACCGGTGATTTGTCTGATTTCCTCCATGGGAAAGGCATCGGCAGGAGGGTATCCGCCTGCAAAGGAGAAGATGGCGTTAAGGTCCACTTTCTTGAAGATGTCTCTCACGGGAGAACGGAAAAACGAGCCTACGTCGTCCGAGAAGAACTTCTTGTATGTTTCGTCTGTCATTTTTCTTCGGACGTTTTTATCGGAGCAGGTCTTCCATTGTGATTGAGGTGTTGGTTTTCTCATCCCGATACTTGACGATGACCGGGGTGTAGACGTGGATGCCGTCTGTGGCACCCGGTCCCTTGGTGATGGGGCGGCTACCGGCCACGACAACAGCTCCGCGTGGCACAATCATCTGTCCTTGTTCGTTGGCGCGAATCCAGTTGCCGTTGGTTGCGTCATAGATGGCGGTTGAGGCGTTGATGATGACGCCGGTGCCGATGACAGCGTGTTCCTGGATGATGGTTCCTTCGTAGATGCCGCAGTTGCCACCGATGAAGACGTTATCTTCTACAATGACGGGCAGTGCTCCGACCGGTTCCAGCACGCCACCAATTTGTGAGGCTGCCGAGAGGTGTACGTGTTTGCCGATTTGTGCACATGAACCCACTAAGGCGTGCGAGTCGACCATGGTGCCTTCGTCTACGTAGGCTCCTATGTTGATGTATGCCGGTGGCATGACGATGACCGACTTGGCCAGATAAGCTCCTCTGCGGACGCTTGTTCCGCCCGGAACAATGCGCACGCCGCTTTCCAGCGAGAATTGTTGGGCGGGAATGGTGTCTTTATCAAAGAATGAGAATTGTCCCTCCTTCATGTCTGTCAGTTTGCCGAGTCTGAATCCTGAAAGGATGATTTCTTTGACCCATGCGTTTACTTTCCAGTTTCCGTTTATTTTTTCGGCTACGCGGATGGAGCCGTTTTCAAGTCCTTCGCAGACTTCTTCGAATCGTTGTCTTTCTGTTGTCATAGTCCCAGTTCCTCTACGGTTTCTTTCATCAGTTCTTCTGTTGCCGGCATGGCAGGACAGAGCGGTAGTCTCAAGCTGTTTTCAATCAGTCCCAGATGGGCAAGCGCAGCCTTTGCCGGGATGGGGTTGCTTTCTACAAAGCAGTTCTTGAACAGAGGCATCAGTTTGTAGTGTAGGGCGCGTGCGGTTTTCAGGTCGTCTCTTTTGAGTGCTTCTACCAACTGTACCATGCGCACCGGGTCTACGTTAGAGGCAACGCTGATTACTCCGTCTGCTCCGGTTGCCATCAAGGAGAGTGTTTCGTCGTCATTTCCGCTCAGCACGCTGAAGTTCTCGGGTTTGTTGCGTATTACCTGTGAAATCTGCGCATATCGGCCGGAGGCTTCCTTCACGGCTACGATGTTTTCTATCTCTGCCAGTTTCAGGGTTGTTTCCGCTTCGAGGTTCGCTCCTGTTCGTCCCGGCACGTTGTAGAGGATGATGTCCTTGTCGGTTGACTGTGCTACTGCCTTGAAGTATTCGTAGAGTCCTTTTTGGGTGGGTTTGTTGTAGTAGGGTACAACAATGAGGAAGGCATCCAGTCCGTAAGGCTCAAGGAGTTTCATGCTTTCGATTGTCTGTGCCAGTGAGTTGGTCCCTCCGCCCACCACGATGGGGCAGGTGGCGTGTTCCTTGGTCACCTGAAGGAGGGAGATTTTTTCCTGGTTGGTCAAGCAGGGCGTTTCTCCAGTTGTCCCAAGTGGAACGAGGAAGTGTGTGCCTGCCTGTATCTGTCGGTCGACGAGTTTGCCCATCACGTCATAGTCTACGCTGGCTCCGTTATCTTTGAAGGGTGTGAGTAGTGCTGTCCCACAACCTGTAAATTTCATATGTCCCATAGGTTTTCCTTTCTCTTTTCAATAAATGATTCATTGGAAAATGATGTTTTTAAAATCGTATACGTCACAGGGGAGCGTGTCGGCCTTGATAGCTGCTTCTACAGCTCCAGTGGCAAATCCTTCGCGCGAGAATGCCTCGTGGGTCAGTGTGATGCGGTCATTGATTCCTTCAAATCCAATGGTATGTATGCCCGGGATTTCTCCGCATCTGACGGACGCCATGTCAGGGTTTTGCCCCGTTTCTTGTGTGACAATCTCGGCCAGAGTCTTGGCTGTTCCACTTGGACGGTCCAATTTATGACAATGGTGTTTCTCTTCTATGTAGGGCATGTATCCTCCGGCCTGAGCCAACATTCTGGAGAGTTGTTGTGTGAGGGCGAAGAGGACATTGACGCCGATGGAGAAGTTAGAGGCATAAATCATGGTTGTCCCATGTTTTTTGAAACATTCGATGACTTCTTCCCGGATGTCGTCCCATCCGGTGGTGCCTATGACTACGCCTTTGAAGTGTTGGGCCAGGAAGGGATAGTTCGCTCGAATGGCCTGTGGGGTTGTAAAGTCTATGCAGATACATTCCTTGGCCAGTTCTGGGTCTGTTGAGGTGATGTCCTCGCTTGCTCCTGCACAGGTGATTCCGCGTTCGTTGAGAATCTTTTCTATCATGTGGCCCATTTTGCCGTAACCGCTGATGATGACTTTCATTGTTCTTTCCTCCTTAATTTTTAGGGTTACGCAAAGATTGATTCATGGATGGCGCATACGACTTCGTCTTTCACCTCTTTGTCGACAACGATGGAGAGGTTAATCAGTGATGCACCTTGTGAAACCATGTAGGTTTTGACGTCTTTCAGCGGGGCGAAGATTTTCTCGAGAATAGCCGGACTGTTGATGAGGTTCTGTCCCACAACAGAGACCTGTGCCTTGCCTTTGTCTACCTCAACGGTGGCGAAGTTCGAGAGTTCTTTGACGACATTTGTGATGTCCTGGTTGCCTTCGATGGTGACAGAGATGTTGGCTTCCGAAGTGCTGATGAGGTCGACTGACACTTTGTTGCTGCTGAAGATGCTGAACACCTTGCCCAGGAATCCGGATGCGTTGATCATGCGGGTTGAGAAGATGTTGATGACGAGAATGTCTTCTTTGGAGGAAACCGATTTGGCTCCATCGCAGATAGAACCTCCGCCCAGAATGGACGTTCCTGCACTATAGGGATTCTTTGAGTTCAGTACATAGATAGGTATATTTTTCTTCATGGCCGGTTCAATGGTCGAGGGGTGGAGTACCTTGGCGCCAAAGTGTGCCATCTCGGCCGCTTCTTCGAAGGATATTCTATCCAGTGGTTTGGCATTGGGCACTTTGCGTGGGTCGGCGGTAAGGATTCCGTCCACGTCGGTCCATATTTCCACAGCCTCGGCGTTGAGTGCCATACCTACTAATGATGCCGAATAATCCGAGCCTCCGCGACCCAGTACAGTGGGTTCTCCACTGACTGATGAGGCGATGAAGCCCTGGGTGATGACGGCTTCGTTTTCCTGTGCAGCGATGGAGATGACCTCCGGCACGCGTTTTTCAATTTCCTGTATGTTGGGTTCTCCCTTGAGACTGTTCTCGTCAGTGATAATCATTTTCCGGGCATCTACCCAGGCGGCTTTGATGCCACGTGCTTTCATGGCGTAACCGATGATGGTTGATGAGAGCAGTTCGCCGTTTGAGATGATGATGGCCTTGCTTCGTGGAGAGAGTTCGCCCAGTACGCAGATGGCTTTGGCAAATTCTTCGAGTTCGTCGCAGATTTCGTTCACCCTGGAGGTTGCTTCCAGCATGTAGTCGACGTTGTTCTCCAGCAGTTGTTCGGCAATGCAGATGTGTCGTGAGCGGAGGTTGTCTATGAGTGTCTCCAGCTCGTCAGTTTGTTTAGCTGCCGCCTTATCGGCAATTTTGTATAACAGGTCGGTCACTTTAGACATGGCCGATGTCAGCACGATGGGTTTTTTGTCCAATCTGCCTTGAATGATAGAGATGACTCTGGATATTTCTTCATATCCACCGACGGATGTACCGCCAAATTTCATGATTATCATAAAAGTGTAAGTGTGTTGTGTATGTGTATAATGTGTATTTTCTTATGACTTGAGTAGGTCTTGCACGATTTTGCAGTAGTTCTTTACGGCTTGTTGCAATTCCGAGAGCAGGATTTGTTCCTCTGCGCGATGGGCCACGAGGATGGATCCCGGTCCGCAAAGCATCTTGCCCGGGCAGTTGGTGAGCTGTGGCGCGTCGCTACCGAAGGAGACCGTCTTCCGGGCTATTCCGTCCATGGTGATGTATTCCATGGGTGTGTCGCCTCCGATGGCATTCACATGCAGCCAGTCACGTTCTTTGGCACGTGCGGGTAACCAGTCTTTTACCATTTCGTCCGAAGCGAATGTTGTTCTGAAATAGATGCGGCAGGTCAACGAGGGACTCAAAATGTTCTGCGGGTTGTCGCTATGCAGTTTGCCCACGTTCCAGGTCGTAGGGCCCAGGACCGGGTCGAGGGGGAAGGATGCCTGACGCAATTCGTTCATGAGGTCTACGAAGCGGTCAATGGCACTGACGCCTTGTTCCGGATAGCCGGAGTGGAAGGCTTTGCCGTCAATGGTTATCTCAAAGGCTTTTGTGCCCTTGCTGGCTTGTACCATGCAGTTGTCTGTCGGTTCGCCTACGAGCACATAGGGTGCCCCGGGGTAGGAAGTGCGGAATGCCTTGGCTCCCCACGAGCCGGTCTCTTCTCCGGCAAGAAGCAGGAGTCCGAAGCCATCTAGACCCATTCGTTCCAGTTCCAGACAGGCGGTCCACATGGAAAATATCTGTCCCTTGGCATCGCAGGTCCCGCGTCCGAGGAAGCGAATGTCTCCGTCAGGCAGTTCTTCTGTCGTAGGTGGAATGTAGGGTGGAACGGTGTCAAGGTGGGTGCAGAGGAGAACGCGTGGATTCCCCCAGGTGAGGAGCAGGTTCCGGGTGCCATCGCCCACGTCCGACAATTTAACTCGGTTATGGGGCGTTTTCAGGCGTAGGGCCAGCATTTCAGCCAACTCTTTTTCCATGCCCGAGGTTGATTCCATCTGAAGGATATCTTTGAAAAGCTGAATGTCCATGAAGTCTCGTCTCTTCTTAATTTTTAGCCTATTACTGCAATCTAAATTAGCAGCTGCAAATGTAAGCATAATAATTGAAATGACTGTAAGATTCTCAGTCTCTTCTCTTGTGCTGTGGCTTGTTTTCTTGACGGATTTACTGATTATGGAAGGAGGAGTTGGCAAGCGAGATGGTGGTGTGCGAGTATCCCTTTCGCTATAGACTTCGCAGGATTTCCTCCAGCCGTTCGTCCTTATAGCGTATGATTTCTTCGATGCAGCCTTCCTTTAGATAGCCCTTGAGTGCTTTCCGGAGTCTCTGGTTGAGGCGTTGCGATTCCCGGTAGATGTCCCGAATTTCCGTCGCCATGACCTTACGCTGGTCTGCCTTGAACTCCGGACTCTCCAGCCGGTTCAGGGCTTTACGGTAGCGCTCTTGTGTGCGGCTCAGGTCGTAAAGCAGGCGGAAGTGGGCAAACTCCTTCCGGTTCTTGTGGGGCTCGATGAGGAGGGGAGTCCCTTCGGTGAAGTATTTCAGGAAAGCGGTTGCTTCTGTGTCATCGAGGCCGAATTTCTCCTTGCCGTAGTCTTTGATGAAGCATTCAATGTCCAGGGGATTTTCCTGCCGGAGAGCTTGACAGTAGGCATCAATC
Source organism: Bacteroidales bacterium (assembly GCA_029227175.1). Lineage (GTDB taxonomy): Bacteria > Bacteroidota > Bacteroidia > Bacteroidales > Bacteroidaceae > Bacteroides. The sequence goes on along the minus strand of JAQXZK010000154.1, from coordinate 3,127 downwards.
AGGATTTGGCATCCAATCATGGGGTAGACCTGTCGAATGGGCTGGATGCTCTGCACCTCAAAACCGTTCTCGTAGTGGTAGCCGTATTGTCCGCTGGTAGACCAGGAGGTTTCGATGATGCCTTGATAGTGGTGCTCGCGTGCAAAGGGAATAAATGTCTGTAGGTTTCGGAAGTGCTTCATCCAGTCAATCTGGTAGAAATTGTCCGGATGAGACCGCAAGGCAGGGGCTCCCCACATGAACGCTCCCTGTCCGATGAGGTTGTCCAGGTTGCCGAAATGGTTTGGATTCCACCCATAGTTCCAGTCTACATAAATGAGGTCCTTGGGTAGTTGGTCGATGGCATCGGGATATTTCAGGATGATGTCTGCCCAGATGATGGGGGTCTTGCCCAGAGACTTGACGATGTTGCACATCGCGAGTAGATAGTCGGCAAAAAGCTGTGATTTTTCCTTGCCTTGGCACTTCTTGCAGTGGCCGAGTAGTCGGGTCTCGTCGGCTCCGATGTGTATGTAGGGTGAGGGATGCAGACGCGCTATGTCAGCAAAGATACTTCGGAATACTTCTACGGCTCGTCCTGCTTCGGATGGGCAAACCTGAGACATGTCCTTGTTGTCTTCTCGGAGATGGGCGTAGCGTTCGTGGCGCAGGATATACTCGGCATGCCCGAAACAGTTCTGCAGCGGAATAACGTCTATGCCCAGTTCGGTGCAGTGATCAACGATGTCTTTGACTTCAGATTCCTTGAATGCGTAGGGGTTTGAGAGTGTCGCATTCTCGCGGAAAGGGAAGGTGGCCTCATACTCAATGACGAGTGTGTTGATGCCTTCTCCGGACAGGTGGGTAGCCAGACTCTTGATGGCTTCTACGGTCATGACTTGCGTGCGGAAGTCCAGATGGAAGGCACGAATTTGGAAGGGGTGGCTGGCCATGAGGTGCGTGCAGCAGCACCAGAGGATGCATAGCAGGATGAGTTTAAACGAGTGTTTCATAGGATGGGATTGTATAGAGTTGTGGCGTTCTGTTGCTGAACGCTCTTCTGTAAGCAAAGTTATCGAAAAACCCTGAGGATGCCAAAACATGTCCTGATTTTCTTATCCTTTCGTATCCAGGTGAGACAATACATACAAGCGAAAAAACAGAGGAAAGGACGTGTTTTCAGTAAAAATTCCGTACCTTTGAATCTGTAAATATACAACTATGACACTCAACAACCTGCCTCTTGCCATCAAGTCTATCCCCTATCCGGTTCATGTCCCTTTCGTGAAAACCCTCATGGCTCAGATGAAGCGTTTATCAGCCTTCGTTACGTCAGTCGACAGCCTTACAGGTGGGCGCACAAGTCGTCCTATGAGGAAGAAAAGTCGGGAGATGGATTCCGTATGGGCACTTGAGGTGATGGACAAGGCACCCTATGTGACGGTCAGCATGACAGGTTTGGGTGGAGAACCCTATGCCGTACCGCTTTCATTGGCTCGCACTGATGAACGGACATTCTATTTCCATAGTGCCACCGAAGGGAAGAAACTCGACCTGCTACGGGCAAATCCGCGTGTGTGCCTCACTGCCGTGAGCAAGTGCAAGCCTACTGTGGGACCTAAAGATGGCAGTTTCACGTTGGAATTTAACTCAGCCATAGCATTCGGTCGGGTGGAGGAGGTTACCAACGAAGCTGAAAAACGAAAGGCACTCCGAGCTATCAGCCAACGATTCCTACCCGAACACATGAACGCATTCGAGGCGGCTGTAGAGCGGAGCATGTCGCGTACGGCTGTCTTGCGCATCACTCTCACAGAACCTCCTGTGGGCAAGCGCAAACAATACGACGCCCATGGAGACGAACTGAAGTACGGACGCATGGAGTAATCCCAATTGTCTACCCTAAAAAATAGGTGGAGTAACCGGTGTTACCACAGCGGCCGCTCTCCAGCATGAGCAGACCGAAGGGCAAAACGTCAAACGCCAACTCGATGGAATCCTCGTTTTTTTAACGACAACAGGGACAACCGGGATACATGAAGGTTAGTCAAGATTTTCTGCCTGAGATTTTGAGCAAAGCGACCTCCAAGCATTTCGTCCTTTTATTTTCAGAGGGATAAAAAGATTGACTTTTAAAATATTTACAAAAAATCTTCCTAAAAATATAGAACGGTGGTTTTATGGGGCGACTCTGTGAGCCTCAAAATCAAAACCTAAAATCTCTAAGTGAAAATCTCAACTTTCTCCGAAGCCCAAAGAAGTCATCTGCGCATCTATTGACCGATTTGGGTTTATCTGTCCATGCCTGCCGAAAAGAGCAGTGTCTTTGCAGGTGTGATTCAGACGGAGTTTTCATCAGCCTCCGCGATGAGGAGCGATGAGGACTCATTGAGGAGCCTTCGAGGGATCGGCGAGGCTCGGAAATGGTCGCCCGTCGGAATCCGATTGTCAAGCCTAACACCGTCCTCAACGGAATACAAATGGTCGGCAGACTCTACCTCTGCTCTGGCTTTGAGGCAAAAACAACCATGGTACGTATTACGCCAATCGATGTCATCAAGGGCATCTCTTCGCTTACTCCGGTTACCTCGCAGATATGCTGTAACTCTACGTTTATAAATCAATAATGTTCGCATGCAGTGGGAGATGCCTCCCAAGTGAGTCCCATTTTTTGCAGACAGGGACGGGGACGAATAGAAGGAGAAAGGGAGGACTGGGGATAGTGGAGAAACACCTTATGTTGGTATATCAAAAGGTTATATAAAAGCATAAGCAAGGATTACCAAAGACAAAGTTATAGAGATTTTCTGCGTTGTGGATGGGTTTGTAACAATTCTGCATGTGAGTATGAGATAAGAAAATAAAGGCAAACACCCTGATGTCCGGATGCTTGCCTGTTATGAATGAAGGATAATATTCGAAATTACTCTTCAATAGCTGCCTGCGCCGCGGCTAACTAGCATTGATTATCAGCAACATATATCGGGATTGGGAAACATTTGGGAAATGACTTGATGTTTCCCAAAATTCACATTTTTCTTTTTACTGAAGATGAACCGATTTAATCTCTCCCCTTCTCATTCCGCTTTCCTTTTAACTAAAAAATGGTATCAGAGATAACAAAATCACATTTTGAGATAACTGCGGA
>JAQXZK010000153.1 GCA_029227175.1 Bacteroidales bacterium | reverse complement strand
GGACGGGTATTCATCAGTCTCCGCGATGAGGAGCGATGAGGACTCATTGAGGAGGCTTGTAAGCGTTAGCGATAACGATAGCGTAAGCCAACGCCAACGCTCTTCGACTTGTTGACTTGTTGACTCTTTGTCTCTTAGTCGCTTTGACTCTCCCCCGAAATCAGCGTACTGTTTTCTAAAACCGTCCTCAACGGGATACAAATGGTCGGCAGACTCTACCTCTGCGCTGGCTTTGAGGAAAAACAACCATGGCACGTATAACGCCAATCGATGTCATCAAGGGCATCTCAGGAAAGTATGGTAGCGGCAGCAACGAAAACTTCACCATCAACTCCAGTTCAAACCGCATCCACTTGGAGAAGTACCTGAACAAGCCTACCGGTCCCGCCACCGAGCTACAGGTAGCACAGAGGCAGAATTTCGCCACCCAGCAGAAGATGGTGCAGATATTTTGCAGACCTTCTCCAAGTAATTTTGTCTTTGGTGTTCATAGCGATTGTTGCTTGTTTTATCATTCGTCGAACTTACGTTAAATATTGACATTCACTTACACGATTTCTTATCCCGAACTCACGTAAGGAATGGCTATAAATGACTCAAATTCATCACATTTTAACTCACTTGAAGTACTGAAAACAGAGAAATTACCCCCCCCCTGATACTTATTCCTATCAAATCGTTTTGACAGTTTGAAAAATTACTATATTTGTAGCGTACATGCTTTTTGAACTATCGAATATCTTTTATGTCGAGCATTGAGCGCATATTGACAGATTGGTGTCACTCGCTTATAAGACAGACAGACTGCCTGTGCGAGTTCTCCATCGAGAAAGGTTATGTATTCATGGCCATAACAGTCAAACCATCAAAAGGGAATTTTGGAAGCATGTACTGCACTACGTGCCAAGCAACAGAAACGGCCATACAGGACGCCATAAATGCCCTGAGCAAAAACCTGCCTATCCTACCGGAAGAGGAATCTTCTAACCCCTAAATCGGAGTCCAATCACATAGAAAAAACTCTGCTCACGACAAACGCAGAGCAGAGTTTACAGAGACATAGAGTCAAAGTGCAACCATGAAGTATCACTACCGTTGAATGGTATAACGCACTCCAAGATTGAGGTTAAAATTAAGTTGTTTTTCCTTATATATTGTACTTAACGATGAGCGATCGTCAAAATAATAACTCAAACCCGGCTCTACATAGATACCTACACGTTTCATGACATCAAACTGAACACCCAAAGCACCATTAGCCGAGAGCTGAAAAGGATGTTCGGCAACCCTGAAACTTTCTGACTTCTGTATCTTCCCACTGATTACATAATCCTTATTCGTTCTTCCCGATACACACAGCTCTCCAAGCAATCCTGCTGTGGCATAGAGCGAAAGTCGGCTATAAGATAACATCTTTATTTTCAAGTTTACAGGAATACCCAAATAGTCAAGACGCTGCTCGACAGCAAGATAATTTTCAGAGGTGCCATCTGTCATATCTGATGTAAGACGAGTGTAAGTCAATCCGCTTTCAAGTCCCAAACGGCGATTGAAGGTATAGGCCACGTTCAAGCCGACACGCACAGGTAAATGATGATGATATTCCTTGACCACCTTTTTGCCCTGGTTGTATGTGGCAATGCCCAACATGGGGCTGTCATTCCAACCGGAAGCATCCGCCCCTATAGATGTGGCAACCGCTCCAACTGAGCGTGTGCTGCTATTGGCTCCAATGCCACCCATTGCCGAAGTAGAGATGCTCCAGCGAGGAGACTTACCTGAGCCATGCACCTGAGCCATGGGAAGAAGAGCCTGTTTCCCCGTCTTGCGAGACTGAGTCTGCTCTCCCTCTCGAGATTCGGTTTCTTCCTTCTTAACACGAACAGGCTGCTCGTCCTGTGTTACCTCTTTGTCTTCTCCGGATGAAGCCTGTTCATCGGTTGGCGTTGTCTGGGAGGAGATATCAGCATGATGCTCTTGAGGTGTTTCTCCCAAAGCCAAAAGAGGCATTTCGATTGAAGTGACAGAAAGCATACCCTCAGCGGGAGTGACAGCAGGCTCTACCATAGCCACCTTCTCAGAACTCCCCACTACCGGAATCGTATGCAAAAGGGAATCATCCCGAAGGGAGCGAAGGATAAACACAAGAGCCAGACAGGCTGCTACTGCGCCCAATGAGGAATACAGCCACGGTAAGACCACGTGCCTGTTAGTCTTCCGAGAGGTATCAAGCAGACCGGCATCCTTCATGCGAGTGTGAATCCCCTCCCAAAGTTCCTCCGGAGCATCCTGTTCAAAGGCACTGAGGCGGTTTCTCATATCTTCTTGCCAATTATTCTTCATATTCAGATGGAGTTGTCGTTTCTATACTGTTTTATTTTCTGCGCAAGCATCATTTTAGCCTTGCGGAACTGAGTTGCAGAGGTGTTTTCCTTGACATTGAGCAAGGCTGCAATCTCCTTGTGACTTTTCCCCTCAACCACATAGAGATTGAAAACCGTGCGATAACCCTCCGGCAATTCACGGATAAAGTGGTAAAGCACTTCGGTAGGAATTTCCTCCGTTTGCATCTCTTCATCGGCGACCTCATAACCAGCCTCATCAATCTCAACATAAAAGACTTCATTATGACTCTGCCTTACAAATTTCAATGCCTCATTCAGTGTCACTTTTGCCATCCAGGCACGGACAGAACCCTTGCCCCGATATTCAAAATCATGGATGGATGAGAATATTTTCACAAACGACTCTTGCAACACGTCCTTTACATCCTCGTCATTGCTGATATAGCGCGAACAAAGTGCCGTGAGGTAACGAACGTGGAGGTGATAAAGTTTCGACATGGCCGAATCATCACCTCTTTGCACATCATTGAGGAGTTTCTCCTCACTTGTAGCGTGTTTGAATAACGTACTGAACATTTACGACTGATTTTCTAGTAAGAACAGCGAATACGACAACCTGTGCCGAAACAGATTGCACAAAGATAACACATCGTGCCACCGAAGCAAACAAGACTGGATTACATTTAATTATTGTTTAAACACCAGCACTTATATAACTGAAAATCATCGTAATCATCACAAGCAAATAGAATTGTAGGGCTATGTGCCCCACAATTACTTCACACAACGGCTCAACGGAAGACGTTCACGCACCTCAGCAGGCGCATCGGTAGGGTGCATCTTGAGAGAGAATTCTGTAGACTTCTCTCCGGAGAACGACAACCAGTTGAGTTTTATTTTGATGTCATCCTGAAAATCACCCCAAAGGCCGTTCAAGTCAAATGCGATGAGCGCATCGCCTACAAAATCTGACATATCACCGTTTGCGTCATGTCTCAATGTGAGCTCATACTCATTCTCCTTATTCACACCAGTGATTAGGTTGATGTAATGTATCTTGCCACTACCCCACTTTGTACGCACACGGAGAGTCAAGAAACCATCCTCAGCAACAGTTACCCAGTCGCGTACAATCTCAATAGGGTCATTGCCGTAAATCTCAGCATCATCTACACCGGTAGTCGGAACCGGTTCCTTTGTACGGATACTGTCAATCCAGTTCACATGAACATTACGCACATCACTTACCTGCAATTCTGATTCGTCTTCATAATTCACCAAAGCACGCACATGCTTTTCACCAAACGGAGATGCCTTCATATTCGTAGGAATCAAAGCAGTCTTCTCATCAAGCTGCATCACGAATGAATCAGCAGACTTCGGGTATACAGTAACAAGTGCCGTAGGACGATATATGGCATAATCATCATCATTATCACATGACGTCATACAAACAGATGAGACAAACAGTCCCAGAAGCAAACCAACTAAATTACGTTTTTTCATTTTACCTATATTTTTTGTTTTACATTGAACTTTCACTCTATTAAATCGTGAAAAACCCAAAATATGGCCTGGCATGACGATTTTTTTCGTGAGCTCGGCTCAAACACCTTCCCCGAGGTGCTTGTCATGCCATATATCATGCCGCATCCTCAAAAGGAAAATTCAGGTGAACCTTAATCCACGCATTACTTGGTAATATAGTGTTTTATTGTTTAATTTGTAGAAAAAATAAAATGAAAGACATAAAACACCTCCGAACCATTCTGGCGCTTATCATGCTCCTTGCTATGAGCTCTATCTTGGCACAAAACAGCGACTATCCGGGCAACTATGCCAAAGCACCACGATTCAAGGCCCTGCTATGCTACAGTGAAACAGCCGAACCCGCCCATGTGGAGTTCGGCCATCAGGCAATCGAATTCTTTAAAGACCTCACCGTGGGCAAAGGCTTTATTCTGGATGTAGCCACCGATTTTACAGGGTTAGACTTCGACAAGTTGTCCGCATACGATGTAGTGATTGCCATTAATACATCACCCCGTTCCAAGACTGAGAGAGACGCCTTCGAAAAATACATGGAGAATGGTGGCGGCTGGGTAGGATTTCACGCCTCCGGCTATAATGATGCAGGAACAAAATGGCCCTGGTTCAATGAATTCCTTGGTTGTGGCACATTCTTATGCAACAGCTGGCCTCCACAACCAGCCCTTCTCGAAGTGAATCTCACCAACCACCCTGTAACCAAGAATATTCCCGTGAGTTTCGTGGCTGCCAAAAACGAATGGTATATGTGGAACGAACCCGCTGACAAACGCGACAATGTGGATGTACTTCTGTCGCTTTCGCCCAAAAACTTTCCGATAGGATTAAAAGATGTGGTGAGCTTTGGTGAGTTTCCTGTAGTATGGACTAACCGCAACTACAGGATGATTTACCTCAACTTCGGCCACGGCAACCGAGAGTTCAGCGATGCCACACAAAATCTGCTTATTGTAAATGCCTTGCGCTGGATTGTCAGCCGTTCGCCCAAAGGCAATCCATTCACCCGCTGATGCTGACACAAGCAGTATGGGTTAGTCTTACGCATGACAATACCGCCCCTACTGTGTTCGCAATCTGCAGATTTCTTCTATCTGCGATTCTTGCCGGCCTTGCCAAGCATATTGTCAGCCACTACCGATCGCAGCGTGTTCTTATCATCGTCGCCTGCATAGTCCCAGTACATCGCACCACGCAAACCCTTCTCTATCACATAATCACACTTTATCTTGAGGGAACGAGCATTCTCAAAACCAAGCACAAGACGGCCCTCCGCATCTATGATATAAGGAAGCATAGCTTTGTCATCCCACTTCTGAGTGAATGCTTCAGGAAGGACATCCATCTTGCCATAGTCAACAAAGGAGCGGAACGGAGTCTTTCCCCGGCCGTAGAAGGGCATACCAACTACAATCATTGATGGAGGAACTCCGGCAGCGAGATGGGCACGTACACCAGCATCGGTAGTGTTGCCATTGGTATTCGGCGATTCATATAGCGCGGAATGAAGATATGGCGGATTGCCCATATCATACGTCATAATGTTCACAAAGTTGATGTATGGAAGAATGGCGTGAAAATCAATGAAATTCGCATTATGCACTGTAGCAAGGGTGAGAAGTTTGTCTTCTCCAATGGCAGCGCGTATGTCACGCATGAGCTTAGTGAAATTCCGAGTGTCATCAGGCGATGACGAGATGCCTGCAGCATTGCTCGTCGGGTACTCCCAATCAATGTCGATACCATCAAGACCATAATATTCCACCACTCTTTGACAGTCTTCGGCAAATGATCGGCGCAAGAGGGAATCGGCAGCCATCTCGCTGAACCGGCCACTGCCCCAACCACCAATCGACAAGAGTACCTTAAGTTTCTGTGCCTTCTTCTTGAGGTTGACCACCATCCTGAGGCGGTCGGGATTGGAGACATCAACCCCATCGAACGTTTTATTTACTGCTCCAAAAGCATAATTAATGTGCGTCATGTACTTTGGATCAGGAATAACATCTGACCACGAAGTTACATAGGCCACCACTACCTTTTCCTTCTTCTTTCCAGCTGCGGATGCAGCAGAGATGTTGCCAACAAGACAACACACAAGCATGAAGAGCCAGATTGTTGTCTGGCAGGTTTTTATCTGAGATAACAATTTCACTTGTATCCGATTAAACTTTTATTTAGCCGATGTCAGGCGAGCAATTCCTTTACCTTGGCACTGATAGCACGACCCTCTGCCAAGCCTGCAAGAGCCTTGCTGGCCACGCCCATGACCTTACCCATCTCTTTAGGAGAAGTCGCACCCACCTCAGCTATAATTGCACGAAGGCGAGTCTCAAGTTCCTCTGCCGAGAGCTGCTTCGGGAGATATTTCTCCATTACCCTCACCTGAGCCAACTCACCCTCAGCCAAATCCTGACGAGATTGTCCGATAAAAATCTCAGCAGCATCCTTTCCCTGCTTAACCAATTTTTGAATAATCTTAATTGCATCGGCATCTGTCAGCGTATCATTGGCCCCCGGAGCAGTTTTTGCCTCAAGGAAAACCTTCTTCACGTTACGCAATGCGTCAAGAGCCACCTTGTCATGTGCCTTCATCGCATTCTTAATATCTTCACTGATTTGTTCAAAAAGTGCCATACCTATGATTCTTAAAAAAATTAAAACTTAAAACGAAATTACACCCTTATTCTCTGCAGATGGGTCAGTAGCCGGTTCTGCCTCCTGAACAACGGCCTGAGACTTCGTCTTGATTCTGTTATAATCAGAACGATCTCGTCTGGCTGTTGGAGTCTCTTCAATCATGGAGATGAGTTCCATATTGTCAAAATCTTCCGGAGTCAGCAAATAAATAAAACGCTGCTTCCTGGTAACACCACCCTTGTCATAATATTCGTCAATACGCATCTGATTTTCCTTCTCACGTTGTTCGCGTTCCTCGTCAATCTTTTGCTGTTCTTTCTTACTACGACCCGGCACATCAACATGTAAGTCGCTGATATTAAATCCCGTGGCAAGAAGTGTCATCTTTACCTTCTTACCTAAAGTGTTGTCTACAGCGATACCCCACTTTAACCGATAACCACTATTGAACTGCTCCATGAAGCTACGAACCTCGTCCATCTCGTTCATCATCAATTCACACTCCTCACTATAAGAAATATTGAAAAGCACTTTTTTTGAATTGAAGATATTGTTGCTGTTGAGCAACGGAGAATACTGGGCATTCTTAATTGCCTGGGAGACACGTGTATCTCCTTCACCATAACCGGTACTCATAATAGCCACTCCGCCATCCTTGAGCACAGTTTTCACATCATTGAAGTCAAGATTGATTTCGCCACGGAGTGTTATAATCTCAGCAATACTTTTTACGGCGACAGACAAAGTCTCGTCTGCCCTGGCACGTGCTCCGGCAAACGATTGCTCGTTATATACCTCATTCAAGCGCTCATTGTTGACAACGACCATCGCATCAACATGCTTACTAATCGCTTCCACGCCATCCAAAGCCTGAAGAATCTTCTGGTCACCCTCCCAACGGAAAGGAATCGTCACGATACCAATTGTGAGAATTCCCATTTCCTTGGCTATTTGCGCAATAACGGGTGCAGCACCGGTCCCTGTACCACCACCCATACCGGCAGTAATAAAAACCATTTTCGTACCATCGTTGAACAGCGTTTTAATGTCATCCGAACTTTCTTCGGCCGCCTCACGAGCCTTGGCCGGATTGTTACCTGCGCCCAATCCCTCCTTTCCTAACTGTAATTTTACAGGAATCGGTGATTCGCGCAATGCCTGATTATCAGTATTGCACAACAAAAAGGTTACATCATGAATGCCTTGCCGATACATGTGGTTCACAGCATTGCCACCACCACCGCCGACGCCAACAACTTTGATAATCTTCGGCGAATCACTTGGAATGGCATTTCCCACTCCAATGCCGTCAATCTTATTGATTTGAGGGCCATTAAAAGGTTGCATATTTTCGTCACTCATAGTTCGTGTTTTTTATCGGTTAGTCAGTTGCTTCATCCTCGAAAAGAGTATTTGTAAATCTCTCAAAGAATTTCTTGATTTTCTCTGAACGTGCCTTGGTCTTCTGCTCACGAGCCGCTCTTGCCTCGGCCTTTTTCTTCTTGGCAGCTTCGCGCCTGCGTTGTTCCTCCTCACGCCGCTCAATTTCCCTTTGCATAGCTGACAGACGAGCGTCCTCTCTCTCCTGCTGCAAAGAGAATAAATCCTGCTGGGGCTGAACCCGGGTCTCTTCAACCGGCATTTCCTGAGGTCTTGCAACTGGTGCCTCTGGTTCAGGATCAGAACCAATAATGATTGCATCCGAATCAGGATTCTCTGCCTCAACAGGAAGTTCGGGAGCAACCACCGCACAATTCTCATCTCCCGAAGCCAAGACACTCAAGATTCCTGCATACAAACCATCTTTTCGAAGTTCGGAAACCCTTCCACGAATGGGAATCTGGTCATATTTTAAAGTTTTCAAACGATCTATCTTTGATATCTTGCGGAACGCCAAATCGAGATTACGCAGGTTAGAGCCACCACCAGTAAAGACAACTCCGCTGTAAAGTTTATCTGCATACCCAGAGAGTTTCAACTGATTGTCAACATTGCGAAGAATCTCTTCTGCACGAGCACCAATCAGTTCATTCAACACCCTCAATTCAAGAGTTCCACCATCCATACGCTTACAGGTTGCGTGCTTCATCTGAGGATTATCCAGGTTTTGCTCCTCGTAATATGCATCACCATATTTCAGTTTCAATTTCTCGGCATCTGCATCTTCCATGCGCAACGAAGAAACATCATGCGTAATGGTATTCCCGCCAAATGGCAAAACCGAGAGGAAACGAAGAATGTTGTTTTTATATACTGCAATCGTTGTTGTATCAGCGCCAAAATCGACCAATGCGCAACCCTGGCGCATTTCTGTCTCTGTCAACACACATTTTGCCATTGCCAGTGGAGTTACTACAATGTCTGCTATCTGCACATGAGCCTGGGCAAAACTCTGTTCTATCTTTGCCTTTAAATGCATACGTGCCACAACATTCAGGAAATGGCCTGTCAATTTATTACCAGATACACCTACTGGGTCTGCATACTGGTTATTATCTATCTTGAACTCCTGAGGAGCAACATCCAGTATCACCATGTCGCTAACCTGAGCCTTCAAATTTTCATCGGAGATTTCATTGATAATCTCTTCCGTAATTTTCTCTTCAGTCTCAAATGTACGGCTGACAATATTCAAAACAGTGCGAAGAGATTGTCCCCCGACACCCACATACACCTTCGAAATAGCTGACTCGAGCTGATCCTCCAAAGAACTGACCAAAGAAGAGAAAGCCTGTGCAGCCTTATCAATATTATATATCGCTCCCTTGTGGATAAAGGAAGAAGACTCTGTCGTTGCAAATGCCTGCACAATTAAACTTCCCTCATCCCTATGCCCTGCAATAGCAGAAACCTTGGAAGAACCCAACTCGATTGCAGCGATAAAATCTGTTGTTGCCATCTGTTATATTGTTTTTAATTTGTTTTTCGATATTTATGCATCATTATTCACGCCTTGTACATATAATTTGGTTTGAAAACTCCACGTTTATGCGAGAATACTTGTTCCAGCCAACTTGATTCAATGCCTTTGTGTAGAATTTCTTCAACCGTTCAAGTTTTTCCTGATAATTTGCAAATGTACCTAAATAAACCACATGTTGACCAACTCTTGGCACTAATTCTATGGTCTTATCAGACAAAATGTTAATCTGCTCGATTTGTGAATTCCAAAACTCGTTCTTTTTTAGGAATAATGCAAACCGATACAACTCATTTTTAGCAAAAGTCTTGTCAATCACTCCTGTGGCTACGGGCAGGTCGACCACACACCTCGAGTTAAACGGAATAATTTCAGCCTCATTGCCGACAAAGTAATTCTCTCCATTAGAAGCAATGACCCGGATAACTGGTATACGTTGCTGAATTTCAACCAAAATTTTATTGCTTGGAGTCTTATAGCATTCCACACTCCTCATCAAAGGATGAGAGGCAATAAATTCCTCTATTTGGGAAACCTGAATCTCCTCCATTTTCTTGCCTACCGGATTAAGCTTCTGCTTCTGCAACATGTTCACCAGTTCCTTGGATGTAATAATTGATGATTGTGCAGAGTCCTTTATGGCAAGCTCTATCCCTTTGCATACCAAACTCTCGGTACGATTAACATACATCACAGCAACCACAATATATGCAATAGCAGCAATGGATAGCAAGGTTAGTAGAATGCGTTTAATCATTGTTTCATTATTTCCATTATCTGAGGAACAAATAAATCCATATCACCAGCGCCCAGCACAACAACCACCTGACGCGGAGTCTTACGTAATAGACTCAAAACCTCTTCTTTTTTACAAAGAGTCTTTTCCATACCGGGACGCAAACAGTCGTAAATCAATTGACTTGTCACACCGGGAATCGGTTGCTCTCTGGCCGGGTAGATATCTGTCAATATCACTTCATCAAAGGCTGACAAACTTTCAGCAAACTCTCGATAGAAATCACGCGTTCTTGTATATAAATGAGGTTGGAAAATAGCTGTCACCTTTTTATCTCTATATAATTCCTTGATAGACTTTGCGCTTTGCGCAACCTCAGCCGGATGATGGGCATAGTCCGTCAATAAGACGGCCTGCGATGTTTTCAATTTAAAGTCAAAACGGCGATCCACCCCAGAGAAGGTTTTCATCGCAGCATGAATCTCTTCGTCAGTAGCCCCACTCAGATGCGCCAATGCCATCGCTGCAATTCCATTATCAATATTGATAGATACGGGAACACCCAGTTGAACATCGTTGATTCTTGTGTCAGGAGCTACGAAATCAAAATAGATTTCACCATTGCCAATTCTCACGTTTTCGGCATGAAAGTCACCACATTCCCTGCTATAGGTGTAAATTGTCACACCATCCTGCACATTGGGTTGCACCTCTAATCCCTCGTGGATAATCAATGCCCCTCCGGGACGTATCAACGACGTATAATGACGAAAACTCTCCAAATAAGCTTCCTTTGTACCATAGATATCTAAGTGGTCTGGGTCTGTAGCCGTGATGACACTTATCCAGGGAGTCAGATGATGAAATGAGCGGTCAAATTCGTCAGCTTCAATTACGGTATAGGGACTCGTAGACGAAAGAAGCAGGTTCGACTCATAATTCTTTGATATTCCACCCAAAAAAGCATTGCAACCTACATGGCTTTCATGCAACAAATGAGCAGCCATCGTGCTGGTTGTCGTCTTTCCGTGAGTACCAGCCACGCACAAGCCCTTGCTACTTCGCGTCAAGCGACCAAGAACCTGTGCGCGTTTTTCCACATCAAACCCACCTTGTCTGAAATAAGTCAACTCTGTATGCTCAGCCGGAATGGCCGGGGTATAGACTACCAACGTCGTAGTCGGCACTTTACACTCCTCCGGAATCAATGCTACATTATCTTCGTAATGAATCAAAGCACCCTCTTCTATCAACTTCTCTGTCAACGCCGATGAGGTCCGGTCATAACCGGCAACAAACAAGCCTTTTGAGAGAAAATAACGGATGAGAGCACTCATTCCTATCCCCCCGGCACCGACAAAATATACAGACTTCACATTTTCCATCGTTATCTTTTTATTTTATAAGTTTCAGCACTTCATGAGCAATTATCCGGGCAGAGTCCGGCAAAGCCAACTTTGCAATGTGCTCACTGAGTCCTTTAAGTTTATCTTCATCAGCAACTGTTTCCAAAGCAGTTGGCAACAATTGCTGCATTGCCTCAATATCCTCCACATACAATGCAGCTCCCTTATCTACCAAAGCCAACGCATTTTTTGTCTGATGGTCTTCTGCCACATTCGGAGAAGGAATCAAAATAACAGGTTTCTTTAACAGACAGAACTCTGAAATTGAACCCGCACCAGCTCTGGAAACAACAAGGTCTGCCGCCACATAAGCAGTTGCCATATCCCGGATAAAATCCGTAACATAAAGGTTCGGCAATATAGAGACTTTCCCGTCCGCCAGCACCTCGTTCGAAAACTCCTTGATTGCCTGACGAACCTGCTCAATGTAAATCTTACCTGTCTGCCAAATAAACTGCACTTCCTGATGTGCCTTAATCTGCGAGAGGCCATTTATAAGAGTCTGGTTGATTGTTCTTGCTCCCAAACTTCCACCAAGAATTAGGACAGTTTTCTTCTTAATGTCAAAATTAAAACTGGACAAAGCATCCTCCCGACTGACACAGACAGCCAACAAGTTTTGTCTCACCGGATTTCCCGTCATGATTATTTTCTCAGCCGGGAAAAATTTCTCCATGCCGGTATAAGCCACGCAAATCTTCTTCGCCTGCTTTGCGAGCAACTTGTTGGTGACTCCTGCATAAGAGTTTTGCTCTTGTATCAAAGTCGGGATTCCCATTGAAGCTGCTGTTTTCAACATCGGGCCACTGGCATATCCTCCCACGCCAACCGCCACCTGCGGCTTGAAATCACGTACAATCTTACGTGCCTTTATCTGACTGCGCACCAGCTTCAGCAATACACTGAAATTCCTCCATAAATGCTTGCGATCAAAACCTGCAACAGGAAGACCGATAATAGGATAACCGGCATCAGGAACCCTTTGCATCTCCATACGTCCTTCTGCCCCGACAAAAAGGATGTCTGCATCCGGCTTTATTTCCTTGATGGCATTGGCAATGGAAATGGCTGGAAAAATATGTCCTCCTGTTCCTCCACCGCTGACAATTACTCTGATAGGCTTTTCCATATTACTCATTTTAAACAAGTTCCTCATCTATATTTAATATCCTTACATCCGGCTGTTCTATTACTTGAGCCTCACTTGCACTTTCTTCTATCACATTTTGTGCAGCCATACGCTTCTTTTCTTCTTCGGCAGCGATATAGCGGCTCACACTGAGAATCATTCCAATATAAACACAGTTTATCATCATGGAAGTACCTCCACGACTTATCAGAGGCAACGGCTGACCGGTTACAGGAGCTAATCCCACTGCTACCATCATATTAAACAAAGCTTGCGTCGCAAAAAGCAAGCCTATGCCGACAATGAGGAACATAGGATACGAACGGTCGCATTTTTTTGCCAGCTTCCCAATTCGCCACAAGAGCCAGATATAGAGAGCCATGACACAGAAACCTCCTACCAAGCCCAATTCCTCAATAATAATGGCATAGATAAAATCCGAATAAGCCTGAGATAAAAAATCTCGCTCAACAGAGTTTCCGGGCCCATTCCCCATGATATGACTCCTTGCTATCGCAATACTTGCATATCCCTTTTGCGCTCCCTTGCCCCAAATGTCATACTTGGCAGCCGGGACACGTTCCGAAGTACTAATTCGATGCTTCCACGTAATAAACCGATGTCCCATCGGTATCTTATCCAGAGTACCATCCGGTGTCAGTTTCAAGAATAATAAGAAAAGTATGAGTGCCCCTCCCAACAAGACTACCGTCATAGCTAGTTTCTTCAGTTCTACTCTCCCCACAAACATCATGAGGAATATCGTGCCAAACAACAACATGGCCGTAGAAAAATTCTCCGGGAAAATAAGTAGACAGACGATTGATGCGGAGAACATGATTAACTTGAAGGCAATAGGCTTCGCGTGCTCACCTGCCTGTGTCACAGAAAGAATATTGGCCGTCAGTAACACCATAGCCATTTTAGCCAACTCAGAGGGCTGAAATTGCACACCGAAGAAATTGATAAATCTTGATGCCCCATTTGTTTTCGGCATAAACATGACCACAACCAGTAACACCAGTG
Source organism: Bacteroidales bacterium (assembly GCA_029227175.1). Taxonomy (GTDB): domain Bacteria; phylum Bacteroidota; class Bacteroidia; order Bacteroidales; family Bacteroidaceae; genus Bacteroides. The sequence continues at coordinate 46,694 of JAQXZK010000153.1, read as the reverse complement.
ATATTGGTAATAATCCTAAAGGAATCGCCTTAAAGTACTTATAAGGTATATTATGCGTAACAAAAACGACAATCCACCCCAATAGCATATAAAACGCATGCTGACTGATTGGAATCCAATGAGACTTACCAAAGGACAAGTGGCTCGATGCACTAAACACCTCTATAAGAGAGATAGAACAAAGCGCGATGAAAATCAGCCAGATAACCTTATCACCTTTAAATATATTATCCGTAATGTTCACGACTTTTCTTTTTGAATAATAACTAAAGTTCTCTTACACATTCCTTAAACTGCTGGCCTCTATCCTCATAACTTTTAAACAAGTCAAACGAAGCACAGCAAGGACTCAACAAAACGGTTTCTCCCGGCTTAGCCAACCGAAAAGCAACCTCAACAGCTTCCTTCATGCCTGAGTTCACTTCTGCGACAGGGAGACCAAACGAATCGAAAAATGCATGCAGTTTCTCATTATGCAATCCCATGTAAACCAGCGCAGAGCATTTCTCACGCACCAGATCTTCAATTTCTGTATAGTCATTCCCCTTGTCCTTTCCGCCAAGTATAAGAACCGTCTTTGTTACCATACTCTGAAGGGCATACCAACACGAATTGACGTTTGTTGCTTTTGAGTCGTTAATAAAACATACTCCGTTCACGATCTTGACCTTCTCCAGGCGATGTTCCACTCCTTTAAAATTTTTCAAACAAGACTCAATGCAAGCTGTATCCACTCCAAGCAGATTTGCAGTGATTGCAGCAGCCATAGAATTATATAAGTTATGCTGTCCTCGCAATGACAAATCATCGACCTTCATCTCAAATGGAGAAGGGTAATCCACCTTCATCATCGTTCCGTCCACATAAGCTACCGTTCCGTCCTTCTTCGTTACCGCAAAAGGATACACCGTTGCGTTAATCTGTCGTTTCGTCAACTCTTTCTTGATGATAGAATCATCTTGCCAGAAAATGAAAGCATCAGCGACTGTCTGATTCCGTATTATCCGAAACTTTGCATCAATATAGTTCTGCATCTCATGGTCATAGCGGTCAAGATGGTCGGGAGTAATGTTCATCAAGATAGCTATATCAGCCTTGAAATCATACATATTGTCCAGCTGAAAAGAGCTCAACTCAATGACATAACAATCATGCTGTTCGTTAGCCACCTGTAAAGCTAAACTCTTTCCAATGTTTCCTGCAAGACCGACATTCATTCCCGCCTGCGTCAACAAGTAATAAATTAAGGACGTAGTTGTTGTTTTCCCATTTGATCCAGTAATACACACCATCTTTGCTCCTGTATAACGGGCAGCAAACTCAATCTCGGAGATAATTGGAATTCCCTGTTCCTTCAATTTCAAAATCAATGGAGCGTCATTCGGAATGCCAGGACTTTTCACTACCTCATCAGCAGACAGAATCTTCTCCTCTGTATGTCTGCCCTCCTCCCACTCTATTTCATATTGGTCTAGCAAATCCTTATATTTATCTTTAATAGCCGACATGTCTGAGACAAAGGTATCAAATCCCTTCACCTTTGCAAGTACCGCTGCTCCGGCACCGCTTTCACCGGCTCCTAATATCACAAGTCTGCTCATATTTATATCTTTTCTTTATCTAATTTTTAATGTTATGATTGTCAACGCTGCCAGTATAATTGTCACAATCCAGAATCTTACTGTAATTTTTGCCTCATGCTGCAAACGTTTTGGACCGGTAATCAACACCTTGCATCCGGCTTCAACCTGCTCCATAGACTTTCTAAAGTGGTCATGGATAGGAGTGCTCTTGAATATGCGTTGCTTAACACCCCTGCGCTTGCCTGCCTTGTAATAGAATCTCTGCATAATTACCGACACATTCTCAACCAAGAACATACCACACAGCAACACCAGCAAAAGTTCCTTATGAATCAAAATAGCATAAACACCAATGATGCCACCGATGGTAAGACTTCCGGTGTCACCCATAAACACCTGAGCAGGATAGGCATTGTACCATAAGAAGCCTATCAAGGCACCGATATATGCACTAACGAAAACAACAAGTTCTTCCGATCCTGGAATATACATGATATTCAAATAACCAGCCATCTGTATATGACTTGACACATAGGCAAAAATGCCGAGCGTCAGACCGATAATTGCGGAGTTTCCCGAACACATACCGTCCATTCCATCATTGAGATTTGCACCATTGCTCACAGCCATAACCACAAAAACCGTGACCACCACAAAGAGAATCCATCCCACCATCCTTCCGGTCTTGCCGCTGAATGGTGTAATATCTGCATAATCCAAGTTATTGCTCTTCACGAAAGGTATGGTCGTCTGTGTCGCCTTGATTTCCTTAGCAGCATGAACAACCTCAATATGATCTCCGTTCCTTACCTCTATATTTTCACGGATCACAACTTGTGGGCTCTTATAGAGTGTCAAGCCCACGATTAGCCCCAGAACCAACTGACCCACAATTTTGTACCATCCCCGAAGTCCCTCTTTATTTCGCTTGAAGATCTTGATATAGTCATCAACAAAACCAAGCACTCCCAACCACACAGTAGTAAAGAGCATGAGTATGACATACACATTCGACAATTTGCATAAAAGCAGGCAAGGTATCAGAATAGCAAAGATAATAATGACCCCACCCATACTGGGCACTCCTTTCTTGGCAACCCCAAATGGATCAATGGAGGCATCGCGTTGTGTCTCGCTTATCTGCCTGCTTCTCATGAAATTGATAAACTTGTCTCCCCAACCGACAGAGATAAGCATAGCCAGAATAATGGCAATCAAAGAACGGAAAGAGGTGTATGACCACATTCCCGAACCCGGAATATCATATCGTTGCAACCACTCAAAAAAATAGTAAAGCATTTTCTTTCGCCTTTTTTACTTTCAGATTTGCATAATCTTTCTCAACTCTTCCTTGTCGTCAAAATGATGCTTCACGCCTTTCACGTCCTGATAGTTCTCGTGCCCCTTTCCCGCGACAAGAATCACATCACCTTTTTGAGCCAGCAGACATGCAGTCTTGATAGCCTCGCGTCTGTCTACAATCGCTACCGTCTTCATCATGTCTTCCTTCTTCAGACCCGCCAGCATATCATTGATAATATCCTGAGGCTCCTCAAAGCGTGGATTGTCACTGGTAATGATGACACGGTCGCTCAAGCGAACAGCTTCCTGAGCCATCATAGGACGTTTCCCTTTATCACGGTTTCCGCCACAACCCACGACTGTGATAATCTTGCCCTTACCATTCTCTAACACTCCGTGGATGGCATTCAATACATTTATCAGTGCATCCGGCGTATGGGCATAGTCCACGATAGCCGTGTACCCTTGTGGCGAACGAATGGCATCAAATCTGCCGGCAACAGGATGCAACGTACTCAATGCGACGAGCACCTCCTCCTCCGTCTTGCCGAGTAACACAGCAGCCCCAAAGACCGCTAATAAATTAGAGGCATTAAAACGGCCAATAAAATGAACCGCCAATTCGTGGTTGTTGAAGTCGAGCAACATGCCTTCGAAATGGCTCTCCAGAACACGCCCCTTGAAGTCGCAGATGGTTCTCAACGAATAGCCATGAACCGAAGCCTTCGTGTTCTGCATCATTACCATACCATTCTTGTCATCCAGATTGGTCAGACAGAAGGCACTTTTCGGCATGTCGTCAAAAAATTTCTTTTTGGCACGAAGATAGTTCTCCACCGTTTTATGATAATCCAAATGGTCTCGCGTCAGGTTTGTGAAGATACCTCCCGCGAAATGCAATCCCGAGATACGTTTTTGAGCAACACTATGAGAACTGACTTCCATAAATGCATATTCACAACCGGCTTCCACCATCTTGCCCAGCAAACAGTTCAACGTAATGGGGTCGGGAGTTGTATGATCAGTCGGAATCGGCTCTGCATCTACATAATTGCAAACGGTCGAGAGCAGTCCCACCTTATGACCGAACAAGCGGAACATATTATATAGCAACGTCGCTATTGTCGTCTTCCCATTGGTTCCCGTTACACCCACTAACTTTAATTTTTTAGTCGGATTACCATAGAACTTGGTAGCCACCTTTCCTACGGCATCTTCCGAATCTGCCACCTGCACCTAGGTCACATGATCGGCCAAATCATCTGGTAATTCCTCACACAAAATAGCCCTCGCACCTTTTTCCAAGGCAGACTGGATGTATGCGTGTCCATCAGTCTGCGTACCTCGTATCGCCATGAACAGATGTCCAGCCTCAACCTTACGGGAATCAATATCTATTCCTGTTATCTCTACGTCCACCTCGCCGATTACCTGCAAAGGACGTATCGCCTTCAGTAGTTCACCTAATTTCATTTTATCAAATCAATCTTGTACTGTTATATACTTTAGCGCATTGTCAACAACACGGTTTGCCCCTTTATAACTTTATTGCCAGATGGTATGGATTGTGAACGGACTTTCCCGACACCGGCAATACGTACCTTCAATCCACGTCGCTCAAGTTGGAAGACAGCATCACGAGCCCCCATCCCAACAACGTTTGGAATACGATCATCCGGAACAGCCTTCTCGTCAGCGATCAAAGTGACCGAGGCAGAATCCATAGATACCATTCCCCACGCCTTACTTACGTCTTCCTGCATGATCATTGGCACATCCAGGTCACTCAACACCAGTTCTGCCTTACCCAAATCACCCTTCATCACGTCAGGAATCACGTTCGAAGTACTATCGATAGCATGTCTTATGTCCAAATTCAGGTTTCTCGCATAGACACGCTCGGCAATCTTACTGAACACAGGACCGGCCATACCGCCTCCCGAGGCCGGATAACCAGGTTTCTGGATAGATACAATACAACTATACCTGGGTGCCTCGCTCGGGAAGTATCCACAGAAGCTAACCAAATAATTCATCGGGCCGCTCTTATATCCTTGCGAGCCCTTGGAAATCTGTGCCGTTCCCGTCTTGCCCGAAACAGCAAACTGCTTACTGCCGGCAGGTTTTGCCAAACCATTTGCTACCACACTGTGGAGAATAGTTCGGATTTCGTTCAAAGTCTTGTCCGAGCATATTTTCGGATTGATGACCTCGGTTGGATATTCCCGGACTACCCGACCATCTTTCACAGCAGCCTTCACCAACTTAGGCCTTACCATGCAACCGTTATTGGCTATCGCATTATAAAAAGTCAGTATATTCAGAGGCGGAATTTGAGTCTCATAACCTATACTCATCCACGGCAAAGTTGTCTTAGCAAAATAACGCTCTTTGGGGCCGCGAATATTAGGTTTCCCCTCACCGGGAATCTGCAGATGAAGAGGCTGGTCTATGCTCATTCTCTTCAAACCGTCTACAAACTTCTGAGGCTGGTTCTGATAATACTTGTCAATCAGATACGATACACCAATGTTCGATGAAACTTCAAGGATGCGGGTCACATCAATTACACCGTACCCTCCGCGGTTCCAGTTGTGATCTTTCATGAAACTACCGTGCATTTTCATGATACCGTTACCTGTATCGACTTCAGTATGGGGAGTGATATAGCCATCTTCCAACGCCACCATGATTGAGGCTGTTTTGAAGGTCGAACCGGGTTCAAGCATATCGCTAATGGCGCTATTACGCATCTCATAATAATTGCCATTCCCGGCCTTCTGCATGTTCACCATAGCCTTAATCTCGCCTGTTGCAACTTCCATCAAGATAGCGACACCGACCGAAGCATTCAGTTCCTTCAACTTATCGAGCAAGGCTTTTTCCGCAATGTCCTGCATGGAAACGTCAATCGTGGTTACTATATCACAACCATCGACTGGTTCCTTTTCAGTGATATTAAGGAATTTATTTCTTACTCTTTGGCGATGAGCCACACCGTTCACACCTCTCAACAATGTATCAAAGGCCATTTCCACACCATTCTTTGCCACCTCATTAGTATCTATGAACAAATCACCGATGGTTCTTGAAGCCAATGAGCCAAATGGTTTCTTTCGTCGCTGCAATGCCTGCTCGTAAAATCCGCCCTTAAACTTGTCCATGCAGAACACCGGCAGCTTCTTCGCCTGCTGGTACTGAATATAGGAGACGCGCCCAGGATAAACCTGCCAACTGCGTTTTCTTTTCTTGAATCCTTCCATCAGATGGCTTTTGAAATATGCCACACTCTTATCGGGAAAGATTTCATGAAGCCCCCTGCAGATAGTATCCAGATTAGCCTTGAAAATGGAATCTCTCTTAGCCTGTTCCTCCATGCGTTTCTTCTCGTTCCGTTCACCTACCAGATAATCCAAATAGATTTTATATTCAGGCAAAGAACTTGCCATAAGCTGTCCGTCAGTCGAGAGAATATTGCCTCGATTCGGTTTAACGACGACACTCTCGCGCACCAGACGGCTGGCCACCTCTTCCCAGTAATCATGCTCGTAGAACATAATGATGGCAGCTTTAACGACAACCGCCAAGCCCACCAAAGCCATCAGAATGACTACAATGGTATACCTTATAAGGATATTTTTCTTGTTTACTGCCATAAATTTATTTGATAAGATAGGGAGGTTGGTTGGCTATCTGCAAATCTGTCTCTACCTGGATTACATATTCTTCGATACGGCTCTGTCTGCTACGTTCCATCAGTTCCGAACTTATAGTCAGCGCATTGTACTTGGTATCTTTCAGGACTTCCTTGAGGTGACTTATCTCCATCTGTTCCTGTTGAGCTGCATAGCGATTATGTATATAGACAATTACCAGCAAAACAATTAACACTATCAACTTGAGATGGCGGCTCAGAAACTCCGTCATCCTATAATCTGCCCCTCCTATGAAAGCCTGCCAACCCTCTGCTTTCCGGTCTGCCATTGTCTTCTTACCTTGTTCCATCATTTTTTTTATTCCTGTATTCGTTCCGCCACGCGTAGTTTGGCGCTTCTCGACCGGGGATTCTCGGAAATCTCCTCTTCACTCGGAACCAGCACCTTACCATTGAGCGGCTTGAAAGGTGCAATGATACGACCATAAAAATCCTGGTTCACCCTACCCTCAATATTACCGGTTTTCATGAAATTCTTCACCATACGATCCTCCAACGAGTGGTAGGTAATGATTGACAGCCGTCCACCGGTCCTTAACACCCGAGATGACGCTTCCAGCATCTCCTTCAGGGCATCCATTTCATGGTTCACCTCAATGCGCAACGCCTGAAACACGCGCGCAAGGTCTTTCTTGTCGCGCTCAAGATTAAAAATCGGCTGCAAACAGTCCAAAAACTGGGAAACAGTAGTGATTTTCCTACCCTGCCGGGCATTCACAATGAGTTTTGAGAGCCTACGTGCATTTTTCAGTTCACCATACAGATAAAGAACATCTGCCAATTGTTCTTCATCGTACGTATTGACGATATCGGAAGCTGTACAATCCGCCTTTTGATTCATACGCATATCGAGCAACCCGTCAAAACGAAATGAGAACCCTCGTTCGCGGTCATCAAAATGATGGCTGGAGACACCCAGATCAGCCAAGATACCATCCACCTTTTCCTGACCGTGATAGCGAAGGAAATTTTCCAAATAGCGGAAATTACTCCTGACAAAAACAAAACGGTCATCATTGGGAACATTCTGCATAGCATCCAAATCCTGGTCAAAGCCAAACAAGCGTCCTCTCTCTCCCATACGAGCAAGGATTTCACGTGAATGTCCTCCTCCACCGAAGGTGACATCCACATAGGAAGCATCCGGTCGGACGTTAAGTCCGTCCACAGCAGGCTTCAACAATACCGGGATATGATATTTCGTATCTTCACACATAATTATGCGTAAAGATAGAGATTTTTCAACAATCGGATGCAAGAAAAAAGACAAAAACTAATGAAGAAGTTTTCAACACCACAGGAAAGCAACACTCGATGTATACGTGAGTTCGGGACAAGAAAGAAATTTCCGTTATTCAAAGGTTTCGCTGAAGGGTTATATTTCTCGCCTACACGCTCATACGCCAAAGGGGGAAAATCAATGTCGGTTACAGGTTACGGTTACGCTTAGGAAGGATACTTCTTTCTGTCTGCACACGGTGGAAAGTACCTCCTATGTTCCTCCCAAGCGAGTTTCATTCTTAACGTTAAAATTTAACATTCTCCCTTTAGATTTTTTGTTACAACTCTGTATTCTTCCAGCAATCGTATCCGCCTTCTCTGGAAGAAGAATTATTTTCCTCGGGTAGAAAAATTTTCCCCTCGCGAGGGAAATAAATTGGACAATAACGATGGTTTGGAGAGGAAAGCGAAGACCAAGTGAAAACACAAAGAGACAAATGTTATATATTAACATTCACTTACGCGATTTCTTATCCCAAATTCACGTATGTATAGATTTATTACTCTCCGGCAGAACTTTAGTGACCGGAAAATATGGCTGGCATTTCTCGCGAGATGTTACCCCTTTTGTCTGATGCAGTTTTTCTGCGTAACATATGTTACGTTGCGAAAATGCATCAGTTCTCTACGAAGCCGACTTGCTTAGGAGGACAATTACCCATGTACTATATAAAACCCGAAAAGGATTGGACAAAAATGATTCTGGAACGGCAAAAGGAGCACCGTCAGAATACCCGACTGTCATTCCATAGACTTATTTCACCTGGTACTCGCGAGGAGACATTCCCGTGTGATGCTTGAAATATTTTCCAAAAAAACTCTGCGTCGAAAAGTTCAGCGTGTTCGATACTTGTTGCACCGTCATGTCTGAATTTTTCAGCAGGTTTTTAGCCTCAAGTATCACTAATTCGTCAATCCATTCCGAAGCGGTCTTCCCTGTCAGTCGCTTCACTATCGAACTAAGGTATTTCGGAGACAGGTGAACACAATCGGCGTAATATTTTACTGCTCGTTCCTTGTCATAATGGTCTCTGACATGCTTGAAGAAATCATTGAGATATTTTTCTTCACGTGGAGACTTCATCTCTCTAATTGCATCTTCCTTGTTTTGGCCTTCAAAGAACATACTGGCACACGTATAGAAAATCAATTGCAAAAATGAACGAACCTTCTCATGGTAAAACAACTGTCCCCTATCCGACTTAATAACATCCGAAAGAATCCTCATCAAGGAAAGAATCTCATTCATTCGAGCCTCGTCAAGTTCAAGATTCATAATCCCTCTCTTAAGGAAAGATGTATATGACAATATTTTCGTCATCGGAATTTTCATCTGTTCAATCAGTTCCACATCCATCAATATGGATGAAAATTTCCCTCCCTTATGCTCGCTTATTTGGAATATTTCACCAGGGCGAATACAAACCATCATGTTTTTCTTCACAATCAACCGGTCCATGTCCGTAGAGTATTCCAATTCACCTTCTTGACAAATGGAAACAAGCAACGAATCAATACGAGTCGGATGACAGAAAAAAGCATTTCCTCTCTCTGTTCTCTCCGAATCGCACAGAACCAAACAATTATCCTCATACAACTCTCCAATACACTGCATGGAATCTCTGTTGGTTCGAACTACATGCTTTAGTGAAAATGTATTCATGTCTTGTTGCTTTTACGTTATTTTGACCACAAAAATATATCTTTTGTTGATTATTCCATATTTTTGCCCAATACATCCGACCTTTTGGACATTTTTTACGCAAAACAAAACACCACATATAGTTTCAACAAATTACCTTTGTGCTTCAAATACTTGAACAGAAATAGCAAACAATATGAAAACTTTTATCCATGCAGCACTTTTACTCGCAGGACTTGCTTTCTGCACCAGTTGCCAAGAAGAAAAGAAAAAGGTCAGCGAGCCGCTTAGAGTTATTATTGAAACAGTAACGGCTACCGATGGGATGGAAAAGCACCACCCATACGTAGGAATCATAGAAGCCGAGTCAAGCGCGATGGTAAGTTTCATCGGTACGGGACTCTTGAAAGAAGTAAAAGTCTCTGAAGGGCAACGAGTACGGAAAGGACAACTCATTGCCTCCATTGACGACACACAAGCCCGCAACTCCATACAAGCAGCTGAAGCTATGCTGACACAAGCCAAGGATGCCGAGGCCCGCATGAAGCAGCTCCACGACAACAAATCCCTGCCCGACATGAAATGGATTGAAGTACAGAGCAAGGTACAGCAAGCCGAGGCTACATTTGAGATGGCCAAAAAGAATCTGGCAGACTGCTCCATTTATGCTCCCTGCGATGGTGTCATTGGCAGTAAGTTAATGAGCGTAGGCGAGACGGTTCTTCCTTCCCAGCCCATTGCTACCGTTCTCCATATCAATCATGTAAAGGTCAAGCTCTCCATCCCCGAGCAAGAAATCAGCAACATCGACAGCCGAACATCGTCAACCATCAGTGTGCCGGCTCTGAACAATGCGTCATTCGAAGGCGGTATCATCGAAAAAGGTGTGGAGGCCGACGCGCTGACCCATACCTACAATGCCCGCATCAATGTTCGTAATTCAGACATGAAACTGTTGCCCGGCATGGTATGCCAAGTGGTGCTCAAAAGTCACGAGGAGTATAGCGACAAGACTGTCTCCCTTCCGGTGAAGGCTGTACAGCAAGCAGCAGACAAGACATACTTCGTCTGGATAGTCCAAGGCAAGAAGTCTGTACGCAGGCCTGTTCAAATAGGTCGCACATTCGCCAACCGCATTCTCATCACCGAAGGAGTTTCCGAAGGCGAACAGGTCATCGTTGAAGGCTACCAGAAGGTCAGCGAGAACTGCGATATTGTTTTCTAACAGCCCTACTTCCATAACCCAAGCACATCATGAAGAAAATCATAGAATGGCCCATAGCGAATTACCGCATCACACTCTTAGTGGTACTTCTGCTCTTTGGCTTCGGGCTGTATGGCCTGAAGGTTATGCCTAAAGACGAGTTCCCGGCATTCGTAGTACGCCAAGGCGTGGTTATTGCTGCCTATCCCGGTGCAACCAGCGAAGAAGTCGAGGCTCAGGTAGCACGCCCCCTCGAGCGCTACCTGTTCACCTTCAAAGAAGTCAATCGTTCCAAGTCTACTACAACCAGCATGAACGGTATGTGTGTAATGATGATTCAGTTACACGACAACATATCTAACAAGGACGAAGTCTGGAGCAAAATCAAACACGGACTGAATAGTTTCAAGACCTCCCTACCCAAAGGCGTCCTGGCAGTCATTGTCAACGATGACTTTGGCGAAGCAAGTGCTCTGTTGATTGCTATCGAGAGCGAGCAACGTAGCTACCGCGAGTTGCAGAACTATAGTGACGACCTGGCCGACCGTTTGCGCCAGATCCCCAGCGTGTCCAACGTGCGTCAGTATGGCAACATCAAAGAACAGATTTCGCTCTACATCGACAGGAAACGGCTGGCGGCCTACGGACTGGGACAGTCAAGCGTCATGCAAGCACTGAGCAGTGAAGACCTCATCACCATGAGCGGAAGCCTGACCAACGCCAAACAGAATATTCAACTGCACCTCGCACCGACTCAAAGAAGTGAAGAAGAGATTGCCAATCAAATCATTTATTCAGACTCTCAGGGCCACACGGTACGCATACGAGACATTGCAGAGGTCAAACGCGAGTACGACACCTCCGAGAGTTACATAGAGCAGAACGGACACCGCTGCGTACTATTATCATTAGAGATGACTCCGGGCAACAATATTGTCCAGTACGGAGAAGACGTTGACGAGGTTCTGAAACGCTTCAGCGACGAGTATCTTCCTGACGACGTACACATGGAACGCATTTCCGACCTCCCCGAAGTTGTTGGTTCGTCCATCTACAGCTTCTTACGCGACCTTGTCATTTCCATGATCATCATCATTCTGGTCATGATGATACTCTTCCCACTCCGTTCCGCTCTCGTTGCAGCCATCACCATCCCGCTGAGCACGTTTATCTCAGTAGGACTCATGTACGCCCTCAATATTCCGCTTAACATCATCACCCTGGCATCACTCATTGTGGTATTGGGAATGATTGTCGACAATAGTATCGTGGTCATCGACGGCTACCTTGAATACCTGGGCAAAGGAGAGACACGCATCAACGCGGCCATCAACAGTGCCAAGCAATACTTCATGCCCATGCTACTGGCCACGGTCTGCATCTGTGCCATCTTCTACCCTATCCTCTACACGATGAAGGATGGTCAGGCAGGAGACGTTATCGGTTACTTCCCGATTACCATCACCATCAACCTCATGGTTTCCCTACTTGTTGCGGTAGCAGTCATTCCTTACCTCAACACGACCATCATTCGCAAGGTGAAAGTTCCCAAAGAGGGAAAGAGACGCATTACGGACTATGTTCAAATCTATTACGAGCGCATTCTGTCCCTTACCTTCAAGCATCCGTGGCGTACCATCATGGGCAGTATCGTTCTGGTCATCGCTTCCTGCCTGCTCTTCCCGTTGCTCAAGCTGAGACTATTCCCCTATGCCGACCGCAACCAGTTTGCCGTGGAGATTTTCCTGCCCGAGGGCGAGGGACTGTCACACACAGAGGCCATTGCCGACTCCATGCGCCATGTGCTGGAGCGCGACGAGCGCATATTGGGCATCACGAGCTTCATCGGTTGCTCGTCACCCCGCTTCCAAGTCTCTTATGCTCCCCAGATGGGCGGGCGCAACTTCGCACAGTTTATCGTCAACACGCCAAGCAACAAGACTACACTCGACGTGCTGAATGACTATGCCCCCAAGTACTCCAATGCCTTTCCCGGGGCATACGTTAAGTTCAAGAGACTGGACTTTCTGGATGTGCCCACCTACGAATACCGCTTCTATGGCAACGATCTTGACAGCATCTCTCTTGCTGCAGAACGACTCATGGTCGAGCTACGCAAGATACCCGAGCTGGAGTGGGTACACACCGACTTCGAGCAGCCTCACCCCATCATTGACATCGCTCTCGACCCTGTTGCCAGTGCCCAACTGGGCATCAACCGCACTTCGGCCGCCCTGCAACTCATGATGAACACGGGTGACATGAAGGCCGGAAGCATCTGGGAGGGAAACTATGAAGTGCCCGTTGTCATCAAAGACGAAGTGAAAGAGAAAACCTACTCAGATATCCAGGACATTTACCTGAGTGCTACCGGCTATGCATCTCTGCGCATTGCGCCACAAAGCGCCATTGCGCTACGTCAGGTGGCCGACGTACACCCAACGTGGAGTCAGTCCAACATTGTCCACCGCAATGGCGAGCGATGCATCTCCGTTACCGCCGAAGGCAAGATGGGCACGCTGGCCACTCCCATCCAGTCACATATCGCCTCCATCCTCGAGGACATGCCACTGCCCAAAGGCGTACGTGCAGAAATTGGTGGAGAGGTAGAGAAGAACAACGAAATGGTGCCACAGATAGCCTGGGGCATCGGTTTGGCGATGGTGCTCATTTTCTTCTTCCTGCTTTTCAATTTCAAGAACTTTAGCATTCCTGTAGTCTGCATGATTGCCATCGGTCTCTGTATGCCGGGAGCCATGATAGGCCTTGTCCTGGCTAACCGAACCCTGGGTCTTACCTCCCTCTTCGGGTTTATCACCCTCATGGGTATCATCATGCGAAACGAGATTCTCATCTTCGAACATGCTAACGAGAAGATGGCACAGGGATGGTCTGCCCGCGACGCTGCCTTCGATGCCGGCCGCCGACGCATGGTTCCTATCTTCCTCACCACTGCGACTACTGCTGTGGGTGTCATTCCCATGATTCTGGCAGGCAGCTCCTTCTGGATGCCGGTCGGCATTACCATCTTCGGAGGAGGCATCGGGACTCTTATTCTCGTCGTCACCGTGCTGCCCGTTGTCTACTGGAAGATTTACGAAAAGAAAACAGCCAAGTCATAACACTCATACCAATCCCTACATGAAATCACTTCATTTCCTCTTTTTCATCCTGCTGACAGCAATCCCGGCTGCACAGGCACAGACATACACGCTGGAACAATGCAAGCAAATGGCCATCGAGAACAATCGTGACCTCCAGAAAGCCAAACTTGACATCTCCATGGCCAAAGAAGACAAAGCCAGTGCATTTACCAAATACTTTCCCTCCATCTCTGCCACAAGTATGGGATTCACGGGTGCCCATCACCTCGTTCGAGGCACGGTCAATATGCCACAAATGGGTATTACGGACATGCCGCTCAGCCTTGTCAAGAATGGAGTAATTACTGAAATCTCTGCGATGCAGCCCATTTTCGCCGGTGGACAGATTGTCACGGGCAACAAACTTGCCTCCATCCAGCAGGAAGTGGCTCGACTGCAATATAACATGACCGAGAAGGATGTCCTGCAGAATGTCACCGAGTACTACTGGCAAGTCGTGTCACTCCGCGCGAACCTACGCACACTGAACGCTGCACTGGCGCAGCTGCAGGAAGTCCGCCGTCTCACCGCTGACTATGTCAACGCCGGTGTAACCACCCGCAACGACCTGCTGCGTGTAGAACTGAAGCAGCAAGAAGTCGAAAGCCAGCGGCTCACTGTCGAGAACGGCCTGCAACTCACCCTCCTCGTGCTGGGACAACTCGTTGGGGCAGAGAGTGGCTCGTTCGAGGTGGCCGACAACCTGGACACCAATCCCGCATCACCCGACAACTATTTCATCGCACCCGATGTAGCCGTACTCGGCCGCGACGAGATGGCCCTAACCCAGAAGGCTGTGGACGCCCAACGCTTGCAGACACGCATGGAAGTGGGCAAGAATCTCCCGACTCTCTCCATCGGCGCCGCAGGCATGCATCAATACCTCATGAAGGAAGGCAAGACCAACCTCATCGGCATGGCAAGCCTCAGCATACCCATCAGTTCCTGGTGGGGCGGTAGCCATGCCATCAGGAAGGCCAAGATGGCACGCATGCAGGCCGACTACACCCGTCTCGACACGCAGGAGAAACTTGTCATTGATATCCAAAGCGCATGGAATAACCTCAACGAGGCTTATAAGCAGATTGGTATTGCACGCAAGTCTGTCGAGTCGTCCGACGAAGACCTGCGCATCGAGGCCGACTCTTACAGGTCTGGTACTCATGACCTCACCGACCTGCTCGATGCCGTCACCATCAACACACAGTGCCAGTCCCGGCTCATCCAGGCCTGCGCCACCTACCAGAGCCGCCTCAACGACTATCTGAGAAAGACCCGATAAGCATACATACACTATCTTCTTTCCCCTCGACAGGCATGGAGCACGCTGCGCCAGACCTGTCGAGGGGCTTTTTTCTATCTACTGTACGGACGAAACGCAAATATCACTATCTTTACTCACGAAAAGAAACATGTACAGATAACACACTCATGAACATCCTCCGTCTCAGCCGCCTCTCCATCACGGGCAGGATTATGCTCGCACTGCTCCTGGCCGTCATCGCGGGTTACTTCCTGCAGGACTACACGACCTTTGTCAACGAATACATCAAACCCTTCGGCACCATTTTCCTCAACCTGCTTAAGTTCATCGTTGTCCCCATGGTGTTGCTGTCCATTATCAGCGGCATTCTTTCCATGAAAGACGTCTCCAAAATAGGGCACCTGGGTATTCGCACGCTCATCTATTTCACCTTCACTACCATCGTGGCCGTCGCATTAGGACTCACCGTTTCGACTCTGCTTCGCGACAGCTTCCCTACCATTGACATCGAGACCTCCGAGGAAGTCACGCCTTTCGTCCACGTCACCTTCATGGACCAGTTCATCAACTTCTTCCCCAGCAACATTCTCGAGCCGGTCAGTACCACCTCTATGATGCAGGTCATTGTCATCGCCCTCTTCTTCGGCATTGCCATTGTCCACTGCGGAGAGAAAGGCAGGATGGCCGGTGAGGTGATACTCAGTTTCAACGAGGTGGTTCAGCTGATACTCTCCTATATCATGGCACTGGCTCCCCTCGGAGTCTTCTGCATGCTCACCCCGGTCGTGGCGGTCAACGGTCCGCAGGTGCTTGGGTCGTATGCCGCACTTATCGCTGTAGACTATCTCTGCTTCCTGCTCCATGCCTTGCTGGTCTACACCCCATGTGTCAAGTTTCTGGGGCGTATCAGTCCCATCCGTTTCTTCCGCGAGATGTTGCCGGCCATGCTCTTTGCCTTCTCCAGCGACTCATCCGTGGCCACTCTGCCCGTCACCATGCAATGTACCGATCGGCTGGGCGTCAGCAAGGAGCTCGGCAATTTCGTGCTCTCACTCGGTGCAACCATCAACATGGATGGTGTCGCCATCTACTTAGGGGTCACCGCAGTTTTCATCGCCACCTGTTGCGGCATCGACCTCACCATGAACCAGTATCTCGCCATCGCTCTGTCGGCCACTATTGCCTCTATTGGCACCCCGGGCATACCCGGCGGTTCTCTTGCACTCATGGCCATGGTCTTCGCCTCAGCCGGCATTCCGGTCGAAGGAGTTGCCATTGCGGCCGGCATTGACCGCATTGTCGACATGGCACGAACCACGATGAGTATTACGGGAGACGCCTCCTGCGCCGTTATCATGCAACGATTCTCCAAGGAAGACAAGCCGCAGTCATAAGTCCGCCTTATCCTGCTTTCACTTTTTTTATGGCTTCAGAGCAGGACCATACTTGATTATGCTTTACTTTTGTGCGTGATATCAGCAGTAACCAGAGAATCCACATGAAGAATCTATGCACATGGTTCGTTCCGGTCGTCCTGGCTTTCATCGCTTGGATAAGCGAGACGGAGACACCCGGCTCTTCCAACAGCCAGACTGCCGATTATGCCTCCGAAGCAAGGGTGTACCACCCCGATTCCGATACACCGCACTGCGACTTTCAGCTTCCTCGCCAGACGCCAAGTGTGCCGGTCATCCGCCTGCAACACACGGCCCGACACACAGCCAACACGCAACGAAACCAATTTGAATCTGTCAAGAACGGCAAGGTTATCCTTGCCGGAACCAAGCATTTCCGCCAAGATATATCCCCGAACATTGAATATCCCTTTGCCAAGCCTGCCCATCGGTTAATCAGTCTTGGCAGACTTATCATTTAGCCCAAATCGGTCAACGGTCCTAAGGACTGTCCCCACCGGGTGACATCTGCCTTTCTATGCAGGAGGATGCCGCCCCGCTTGTCGTATACCGACAATTCGCGAAAGAATCAAACCTCTGTTGTTTATAACCCCTAAATGATAACTAATATAATATGGAAAAGAAATTTACCTGCGCACGCACAGGCCGAGATATTGCTATCTTCACTTCATTCATACTCATTGGTGCCGCTCTGGCTTTCATCCCCTCACAGAAAGAGGCCAACCTCGGGGGATATACCCTGATTGCCTTGGGCATACTGCTTGCCTTTCTGTTGAAAAGCAAATACAAAGATGCTGAAACGCACGAGAATTATGTCAAGAAAGAGTTTTCGTTCCCCCGAGAGATGAAACCAATCATCCTGACGGCACTGTTGACGTCTCCGGACTCCATTAACCTGTCAGAAGAAGGTAAAGGGCACGTCCTGATGCTGAGAATGTATTATGGACAGCATTCGGGCAAGGTCTATCTGCAGTTGTTCGAATACGTACCACATCAATTTGAGCCCTGCTCGGAGATGTTTGAGTACGAGACCTGCAAAGTAACCGAACTGTTAAGATAGGAGGATTGCTGAATGGAATATCTGTTTCTCATCCTCTATCTGGCCGGAATCGTTTTCGGTGCAGACCATCTCGTAGGCGGAGCGGTGTCGGTGGCCCGGCGGTTCCGGGTTTCCGACTTCGTGATTGGCGCAGCCATTGTGGGAGTGGGCACCTCCATGCCCGAACTGACCGTCAGTTTCCTTGGTGCACTGAAAGGTAACCCAGACGTGGCCATAGGCAATGTCGTCGGTTCCAACATCTTCAACGTGCTGGGCATCCTGGGTCTCACGGCCGTCCTTTGTCCCATCGTCATCGACCGAAGGAACCTGAAGTTTGAGATTCCCCTATGCACCGGTGTCTCAATCCTGCTCACCCTGCTCGCGTTCAACTTCTTCAACGGGTCAAATCCATCGGTCGGCCGGGTCGACGGTATCCTGCTGCTGGCCCTCTTCGCTGCCTTCATGTGGGTTTCCTTTACCCGCGACAGGAAAGATATTTCCCTGACGGTCGAAAGAGTCGAAGAAACTGTTCCTCTGTGGAAATCCCTGGTCAAAGTGGTCGGCGGACTGGTGTTGCTCATCGCAAGCTGCGACCTGTTTGTCGACAATGCCGTCTCCATCGCGAAGTCTTTAGGTGTAAACGATGCCTATATCTCTCTGACACTGATTGCCTGCGGCACCTCGCTGCCCGAACTGGCAGCCTCGCTGGCTGCAGCGTTCAAGAAGCATACGGACTTGGCTCTCGGGAACATCATCGGGTCAAACATCTTCAACATCACACTCATCCTGGGACTCAGTTCGCAGGCCGCGCCCCTTACCACCACGGGCATAACACTACTCGACTATCTGGTAATGATTGCAGCCGTACTCCTCGTTCTGGTCTATGGACTGAGAGGGACAATCGGAAGGGTCAGCGGCGTACTCATGCTCGCCTTCTTCTGCATTTATAACTGGTATCTCTCGACAAGTCATCTCGCTTAACATAGAGAAACGGTCGCTCTTGGCACACGGCGGATGTCTCCGGTGGATATGGGCCATCATAGACAGCCTGTAACGTTCCTCTCTTCTCACACAGATTGAGAGGACGGGAGCGTCCGCCCCATCTCCCGGCTGACATAACGGCCGATTCACATCGTTTCACGCTTTGCTCGCTTGGCAAACTCTCTTAGCGACGTCTCCGGGCACTTTGTCAGGCTGACAAAGCCTCCGAAATGCCTGCACCCCCCACTTTGTCACCTTGGCAAAGCCTCCAAAAGCCTGCACCCCCCACTTTGTCACCTTGACAAAGCCTCCAAAAAGCCTGCACCCCCCATTTTGTCACCTGACAAAACCGCCGAAAAACGTGCACCCCCCACTTTGTCACACCGGCAAAGCCCAAAAGACCGTATTTTGCACACTTTGCCAACCTGACAAAGCCTCCAAAACATTGTATAAGGCACTTTGCCAACCTGACAAAGTCACCGAAACATCGTATAAGGCACTTTGCCAACCTGACAAAACCACCAAAACATCGAATAAGGCACTTTGCCAACCTGACAAAACCACCAGAACATCGAATAAGGCACTTTGCCACCTTGACAAAGTCACCGAAACATCGTATAAGGCACTTTGCCACCTTGACAAAGCCAACGAAACATCGTATAAGGCACTTTGCCACCTTGACAAAACCAACGAAAAGCCTGCACCCCTCGCTTTGTCACACCGGCAAAGCCTATGAGGGACTGCACCCCTCCCTGATTTTCAACGCATATTTCCTCCCTATATAAATGAGTATTTTTATATAGCCTCAAAATCAGCGGTTTATAACTAATTGAATACTATTTGCTGAAAATTCGCTGATTATTCCAGTGTGAAGTCAAATACTCCAGCATAACCGGCAGTACCGTTTAGCACAGGCATTATGCAGTATTCGCCTGCTGGCCCGGTAACTGTAATTTCGTACACGTTATCGCGCAGCTGCCTATATTCCACGTTTACACCTTTGGCGGCACTAACCCCGGCTTTAGAACCAACGATAGAAACCGATACCGTAGTAAGGTAGCGGTTTTCTTTTTTAACCTCAAATTTACCTACGCTAAAGTCTTTGACGCTGTACGATGGAGTGAACATAAAGTATTTGGCAGCATCGTAAGGCGATGGCGTGCCGAAGTATAGCCGGAACGTAGCCGAGCCACTAAAGCGGTTTTGGCTGGATGCACCGTTAAACACTACCTTTGCTTTGCTTTTCAAACCACCGCTTATTTTTGTCTGAGCAGGGCGCGCCGCCTCTATGCGGCTAATACCAGCGTTATCTACTTTGTAAATACCTATACTGTCCGTCTGCGCGTACGCGCACGCACAAAATGCCGACAAAGCGGCGGTTACTATAAACTTTTTCATTTTGCCATTATCTGTAATAGGGTTTGTATCTGTTTATCTTTCTCAAGGGGAATATAAGAACTGCCGGATTCTAAACCCAAACCGAGCCATAGAACTTTGGGACTTGTAGAAAGCTCTTGCAGATGTCTGCAACCGTCCATTCTGTAATTGTGTTATTAGTTTACCTCATACTATTCTTTGTCTTCATTCTCGTGCGATGGGCTTAAGGCAATCCCCGTCTTGGCATTCAGCGGACTGATGACATCCCTGCCAGTCTTTGCCTCCAATTCCATGCGGGCGTTCCTGGCAATCTCGCCACCTGCCTTTGCCACATCCTTATGTTCCTGGAAAGTTCCGGGATTCTTGCTCTCAGATATTTCTTTTGTAGATAGTTCTGCCAGCATATTGAGCACCAGTTCCTTGTTGGTCATGTTGTCGCGCAGGTTCTCTTTCTTTAAGCCCTTGAAGTGTTTGTACTCCTTTGCTGTCATATCGCTCCAAGTCTGATAGATGATATCCGTCAGCGTAGCAAATTGCACTCCCTCTTGCAACCCGTGCCGTTTCCACTCATCGGTAAGGTCTTTGCGGATTTCTATGGATTTGAGTCGCTGGTTAATCCAATTGTCCGAATAACCCAGCCGTTTATAGTCCCTCAATGCTTGTTGGATGGAAAGTTCCGGGTCTTGCATCTGGTCGATACGTTCTGCCGCCACTTGCGCCATCCATAGTTTAAAAGGCTCAGCCTTCGGCGATGGAATAGACTGAATCAAACGGAGAAGCTGCTGGGTATCAGCTACGTCGGTTAAACGCATCTTCCCGTCAGCGGCCATCATTTTCAAACCGTGACAATTTGTCACGGTTTCACTTCCTTCCGCTTTCAGCCGTTGCTTAAGTTTGCGCCAATAAGCTGTTGCATCGATGCTGTCAGTCAACACTGCTACTACATCCACTATGGAAAAGTACCATTTTTCTGCTTTGTCGTCCCAAATGGTGCGGACTTTCTTCGCTTCAAAAAGTTTGATGACATTATGCTGGGTCATGATAGTTATTTTATTTTAAAGATTTCAATGAACTTCATAACTTACGAATCCTTTAGGGTGGTTTGCTTGCCATCCCCACCCCCACCATCGTATCTCAGGGCGCGACGTAAGTCTGCTCCGCGTTGGGGACGAGATGTTTGTCATTGCGCACGGCACGGACATTCTCCTGCCCCTCGAGTTGATAGACCCTCACCCAGTCAATGCGCATCTCGCGCACGGTCTGTCCGTCTGGAAGTGCGGTCACACGGTCGGGGTCAAGGATTCCGGGATAGTTGCCACCCACAGCGATGTTGTAGAGGATGAAGAAGGGTTTGTGAACATAAGGCGCAGGATCTGTGCCTGCACTGAGATCGCCGGTGAAATAAGGTTCCCGACAATCATCCAGGTAGCAGCGTATCTCGTTCTCGTTCCACACGCAGGTAAAGATGTGATAGCCGTCCTGCACGCTATAGGGATTCACTCCAGCCTTGCTGAAGTATTTGTGATGACGCGAGTCGGCACCCCAATGCACAGCCGCCGAGAAGTGCTTCTCCTCGTTGCCTCCGAAGCCGTTGGAATGTCCGGCCTCCATAATGTCCAGTTCGCCGCAATGAGGCCACCCCACCTGGCTGCGGTCGTCGCCCATCATCCAGAAGGCGGGCCAGAGTCCACCCTCCGTGCGAGGCATCCAGAAACGCGAGCGGATGACACCATGCTTGAAGGTAACCTTCTTGTCAGAGTCTACACGACCGGAGGTGAAACTCTTCTGTCCTTTCTGTTCGCGACGGGCAGTGAGCACCAGGCATCCGTCCTCGAGATGCACGTTGGACGGGGAGTCGGTATAGTACTGCAATTCGTTATTGGCTGGACGCGGGGTAACGATGGCCGTCCAGTTGTCGGTCAACTGATTTTCGGGGCGAAACTCATCGGCCCATACCAGTCGGTAGGTCTGTGCTTCCGCCAAGCCGGGAAGTGCGGCAAGCAGGCACAGGCATGCTGCGAGGATGTGTCTGTTCATCAGATTCTATCAGGTTATAAGGTGTGTGTATGCGTGTTATTCAATCATCTTCTTCGCCTGTTCGGCTTCGTACATCTCAAGCTCTTCCTTGCTCATCTTCTTGATGGTACGGATAGAGTCCTTGATCATTTTCTTCTTGTTTTTGAGACGAAGCTTCTCTTCCCGCTTCAACAGCTTCTCCAGTTCGGCCTCTTCGGCACTTTTGTCGAGGGCATAGGTAAGCATCCAGTTGGAAGGCGTAAGCACATAGCCGAAAGCCCCGATGGAAACGACCTGAGGCTCGTCACCGGTGGTGAGCTTGCCAAGGCTGAAGAGGTAGTAGTTGTCGACCTGAAGGTTCTTGTTGACGTAGACGCTGGCAGCAGGCGCACCGAGCACCTTCTTCGTGGCCTTGAGTCCCTTGGCAATAGCGCCGGCAATGCCTTTCTTGCCCATGGAGTCGTCTATCTTGCTGTCTACATAAGAGTTGACCATGAGAAGGATAGCCTTGCGGTGAGCCTTCTTTTCAGGACACGTCATGACGGCAGTCACACCCAGTGCAACCACCAAAAGGAGTAAAATGATTTTCTTCATAATTGTCTTCTTGTCAGCGTTTTTTTTCATTAACGAACAGTTCTCAATTTCTTGGCCCAGATTTTATAACCCTCGCGGTTGAGGTGCAGTCCGTCTGTCGTGAGGTCTGTCCGCAAAGAGTTGGTACCCTTCTCTACAAACAACGGGAAGAGGTCGACATAACGGATGCCTTTCTCACGGGCAAGCTGCTCCAGACGGGCGTTGATTTCGGGAACCTGAGCCGTCTTCCCCTCTAATCGCTTATAACGGTGAAAGCTCTCATTGATGGGCAGCAAGCTCTGCAGGTAGACCTGCGTGTCGGGAGACTCGCGACGAATACGGTCGATGCACTGCGACATGAGGGTCACAATGCTGTCGGTCGAAAGGTCGTGCGAGATGTCGTTGGCTCCCGAAAGGAGGTAAATCTTGCGAGGATGGCCGGGCAAAATCTGATGCAGGCGTCGCGTGATGCCCTCGATGACGTCGCCCACGATACCACGGTTGCGTACGTTCTTCCAACCCAGTTCGCTCCATTCACCACCACCCTCTGTAAGGCTGTTTCCAAGCATGACAATGTCGTCAGCCTTGATGGGAGCATCGTACATGAACTCCCGGTACCGCTTGAACCAGTGTGCGTTATAGGTCTCTTCTGTCCACAGGGGACCATCCTTTCGGATGCTGGCTGCCACGACATTGCTTATCAGGGAGCGCAAGCGAACCATACTGCTACGCCCTTCCTCGGGATGCACGGCATTGACCAGCAGGATGACACTGGTGTCATTCTCAGGGTCAATCACAATATTCGTACCCGTGAAACCGGTATGTCCATAAGTAGTAGCAGAGAAGATGTCGCCATTGTTGCTGGCATAGTCGCTATAACTATCCCAACCGAGTGCACGACCCAAAGGCAGTACGGCACGCGGCACGGTGCGCATGGTCTTCACGGTCAGCGGCGCAAGGATACGATGTCCGTTCCACTCCCCTCCATTCTGAAGGGCAGCACAAAGAATGGCAATGTCGTCAGCGCAGGAGAAAACACCGGCATTGCCGCTGATGCCACCATTGAGATAGTGAGCCAGAGGGTCGTGAACCTGTCCGCGAAGCACGGAGCCGTCCTTTTCCTTCGTGGTAGGCGCAACCAGCGAACGCCAGTCCTGTCCCTCCGGCATAAGTGACGCCCAGACGGGGTCGCACGTGTTCTGCCAGACGCCACCGGCGTCAGGAGCACAAGGCAGGTAGTCGGTATAGTGCATGCCCAGCACATCAAAGATGTTCTCACGGGCAAAATCGCTGAGCGACTGACCGGAGACCTTCTCGACAATGTGCTGCAAGGTTATGAAGTTCAGGCAACTGTACTGGAAGTCTGTCTTGGGGCGGAAGTCACGCTTGACATGACAGATATATTCAAGTAATCCCTCGGGAGAAGGAGAACCGTACTTCTTTATCAACTCCTCGGTCGGGCCATAAGGCGGAAGTCCGGACGAATGGGTCATCAGGTCCTGAATACGGATGGTCTGCTTCACCTTGCCATCCTCACTCTTCCAGTTTTCAAAGCCTGGGATGTAGCGCTCGACCGGGTCGAGCATACGCAACTTGCCCCGTTCGGCCAGAATCATCACACTGATAGCGGTAGACATGGACTTGCTGCACGACGCCATGTCGAAGATGGTAGAGGTAGTCATCGGTTCTACAGTCGGGTAGACCTGTCTGTTACCGTAAGCCTTGAGATAAGCCATCTTGCCATGGCGGACGACAGCGAGCACTGCACCGGGGATTTCCCCATTGGCAATAGCCTCATTCAACGCATCGTCAGCATAAAGCAGATGACGGGAATCCATTCCCACCTCTTCCGGTGCCACACGCTGCAAGGGCTGCGCCAGGAGAAGGGAAGGAAGCATGAGCAGCAGTAAAAACAATCTTCTCATCATTTTCGGTCCTTTCATCAATACATTATATAATATATAATTACATGCGGGAGCGATAGGCATCGACCGCCTTCTTTACACTGCCATGTTGGAGCAACAAGGCCTTGGCCTCATCATAAGGAAGACCCAGTTCATCGACAATCATGCGGGTTCCGCGGTCAACCAACTTGATGTTTGACAACTGCATGTTGACCATCCTGTTACCCTTGACACGACCGAGCTTAATCATCACAGCCGTGGAAATCATGTTGAGAATCATCTTCTGGCCTGTACCGCTCTTCATGCGTGAACTGCCCGTAACAAACTCCGGGCCCACAATCATCTCGATAGCCACGTCTGATTCGGCCGCCATGGGCGAATCGGGATTACTGGTAATGCAGCCCGTGAGGATGCCATGCCGACGAGCCTCGCGAAGCGCACCGACCACGTACGGAGTGGTTCCGGAGGCTGCAATGCCCACAACGGTATCGTTCTCATTGATGTCATGCTCAACCAGTTCCTGCCAACCGCGTTCCGCATCATCTTCGGCATTCTCAACCGGATTGCGCAAAGCGGTATCGCCACCAGCAATGAGACCCACAATGAGTGTAGGAGGCATACCGAAGGTCGGCGGTATCTCACTGGCATCGAGTACACCCAGACGGCCGCTGGTGCCTGCTCCCATGTAAAAGAGTCGGCCTCCCTTCTCCATACGCGGAATGATGAGACTGACGAGTTTCTCGATTTGCGGAATGGCCTCCCGAGTGGCAAGAGCCACCTTCTGGTCCTCCGCATTGATATCCTGGAGAAGCTCCAAAACGCTCTTCTTCTCCAAGTCATTATAAAGTGATGACTGTTCGGTAATCTTTGTAAACATAGTCTGCTCTATTTTTGATTGATATACATTCGACGTTATTTGTGTCACCTCAGGATAGATGGTAAGCGATGAGGCCCTCCATCGGCGCCTGAAGGATTTGTCCCAACGTGAGGTTTAACTCTCCGGCTGCCTCCTGCAAGACAGGACGGTAGTAGTTGGCAATGGAACCGATGAAGCCGATGGGCAAAGTGGCATACCCCTCGTACTGCATGACGTTGCGCAGGAAGAAGTCCTTGAAACTATTCTTCACCAAAGCATGCACGCCGGCATCGTCAAGATGCTTGTTGATGAACGGAGAGAGCGATGCCAAGAAACGGTTGGGGAACGGCTGCCGATAGACTCGCTCGATGATGTCGGCCGGAGTGAGTTGATACTCGGCAAGGAACTCTTCCTTCAGACCCTGCGTAAAGCGGTTCTTCAGCAAGGCCCCGACAAACAGTTTGCCAAGTACGGCTCCACTGCCCTCGTCGCCCAAAATGAAGCCGAGCGGAGAAACATTATCGACAACACGACACCCATCATACAGACAGGAGTTGCTGCCCGTCCCGAGAATACAGGCAATGCCCGGCTGATGGCCACAAAGTCCACGAGCCGCGCCAACCATGTCACTATAGACCTCGACCCTACCGGTCTCAAGCGCAAGGGCACGCCGAAGAGCACGCTCCACCTGCGGGCACTTCTCGGGCGTGCAACCGGCACCATAAAAGTAGACTTCCCGAATGTTCTGTGTCGCAAGTGAAGAAGCTAGCTGTGGAAGAAGGGTTCCGGTCAACTCGTCCACCATCTCGTCTTCCGTTTGAAAAAACGGGTTCATTCCTTTGGTTTGGACACGGACAAGCGTCTCCTTTGTTTTCGGTTCAAGAAGGCTCCATGCTGTCTTAGTGGAGCCACTGTCTGCAATTAAAATCATATCTTTATATATATTTTACGTTTATACAGCGGATAACCGATGCACCACACAAGGACATCGAACAACAAGGCGTAGGCCAGCGAACCGCCAACCTGTCCGAAGACAGGAGCAAGACACTCCTTGTAAAGAATGTTGTGGATACTCATTGTCGCATCACCCCAAGGGAGACGCACGGCCCCCAAGAGAATGGCCAAGACACTCCCCATGATATACATGAATAGCGGATTGACACCGAATGACTCGAAGAAAACACTCCACCGTTTCCAACCCCTCACGTCAATCACCCAAATGAGTAATGCCAATGCAGAAGACGCGAAGCCGCAGGTGACAAGCACAAAAGTCGGAGACCAGATTTTCTTGTTGATGGGCAACCCATAACTAAGCAGAAAACCGGCAAAGAGAAGTATGGTTCCAACAATAAAGAGATTCAGCATCAGGCGACCATAATCAGGTCCTGGGGCTTGGGCAGAAACATCCTCCCGACATTGCAACATCATGCGCCCCACGCAGAAGCCAAGCATGACATGAGCAATGGAAGGCAAAGTGCTGAGGAGTCCCTCCGGCTCAATGCTATGGTCTTTATACATGTGAGCCGGTGTAAGGATAGCAGCATCCACACGACCCAAAATATTCACACTTCCGTCGTATACATATCCATCGAAACCGAGTAGAAGAACAGCATAGCCAAGCAGGAGCGTTGCCATGATATAAGGGAAATAACGATGCTTGACCGTAATGGCCAAAATAGATACCACACCATAGCACAAAGCAAGGCGCTGCAAGACACCCAAAATGCGCATACGATCGAAGGTCCACGAAGCTTCCCACAAACAGCCCCAGAAGCCTAAATCCGGATTGGCATGATGCCAGTAATTGCAAAAGCGGGAAAACCAGCCCACAGCAACACCTACCAGAAAAATGACAGCCGTGCGGCGGAGTATCTTCCTGGCAGTAGCATGACTGTAAGCAAAGTCATACTTACGCAGGCTTATATAGGTCGAGATACCCATGATGAACATGAAAAAGGGGAACACGAGGTCTGTGGGAGTCAGTCCGTTCCACTCGGCATGACGCAATGGTGCATATATATAAGACCAGCTGCCAGGATTGTTAACAAGCAACATACCCGCAATGGTTATGCCGCGTAAGATATCAAGTGCTTGAATACGTTTCATTGGACAATGTGTTGTTTGGTTTAAGATTTTCGAGTCGTACACTCATTGACCAGATAGGCAATGCTGACGTATGGGATGCCAGCGTTGACGGTAAGGCCTATTTCGCACGTGCGGCTGTTGCTATAGCCTACAGATATTTGAGCCTCCTCTATCTGTGGGCGCAACTTGCGAAGCGCGTAGGCATTGACCTCCGGATGGGTAAAGCCCCTATCACCGGCAAAGGCACAACAGCCCACGCCGTCAGGCACGAGTACCGGCTTATTGGTGCAGAGCTGGGCCAAATCCACCAGCATACCGCCAAGTCCCATCTCACGCATAGAGCATGTGATATGGACAGCAACAGCCTCGTTTTTGGGATGGAAGATAAGCCGTTCCTTCAAATAGGTCCAGATGAACTCTACCGGCTCGTACAGGTGCATCTTCCGAATGTGCTGACGCATACGGTGCAGACAAGGACTCTGGTCACAGAGAACCGGATAACGTCCACCCTGGCTCGCCTTCCACAATGCCTCCTCCAATTCGTGTACCTTCTGATTGGCCAGGTCGGGCATTCCCTTGCTCTCCCATATCGTACCGCAGCACAATGAATCCATGTTTTCCGGATAGATAACCTCATAGCCGGCCTTCTGCAACAGGTCTGTCATCTCAGTAACCAATGACTGCTTGTAAGGAGCATGCTTGGCATTGCCCATAGCCTGATTGATACAACTGGGGAAGTAAACCACCTTGTCAGCCTCGGGAGACTGGGACAAAGGCTTCACACGGAAGGCCTTTGGCATTGCCGGATTCCACAAAGGAACACCCATGTAATGCAGCCCCTTGGCAATACCCGTCATCGCCTTAGTACCCAAGACAGCATGAGCCGAGTCAGCCAGCCAAAGCACCGGGCGAAGTCCGTTCTTGACGCCATGCAAATGTCTGGCTGCCAAACGACCGACGCGATATCCCACACTTTCTGGTGGCAATGCCTGCCGCCTCACATAATGTGTCAGGTCTCCCACGTTGATCCCCATCGGACAGGACATAGAGCAGAGACCGTCACCGGCACAAGTCTCATTGCCTAAATAACGGTATTGCTTTTCGAGCAAGGCCAGGCGCTTGGCGTCACTCCCTTCCTGACGCAACCGGGCCAGTTCCCGCTGGATGACGATGCGCTGACGGGACGAGAGACTGAAACCACAGGTGACACAGTTCACCTCGCAGAAACCGCACTCGATGCACTTGTCGACCTTTACCAACGCCCGTTCTTCCTCATCGAGTTCCTCACCGCGCAGGATCTTCTCCTTCAGTTCGTCAAAAATCATGGGAAGAGGCTTGAAGTTCTTCAGGTAACAATGAGGGTCTTCGTTAATGATGACACCGGGATTGAGCAATCCCTTCGGGTCAAACAGACGTTTGATGCGGCACATGATATCATAAGCCTCCTCACCCCATTCCTGCCGGACGAATGGAGCCATATTACGTCCTGTACCATGTTCCGCCTTCAACGAACCGTCATACTTGTCGACCACCAAGGCCTTCACGTCATTCATGAGCCGCTCGTATCGAGCCACCTCCTGGTCGTCGTTAAAATATTGGTTAATGATGAAATGATAATTCCCTTCCAAAGCATGCCCATAGATGCAGGCATCGTCATATCCATGACGCGCAATGAGTTGCTGAAGTTCTTCGGTCGCATGGGGGAGGTCTTCTACTTGGAAAGCAACATCCTCTATCAAGCAGGTTGTACCCGGTTCACGAGTACCGCCGACAGAAGGGAAGATTCCACTGCGGATAGCCCAGAACTTACCATAGACCTCCGGGTCTTGCGTGAAAGACACGGGAACATATAAGTCAAATTCACTCAAGGCCTCGGTCATCGCTTTTATATTCTCTTGCAACGCCTCCGGAGAGAAAGCCTTCGTCTCCGTCAATAGGGCCGTAAGACCTTCTGCCTTTGAACGTCCGACCTCGGATACGTATTGAACATACAATGGGTCTTCCACCGATGACAGGGATTTCCAATCCAGCATCTCAGCACTCTGTACCAAAGCGGCCTCTCCGGCCTTAATGAATCGTTCGTTCTCTCCCAACGAGGTATCTGCCTTAATCTGTGCTTCCTCAACCGAAGTAAGAGCTTTCAATTTCACAACAGCACGGCACGCATCCCGAATCGTCTTGAAGTAGAGCATAGCCGTAGCCTTGTAGGGCTGGTTCGGCAAGGTATCCATCGTTACCTCACTCATGAATGCCAAAGTACCTTCAGACCCAACCATCAGATGTGCGATGATCTCTAATGGATCATCAAAGCGGAGGAATGGCAACAGGTTCAATCCGGTCACGTTCTTGATGGCATATTTGTGCTGTATGCGACGGCGGAGTGGTTCATTGCGGCGAATCTCGTCACGGATAGCCTCTATACCCGCAATCAGAGAGGTGTGGGTAGCAGCAAAAGAAGCACGGCTAACCTCGTCTGCCGTATCCAGGCGCGTGCCGTCAGCCAAGACAAGGCGTACAGAACGTAGCATGCGGTCACTATTCGCATGAATACCGCAGTTCATACCCGAGGCGTTGTTCATCACAATACCTCCGACCATCGCACTCTTGATGCTCGCCGGGTCAGGGCCAAACTTGCGGCCGTAAGGCTTCAGATAGTCATTAACCTTACTGCCTATGATACCGGGTTGCAATGTGACCCGGGAGCCGTCTTCACTGATACGGTACTGTTCCCAATGTTTTCCGGCCACAATTAAAACGCTGTCACTGATACTCTGTCCGGAGAGACTGGTCCCGGCAGCACGGAACGTGACCGGTAACTCATACTTATTGGCTAAACGAAGCAACTCCGAGATTTCTTTCTCGGTCTCACTGCGTACTACAATCTGTGGAATAAGACGATAGAAACTGGCATCGGTTCCCCAGGCCAGACGACGCAATTCATCGGTATAAAGTCGCTCCTGTGGAATGATTTCACTGATTTCCTGAAGAAAACCCTGGATGTTTTTCATTTGGTTTGTATTTCGTTAGGATTAGCAAAGGCCTCGACCTCCGCTTATTTCACTTTCGATATAGGTAATATTTCTTGGATAAAGCACGGAAAGCCTGCACATCCTTGTTCCAGAATGGCTCGATGTCGCTCCACAAATGGTTCTTGGAGAACTGTTCGCGGATATACTTGGAACCACAGACGATGTCGAACATACGGTAGCGACTCTTATCTGCCTTTTCAAACACCTTATGATCCGGATAGAGCCGACCCTCCTCCTGCATGAAAAGGAAATTGATGGCAGTAAGCGGAGCCTGTCGGAAATCTGTCACATGCATTTGAACCCCTTCAATCTGCTTACCCGCAAAAACACTGTAGAAAGGTTTCGCATAAATGGGGCGGAAAATCACACCAGGGATTTGCAAGCGGTTCATTGCTTCAGCCATTTCGTCTGCCTTTATCCAAGGAGCAGCAAACATCTGGAATGGGATAGTGTAACCAACACCGATACTGATATAGCCAAACTCACCCAGGATGCCACTGGCAGGATAATAAAACGAGGAATCATTATGAGGTACATGCGGAGAAGACGGAATCCAAGGCAGACCAGTCTGCGTATAATCCATTGAACGCTTCCACCCTTTCATCTTAATGACCTTCAAATCACACTTCACGCCACCCTTCAACATTCCCTCTTCATTGAGAAGCGTGGCAAGTTCGCCACAGGTGAGACCGTAGATATAGGGAATCTTAAACTGGCTGACAAAAGAGATGCAATCATCATCCACTATATTACCCTCAATCTTGAGCCCACCCAAAGGATTGGGACGGTCAAGCACGATAAATTCCTTACCATTCTCTGCGGCTGCCTCCATCGCGAGTCCCATTGAACTGATGAACGTAAACGAACGACAACCATTGTCCTGGATATCATATACGAGCACGTCGATATCAGCCAACATCTCCGGAGTCGCCTTCCTTGTCTTTCCGTACAATGAACGGATGGGAAGACCGGTCTCCTTGTCGATGTTATCATTGACAGCATCACCGGCATGCGCATTACCACGTACCCCATGTTCCGGGCCGAACAAAGCCACGAGATTCACATTCGGTGCAGCAGCCAGGATATCAATGTCAGAAACCAGTTGATTGTCAACACCAGTTGGCGTGGTAATCAGTCCGACACGTTTTCCTTCCAATGGTCTGAAATTCATTTCCTTCAAGACCTCTATACCGGTCTTGACACGTATCTTCTGTGCCTGAACAGCACAAATACTCAACCCAACGAATAGGGAAAGAAACAACATCCTTCTCATGACAGAACTCTTTTCTTTATTACTTACGACCATAGTCTGGACTGATTTTCTTGTCTGCAAAGAAGGTAACCACAACTGTTGCCAAGCAACAGGCAATAACCATCCAGAAGAAATTGGCATAACCCAACGCTTCTTGCAAGTAACCGGCAAACATGCCCGGAATCATCATGCTAAGTGCCATGAAAGCGGTGCAGATAGCATAATGCGAAGTCTTGAACTCACCTTCAGAGAAGTACATCATGTAAAGCATATAGGCAGTAAAACCAAAGCCATAACCAAACTGTTCTATCGCTACTGCAATACTTATCAGAATCACGTTGGAAGGTTGGAACAAGGCCAGATAGACAAACGTCAAACAAGGAAGTGTCATGCAGGCTGCCATCCACCAGATAGACTTCTTCAGACCCACCTTTGAAGCGAACAAACCACCGATGATGCCACCAATGGTGAGGAACAAAACTCCAATGGTTCCATAGACAAGACCTACCTCAGAGGTAGAAAGACCCAAGCCGCCCTTCGTGACATCAGCGACCAAAAATGGGACACACATCTTAAGAAGGAATGCTTCCGGCAAACGATAAAGCAGCATAAAAAGAATCGCTAACAGTATTCCACCTTTCTTGAAATAGGTTGCAAAGGTGCGACCAAACTCCATGAAGATTGCTTTTGCCTTACTGCCCGTTTCGACCTGGCTCAAATGCGCACAATCATCAACCGGTTTCGGACAGAAGAAGGTGTGATACAACGTCACCAAACAGAACATTACAGATGTCACGCCCATTGTTACAACCCACGACAAAGGAATGTCCTGAGTTTTGGACTCAACGACACCGGCAATGAATACCAGCGCACCTTGTCCAAAGATGGAAGACAAGCGGTAGAAGGTGCTTCGAATGCCGACAAAAGCAGCCTGGTTCTTCTGAGACAACGCCAGCATGTAAAAGCCATCAGCCGCAATGTCATGAGTAGCCGATGCAAATGCCGTAATGACAAACAGAACCAAAGTAATGGTAAACATACTGACAGGTGTGCCCGTGGCTGCTATCATTTCCGGCGTGGGATGAGGGATTGTCAGCGTTGTCAGGATGAAAGCCACGCTCATCAACAACTGCATAGTGAGAATCCACCACCGTTTCGTCTTTAATATGTCCACAAATGGGCACCAAAAAGGTTTGATTGTCCATGGCAGATATAGCAAACTGGTAAACAGAGCCATTTCGCCATTAGGAACTCCCATTTTTGTCAACATCATCACGGAGATATTATTTACAATAAAATAAGGTATACCCTCAGCAAAGTAAAGTGTCGGTATCCAAAACCACGGATTGGTATTCTTTGTCATCATGTTCTTATTGCTTTATGTTCTTTAATATCGAGTTTCCAACTTTGCACCGGGGAAGTAATGTGCAAGTATCTGCCTGTATGTATACCCCCGGTCAGCCATCACGGCAGCACCAATCTGGCACAATCCCACTCCATGCCCCCATCCAGCCCCGGTAAGGATGAAGGTTTGAGGAATGCCTTCAGCATTGACATCCAACTTGTCTACTACAAACGCAGAACTGTACAAATGGCTCTTGGATAGCGTACGACGTATCTCCAGTTCCTTTCCGATGACGGAAACGTGTTTGGTTCCCACAATGCGCAACTTCAACATACGCCCACTCGTTCCACGTTGTACAGGCTGTAAGTCGATAATCTCACCAAAGTCAATACCGGTGCGCTCCTTAACCAACGAGCGAACTTCTTCCTGAGAATAAATTACTTTCCAGCGATAGAAATCCTGCGTTTCCTGATCGTAATTGTTCAACACCTGAGCAAGAACTCGCTTATCACGCGTATTACAGAATGAAGGGGGAGCAGAGCGAATCCACTTCTCAGCCTCCTCCTCGATACTCAAATTGGGGATGACGGCAGTATCACCCTGCTCGTTATCAAACTTGCCAACGAGATAAGGATACTTTCCCTCTGCAGACCAGCAAGTAGAGAACTCTTCCATGATTCCTCCACATGTTTTAGAGAAACGGGCATCACATATCTTATTGTCATAGACTAACACCTCCCCACGTGTAGCACGTACCGCAGTGCGAACGGTCGAGGTAGTCTGTCTCGTAATACCCTGATAACGCTGACAGTGGTCATCGGCACACACATCATAAAGCGTATGACCGTCTCTCTCGTACCAGCTCAGGCCTTCCGAATCAGTGATTTTTCCCTCCATAACGCTCGCATTGGGCTGGTGAGTCTCGACTTCCTGGCTACAGGATTCATTCTCCTTAAGCGAACGCAGATTGGCCAACAACCAGCTGCGCGAAATAACAGCATGAGCCTTCAGTAACTCCATAGACGCATGCGCACTCATTTCGCTGCTGATGACCGAAAGCAGGTATTCCTCGACAGGCAAGACATTAACTGCCGTCAGTTCATTACCCTCTCTTACGAACGTCAACAAACCATAGAATCGCTGGTCTTCTTTACGTTCCCAATGGAATTTCTTGCCAATCGTCACATCGTGCAACGTAAACGTCCCATCAAGATGATAGCTTACCTTGACGTCCTGACCGCTCATGATTCCAACTGAGACAGTAGGTTCCTTTTGCATCTCCCCGCGAATACACTCCACAAGCAATTCCTTTTTTGGGGTACAAATACAACATTCTTGAAGAATCTGTGCGATATGTTCACCGGTTATCTTGTCAAAATCTGCCTCTACCGGGGTAATGAAGACACCTCCAAGATCTACACTTGCGGGACTGCTCAACAATCTCCCTTTCCCCTCGGCAAAATAGCAATCCGGACGATGCTTGGCTCTCGGAAGAATTACCACAGACCAGTCCTCCCGCACTACATTATAAAACGCAAGAAGATTCATCATCGGCTCTTCCTCACCGGGAAGGCACTGCTCCATCGCCTTATATACTAATCGGAACAAAGCAGATGCATCGTCCACCTGCTGTGTCCGAAGCACAAAGGCATTCAGGTATTCCTTATCCTCCAAAGACACAACAAAGGCCGTCCCAATCCTGGCTATGCTCTTCGACTCATCCAAATCCTTATCAACAACAGCGTCCAAAGACATAAAGCCCTTATTACCGGCCTGAAAATGAAAATGGTCAGGAGCAGAAGCACCACACTTGGGGCCATTGTAGAATAAGGTATAGTCCGGCAACATCTGTGCCAAAAGCAACATATCGGAGATTCGCTCCTTGATGCGCTGTGGAGTGTGGCTGATTTCAGGAATCGTCAAATGATGAGGGAATATAGGAAATGGATTGAGAAGAATCTCATATCTCCCAAGTACAGGAATTCCTTCCTGCTCCTGAGGGCGATTGGCTGCACACAAGAAGCATTTGCGCTCGCGAATGGACTTCGAGTCTACCTTTGCTCCGCTTGAAACTATACGCGCAGGATTGTACTGAACCTTGTACTGTTCCTTACGAGGTCCAACCTCTACATACTTGATGCGAACATTCTCCAGGGCTGCAAAGCCGCTGGCAGCTGTAGCCCAATTCTTCAATTGTCTTTCAAACAATGCATTGACTGATTCTGAAACCGTCATATCACTCATTTATTTTTAGCAACACGTGCCTGTAATTCCCAAGTACGTATTCGGTCCTTATATAAATTATTGGCATTCTGCCTTTCGATGCTCAACGATGCATCACTATTGTCTTCCCAACGGCGGCAGAGATAAACAACATCATAGACCCGACCTATCTGATAATTGCGAGAAAAATTCAGACCCAGTGCATAGTCCTCTCCGTAACTCGTGTTGGGCAGATTTATTTGACGAAGTAGCGGAGTATAGAATGCCCGAGGAGCTCCTAACCCGTTGATGCGTAAAGCATTGTTACGGCCATTTTCAGGCGTCCATTCCTTGTGGTCGATAATACCCGGAGCTATCATCTCCATATTGAAGTTAGTCATCATGTAAGTGCCAACAACCATTGCACAGTTCTGCTCATAGAAAGCATTCACCATCGTGGTCAGCGTATTTTCATCCTTGTACACATCATCGCTGTCCAATTGGACAACAAACTTGCCACACTTCGGATGATGCACACCAACATTCCAACAACCACCAATTCCCAAATCTGTGCGTTCCGGCACGATATGTATCAGACGATCGTCTTTGTATTCATCAATGGCCTCTGTCGTACCATCCGTCGAATGATTGTCTATGACTATCAAATTGAACTTAAACGACGTTTTCTGGCTCAGTACAGAGTTAATCGCATCGCGGATGGTACGAATGCGATTCCTGACAGGAATTATCACACTTGCCTCATACTCAAAACAATCGGCATCAAAGTCTATGTGCGTAAACTGCGGAGGCAGAAAGCCATTGATTTCCTTCAGGTGTTCTGTAACTGCCTGCTCCATCTCAATCTGACGGTTTCTGTTCTTCGGATCAACATAGTCGAACAACTTCTGTCCGCTCTTGCGAAGATCCTTCTCTACCTCTGTATAAAGATATTCGTTGATGTGCACAAGTGAATACCTTTGGCTCAACTTCAAACGCAGATCGTACAATCCGGCGAACAAATAATTCTGTTTCATCCTACTCACCGCATCCTTCAACGCACCAGTCGCAAAGAACAACACTGAGCCAAAATCAAAATCATCACGCAATGAGCCGAACTGATAATCAATCACCGGCGCATTGGACAGAATCCCCTCTCTCAACTGGTAATGGTCAGCATAAACCATACCAGCCTGACTATCATCCATGACACAAGCCATACGCTCCAATGCAAAGAGTCCCAGTTTTAGTTCTGTCGGCTTTGTATAAACCAACGTATACTCACTATTGGCCTTTGAGGCAATTTCCTTGATTGCACTACTTGAGACCAATGTATCCAACTCATAAATTCCGGCAACCAATCCGGTTGACCTAAGACTTTCAATGGTCTGTTCCTTACCTTCGCCTGCAGAAGGAATAAAGCAAGTGATTTTCATTTTCGAGAATAATATTTTTGTTTACTTGTTGTTAATAAACCAACCTCACCACCTGTGGTAGTGAAAAGTATTTTGTTCCCTCCTATCGGAACAACAGTGTGCACCAAGGCATTGCCCACCTTATGCCTCCACAAAAGACGGCCGGACACGGCATCCAAAGCAAAAATCATCCCTTCCTTTGTACTGCCATATACAACATCGTCTTTCTCCTGTAACATGCTGGGAGCATGTTCATAGCCAAAACCAACATCTGTTGCCCAAAGTTCAAGAGGAATATTTCCCTGTGTAGCATAGCAAACTACACTATCATTCATGGTTTTACTATAGATTCTTTTTCCATCTTTACTCAACCCGATTGTCTCACGAACCATAGACTGCTTTGTTCGCCATACGGTAGTACCGGTTTGAGCATCAATAGCAGTCAGCGCACGTTGCGGGTCGGCAATAAAAACCTTTCCATCAGACTCGACAGGCCACACTGCAGCCGGAGAGTAGTGCATTCCCCTGATGTTTCCCGTCCATTGCCACTGGACATCGCCACTTTGCTTCTGCAAAGCATATAACGTATTATCCCATGCGCCAAAAACGATATGGCTGTCAGTAACCAAGGGTTTTGTCTCAATATATCCCTTGACTTTGTCATAACACCAGAGGATGTTTCCCGTCTCTATCTCTATGGCACGCATACAACCATCGCTCGCACCCACATAGGCGATATGATCCCGAATGGTAACGCCACCCAAGACTGCTGCCTGAGCCTTAACTGTCCAAAGACATGTACCGTCTATAGCCTTTAATCCGAAAATCTTGCCTTCGGAGGTTCCAAACACAACAATGCTACCGGCAACATCCGGATTACCGACAATGCGACTACCGCCCTTGAAACACCAAAGCTGTGCGCCCTTATTCAGACTGTAAGCAGTCAGATTGCCCAAGTCGTCACCCACATATACACGCTTTTTGTCGCAAGCCGGAGAACAATATATCCCGACTCCTGTACTATTCAGCCAAGTTTCCTTTACCTGTCTGTATATCCGGTTGTCAGAATAATCTGGGTATTGAATCAATACCTCATCTTTTCCCATACAATGTCCGTTTACATCAACGATATCTCCTGTCATTGCGTATGAGGTTAACCTCATCAACGGTTCTCCCTCCTGTTGCACAAAAACCGATATGCTGTCCTTACTTACTTCATATATGCCATAGCCAGTCCTACCTTCCTTATCTCGGTAACTGCTACGCATTAATATGCCGGGAATACCATCGTAACTAAGGTTTCTATAACGGTGATAATGCCCACCTATACAAAGGCGCACATTATATTGGCTCAATAGTTCTGTTACCTGATACCAATTATCCACGTCATTTGGCAACAACGGATAATGTGTAACGATAATGGTGGGAATATGCTTGTTTGAGTCCAACGAGTCCTTTAGCCAAAGGATGTCCTGAGGAGCCACATGCCCATACGCCATCCTCATCAAAGGTCCCGTGTTAAACCCTAAGAATCGAACACCTTTATGAACAAATCCAAAACGTTCAGAGCCGAACAAAGCAGCGAACGCCGTACATCCGGATTCACTCCATTTTGTTTCGTGATTCCCCGAAACAATGTAGTAAGGGACTTGCAGAAGGTCAAAACAATCCTTTGCCATTTGCATGGTTCCCGCATCCCCTTCGTCGGTAATATCACCAGTAATCAGCACAAAATCCAAGCTGTCAGTCGCATTGATACAAGCAATACATCGTAATAGGTCTTCTTTCTTTTGCGGAGCATTATGATTAAGATGAACATCCGTGAGTTGGGCAAATCTGAAAGACTGCGCTCTCAAATTACCGCTACACAAGATTATTAGGAATAACACTCCCAAAACCTTGTCAACCCAACTCTTCGCTGCTATCATCTCATTAATATTTTTAATATCTCTTTCATTAGTTCTTTTCGTTCAACCTCTGTACGTATTGTCTCAAAAGGAACGCCCATTACATACGTAGCGTAATCATCTCCCTGATACGACACTGCTGCACTAATATTATTCTCAGTGTAACGCAATGCAGTTTTTGCTGTGGGAAGCGAAGGCTCTAAGGCATCTGGAGAATCTACCTTGTAAACATCCTCATTAAAGGTATCGACATAGTCATAACGATGCTTGCTTGTCGTACTCCTCAATCCACTATGCTTAGCTGCCTGATGAACACGCCAAATATATTTCAGCACATCCTTTGCGAACTTGATGTCTGCTTCTTGCTTTTCAGCCAGAGGATTGTCCCACAAGTCTGTTGCTACATAAGTACCACTAACAAACAGGCGGCCATTCTGCTGCTGCAGATAGGTGGTCAGAGCCTGCTGCATACCAGTTGTAAAGGTCTTGAAGGCTAAGGGGGTCACTCCACCCCTCCCCATCTTTGTCTGGCATTGCTTGCCCAATATCAAGTCAACCAGAGCATAGGAATCAAGTGATATTTTGCCTTCTTCTACAATCTCATTGCTACAGGAAGTGAAAGAGATTCCGTTTTGCAGCAAGGCAAGGCCGTGCGTGTAGGGATAGTCAAACGTATTTCCCGCAATGACTTTGTCTTCCTGGTCTGCAAAACTGTCTCCAAAACCTGACGAGTCATCATCCATCCATGGAATGTCACGCCTGAACTCCTTCATTTGACCAATATAGCTTATGTCTTTTATGTATGGCACACCATAATCATAATCATCCAGGAATCCTGCCAAATGTCTTCCTGCTTCCCCGGGAGCGACAAAGTCGGCAGGAGCCGAAACCCTGTCAAAGCCATTGACGACAAGAGCAGGTTTTCCTGTATATCCGGGAGCAATTGCTGCCGATAAAATCTCGGATGGGAAGCTGATACCACCCTCGTTAGCTGCAACAACCTTCCAACTATATATCTTACCAGGTTGCATAGTCATCTTGTAACTGGGTTTTACGACTATCCGCCCATTGTCCCATCCACCATTGTCTATACGTGTATAAACAATATATTTATCAGGAATTGCCGTAACCTCCAGTTCATCTACAACAGGCTCCCACGTCAACGTAGCCTCCTGCTGATTCACATTTGCCGCCAGATGGTCAACCGGAAGAGGCTGAACCACATAAGGCGCACGATGTTGAGATGACAAGAAACGCAAAATACCTTTATAAATAGCTCGACTCACCGTAAAGCGGAAGCGAGGGTCCAAGCCATAACGCATATCTGCAAAGTTTTGATGCGAAAGGAGCTCAAGAAGCATTGCTGGAACCTGAGGTACACGAGCCTCATAGTAGGAAGAGTTCCACATCCCCCGACGTGGCCATTCCGGTTCATACAACGCTCGAACATCTTCAACAATCTGCGTCTGAACCAAGTCCGACAAGTCATGTGAGAGATAGCGTGAAGAACCATTGGCAAATTTCTCCGAGCCATCACTCTTACTCATATAGATAGCCAACGTTCCTATCAGCGAGTCGTTTAACGTCGTTCCGGCATCAGAATGAAAAGCGAAACTCATGTCAACAGGGATATTAAGGCCTTTTTCTTTAGGAATAACAGCACTGCCACCTGCCAGCCAATTTACCCAACGAGGGCGGCTACGATAGTCATCTTTATAATCATCCTCTCCCTTACTCAACGTGTATATGCTGTCAGGAGCTCCTGCCCATTGCAACCAGTAGCGAGCGCCTTCCGTGAAACGAGGATAGCCTGATACTTCACCGGATTCAGCATCTTTTCCTTTTCGGGCAATATTGCCCATGCCGCCACCAACCTTTACCGCATCTGCTGTCACAACCATTCCCTGTTTGGCGGAAACATTGCTCAATGTAACACTTGATTCTCCTGTCTTATCAAAGGTAAACGTGCCTAAATATATCCAGGTTCCACCACCCATTTGCTGATTCACCTGGAATGTTGTTGTTCCGCCTAAATGGCAGACTTCATAACGAGCATCGTTCACACTGTTTTTCAATGTCTTGTAAGAGACATATACTGCGTACTCTCCCTTGCGAGGAATATCCAGTTCCCATTTAGCCACACTCTTCTTTCCCTTTACGATGCTGCTCACCTGCCTGAAGGTGCCTTCCTCAAAGGGATTTTCCGAATCATACACTTCTCTGACTCTTGCAAAACCGGTTCCATTCCCGGTCTTCCAAGCCTCCTTCCCATTCTGTTCGATATAATGTCCCCCCGATTGGGTATCATTGTCGACAATCAATTCCTCGCGATTGGTATCACGTTCTCTCGGAAGTAACACATTTGCGCCGGCATTCTCAAGCATCGGAACCAAAAAAGGCAGTACATAACTTTGGGTATACAAGTCCTCAACCGTCTGCAAGCAACGTGCGCGTTGCCACTCCCAACGATTGAGCTTTGGCTCGAAATACCACCCGTGACTCTGCCACATAGCTATGTGACGTCCCACCAGACCTGATTTGGGAGAAAAAAGAGAAGAAGTACAAGTTACCAAAGGTCTCTCGGATTTAGGAGCAAATGTCAATGTCTTAGATGATTGATTCTTACGCATAGCTACCGGAATAAAATCCTCAATGAGACGATTCATAGCATACAGCTGTACCTTCTTGTTGCGTAATTCCTTGCTCAGTATTTCTTTCACATCCCTATAGATTGCCTCAACATTGGCTTCTCTAAATGGAATGTAAGCTAAATTGTCATTCGCATATATCTTGAGAACCTTCTTCTCCTGCTTGATTTGAAGAATCTTCACCTTTCCGATACTCAGTTTATTGTTCTGTATCTCCCCGTTAAGTCTTTCTTCAATCAGGGATTTTGTCTCCTCGGAAATTGTTTGTGCCTGCACCAAACCATTACCAAGCACAAAGAGGAAAAGCACAAGAATAGTTAGTACTCTTTTCATTTTTTTCTTTTTGAAATGAGCAACATACCCAGACAAGTGAACGCAGCATTCAGAATCAGCAACTCGTAACTGAACTTATAGCCGCCGAACCACACCTCTGAATTCCTGTCTACAATAAAACAGAGTGCCGGAGACAGAATCACAACCAGCGGAATCAATCTGTCACGCACTTGTAACCTGGTAAAGATACCAAAGACAAACAAACCGAGTATTGGTCCATAGGTGTAACTTGCCAGCACATATACGGCATCAATCACACTGGTGCTATTGAGCAAATTGAATACAAGAATAACAATACCCATCACAACCGTCAAAGCAATATGTACCTTCTTGCGCAACACCTTCAAGGCCTCTTCTGCAAGGTTTTTAGCATTCAAAATATCAAGCGTGAAAGACGTAGTCAATGCAGTCAGAGCCGATCCTACTGCGTTGTACGCAGCAGCAACCAGACCAATGATAAACATGATTCCGACAATAACAGGCAACCCCCCATTCGTCGCAATCGTCGGGAACAATTCGTCCTTGCTTACCTGCAGTCCTGTTGATGCCGCATACCGATAAAGCAGCGTTCCAAGGAACAGGAACAAGGCAATAACCGGAAGCTGCATTACGCCACTGATAATCATGTTTTTTTGCGACTCGCGTGAATTACGGCAACTCAAATTCCGCTGCATCAAGTCCTGGTCCAGTCCATTGGTCGCTATCATGGTAAATACACCCGCCAAGAATTGCTTCCAGAAATATTGCTTTTCACTGATGTCATCAAAAAAGAAAATTCGATGCTCATCCCAAACCGTCGCACAAAGGCTATTGAAGTCCAGTCCTAAATTCTTTGCAATAAATACGATACTTAGAATGACGCTCAACAACAAGCAGAGTGTCTTGAGCGAATCGGCCCAAATCAAAGACTTCACACCTCCCTGCGAGGTATACAACCACACCAATGCCATGGACAAAGCCACATTCACGACAAAAGGAATGTGTAATGGGCCAAATACCAGAAGTTGTAAAGTGAGGCAGACCAAATAGAAACGCACAGCTGCACCCAGCGTTTTACTTACGAAAAACAGCCAAGCACCACTTTTATAAGTAGACAAGCCAAAACGCTGTTCCAGATACTCGTATATAGAGGTGAGATTCATTCGATAAAATAGCGGGACAAGCACGTAGGCAATTAGTAACTGCCCAACGACAAATCCAAGTATCATCTGAAGATATCCGTATCCGCTTGCGGCAACCATACCAGGTACGGAAACAAAGGTTACGCCACTTATCATACTGCCAATCATGGCAAAAGCCACCATGTACCAGGCTGACTGACGCCCTCCGTTAAAGAATGCGGCATTGTCCGATCCGCGTCCTGCCCACCACGAAATGCCAAAAAGCATTACAAAATAAACACTAATTGTAAGTAATACA
The DNA here is from genome assembly GCA_029227175.1 of Bacteroidales bacterium. GTDB lineage: Bacteria > Bacteroidota > Bacteroidia > Bacteroidales > Bacteroidaceae > Bacteroides. The sequence goes on along the minus strand of JAQXZK010000153.1, from coordinate 3,767 downwards.
GCTATTGGATTCATCTTTCTTTCGTCACTTTTATTTCTGTGTTGTCATTTATTCTTCATACAAGAGATAAGGCTTCCTGTCTGCCTTGAACTGCGCTACATCATCCTGCCAGGTCGCACTGATTTCTGTCGCAGTCTTTCCCTCTTCTATCATTGTCCGAATATCTCTGCGGCCCACCAAAAGTTCAAAGAATTTGGTAAAGAACGCATCACCGACATTCAAATTGTGATAGGCATCTATCAAGTAACTCAAGTCTATCTTCTTGTCACGAAGTTCCTCCAAACTCATATCACTCAAGTCAACCCCATGACAGAGTTTGTTCTGCTGAGGAGGATTCTTGGCTCCAAATCTTGACACGGGGGTAAACTCAAATTTGTATCCCTTCATATCCGGATGACCGTAAATCTGGAATGGCTTGTCTGTTCCTCGTCCCAGGGAAACATCCGTTCCTTCAAAATAGCAAAGTGACGCATACAGATAAATTGCTGTCATATTAGGGAGATTGGGAGAGGGTGCAACCGGCAACATATAAAAACTGTGATGTGTATAATTCTCGCAAGGAATCACGGTCAACTCACAAGCACCGGGCTTTTCTTCAACAATCCATCCCTTGTCGTTGGCCATCAATGCCAGTTCCCCAAGCGTCATTCCATGCACAATAGGAATCGGGAGACCACCCACCCCACTTTTCAGACTCATATCAAGAATCGGCCCGTCCACATAATGCCCATTTGGATTCGGCCTATCCAAGACTATCACAGGTTTGCCCTTCAGCGAGCATGCTTTCATCAGTCTTATCATGGTTACGTAATAAGTGTAATAGCGAAGACCAACATCCTGTATGTCGACCACCAAAACATCAAACTGATTCATAGATTCATCACTGGGGCCCCGCCTCTTGCCGTCATAGAGAGACAAGATTGGAACTCCGGTTTGCTCGTCCACACTGCTACTCACATGCTCTCCTGCATCTGCTGTCCCCCTAAACCCATGTTCCGGGCTGAAGATGGCCGTTACATTCACCTTGTTCTCCAACAGGACGTCCAGCACGTGACGGTCACCAATCACCGCAGTGTGATTGGAAAAAAGAGCGACCCGCTTACCTCGTAATAAAGGGAGATACATCTCTGTGCGTTCATCTGCAGGGATAATACGTTCATCACTCATTACGACCTCTTGAGGGGTGTTCCTCCTTGCTTGACACCCGGCAAATATCACTGCCAGTAAAAAGGGAAGTATTCGCTTTCTCATAGACTCTTGTTTCTTACGTTATTTCGTTTGTTGTTTATAGACTCACAAATATATCTCATTTCAAAAAAATGACAAATAAATCAAACAAAAAAGGCGAGTCAAAACCCGCCTTTTTCTATCGTGAAAGTCTTTTTGCGATTTGAACATGAGTTTGAGAAAATGGAAACTCAAATCGTTTTTTTTATTTCAATATAGTTTTGCCAATATCTGTGTCTGTTTGCGGTTACTTCATCATGCCCATTATTTCACATCACCAACTTTGATGAGATATTCGGCAATCTGAACAGCATTCAAGGCTGCGCCTTTCTTAATCTGGTCGCCTACAAGCCACAAGGTCAAACCATTCGGATTGGATAAGTCTTCACGAACACGCCCCACATACACGTCATCTTTTCCTGCCAGGAACAATGGCATAGGATAGATTTTGTTCGCTGGATCATCCATCAACTGAATACCCTCACCTGCAGCCAAAGCCTGTTGAGCTTCCTGTACAGAGACCGGTCTTTCAAACTCGATCCATACAGCCTCACTGTGCGAACGGAGTGAAGGGACACGTACACACATGGCTGAACAAGCCGCATCAGTGTGCATAATTTTCTTCGTTTCGTTAAACATTTTCATTTCTTCCTTGGTATATCCGTTATCCATGAAAACATCGATTTGCGGGATAACGTTATAAGCCAACTGATAGGCAAACTTATTGACTGTTGCAGGCTTGCCGTCAAGCACCTCGCGATACTGCTGCTCAAGCTCGGCCATTGCTGCAGCTCCAGCCCCACTTGCAGCCTGATAACTTGCTACGTGTAACCGCTTTATATGGCTCAATCGTTCAAGCGGCTGCAACACGACAACCATCATGATTGTAGTGCAATTCGGATTGGCAATAATACCGCGTGGGCGATTCAACGCATCAGCAGCATTACACTCAGGGACAACCAGCGGAACGTCCTCATCCATTCGGAAAGCACTTGAGTTATCAATCATAACTGCCCCATATTTTGTAATCGTTTCTGCATACTCTCTTGAAGTTCCTGCACCAGCCGAAGTGAATGCGATATCTACATCCTTAAAGTCATCGTTGTGCTGAAGTAACTTCACCTCAATCTCTTTACCTCTAAATGTGTACTTTGTACCGGCACTGCGTGTCGAGCCAAATAATACCAATTCGTCAAGAGGGAAATTGCGTTCCTCCAAAACACGAAGGAATTCCTGCCCTACAGCGCCACTTGCACCTACAATTGCTACCTTCATTCTTTCCTAAAATGTGTTACTTAAAAATTTTCCAAAACAAAATTGGGCGCAAAGATAAATAAAATCAGACATATTGTCATCACCTCAGTGGAAAAACACTTTATTTCACTCTTTATTTTTCCTGTTATCCTAACATTTTGGTCTTTTTCTCTTCTCTATTCTTCCTTTCGTATAGCATTATCCTGTGTTTTACTTTTTTAACATAGCACGCATGTGTTTACGCAGAATATATTTATACTTTTGCAAATGTTAGTTCTGTACACATTCAACTACTCGTGCATAATATAAACTTAAATACTTTTTGAAAAATGAAGAAATTACTACTTGCACTCGTTTTCTGCGTTAGCGCTATTGCCGCAAACGCACAATTCCAATTCAAGAGTCTTGACGTCAGTGCCAACTTCCGTAGCGACTTTGGTCTCGGTGTAGGTGCAACCTTGGAAACGTTTGAAAACCTTGATTTTTCTCCCAAGTTTACACTTTTCTTCCCATCTGCCGGGACAGAGTTTATGGTTGATGCTGATTTCCACTATAACTTCAATGTAGCACCACAATGGCAAATATACCCTATTGTCGGTTTGGCATATTTCCATCATGGCATTACAGTAAACGGCCAGTCTGCTAATGTAGACAAATTGGGTGTAAATCTTGGCGTCGGCGGTCGATACAATGTCACTGAGCGTTTAGGCATTTTTGCCGAAGGCAAGTATTCTTGGCTACGCGATGCTGACAAAGCCTATCTCTCTATCGGTGTGAACATCCGATTCTGAAAACCGGACTTACAAACAAAAGACATTTTAGAGGCTGTATCAATACAGCCTCTTTTTTTTGCTTCTCCTCTTTCTCCATACAGCAAGGATTTTCTGCCTGAGATTTTCAGTAAGGATTAATCGGCCGGCTCTGCGCGGGCCTCAAAATCTGAACTAAGAATCCGGACTGAAAATCTTTACCAGTCGTTCCTTGCTCCTGCCGCCAGACTGTCGGGACAGCGCAGAGCTGTCCTTTGCCGGGTCGTTGATGTCTGTTGTGGTGTCCTTGTCGTCTGGGTTGCCGGCAATCAGTTCGTTGTCGGCAGCGGTCGTTGCCGTCGGCACGGATTCCGCCTCGGCAGGTTGCTCCTGCGGCTTCTCGGCGGCCCTCCTTCCGGACAGGGTCGTGCGGTAACGGCGTATCTGTGCGGTGCAGAACGTGGCCATCTCGCGGGCCGCGGTCTCCGTCTCGAACATCGACAGGAAGTTGAGCGCACAAACCACTGCCGTATAACA